>CADCUR010000274.1 GCA_902805935.1 uncultured Pyrinomonadaceae bacterium
CGATGAGTTCCTTACCCGTTCCGCTTTCTCCGGTAATTAGCACGGTCGCGTCCGACCGTGAGACGCGCCCGACGACGTTCAACACCGCCCGCACAGCCGGCGAATCGCCGATAATGTTATCAAGGCGAAATTCCTTATCAACCAACTCGCGTAGTTGCCGGTTTTCGCTTTTCGTCTCGCTGAAACTGAGCGCCCTCTCCAGCGTGAGCAGGATTTCGTCGCGGTTAAAAGGCTTGTTGATGTAATCGAACGCGCCCGCCTTCATCGCCGTGACCGCCGTTTCTACTTCGCCGAAAGCGGTGATAACGATGACCGGAATTTCAGCATTCGCCGTTTTGATTTTTTCGAGCAGTTCGAGTCCCGACAGTTTCGGCATCCGCAAATCGGTGATGACGCAATCGAAATCGTTATTTGTGAAAATATCCAACGCTTCTGCGCCGTCCTGTGCCGTCAAAACTTTATATCCGGTTTCAGTCAACTGAAACTCCAGCACGCGGCGCAGATTCAAATCATCGTCGGCGAGCAGAATTGTTTTTTGTTTGTTTGATTTCACGATTTGGCGATTGATTTCCGCTCACTGAGCCACGACTCAATAGAATTTAAGGTTTCGATTGCCCGCGCCGTATCGCCCTGCTGAACCAGACGGCTGAATTTAAGATATTTTTTGGCGAGTTCGTCAATCAGCCCGGCGTCCGCGCCGATTTCCGCCGCGAGACGCTCGGCGGTGTCGTCCAGGCGAATGGAATTACGGTTCTGCAAGCTGCGAACGGCGCCTAAAATTCTAAGAGCGGGTGCGTCGAGCTGGCGCTGGAAAGCGACGACCGCTTGCTCCAGCGCGCGTAGTTGCCGCTCGCGCCAATTCGCCCGCCACATGAAAACGCCGAAAGCGAGCGCGATTACCAGATAAAATACCCGAAAAATTAAAGCGGTCGGGTGCGGCGAGAAAATCTCGCTCCATAAACTTTCCGCATGAACTTCCGCCCCGAGTTCGACGTGCATCACGGCGTCAACGAGCCACGCAACTGCTCCCAACCCCAAACCAAACCAGATTTCCTTATAAGATTTGAAAAATTTC
>CADCUR010000275.1 GCA_902805935.1 uncultured Pyrinomonadaceae bacterium
GGCGTTGTTAGTCAGGACGAAGTGATTGATACTTGAAAATGAATAATTAACAATTTCCGTTTGGAGTAAACTGCGTGAAATTATTTTAGAAGTTATGAATGAGATTAATCTGAAAATCCGGCGCGGAACAGTCGGCGACGCCGAAACGCTCGCGCCTTTAGCAGTCAAAATTTTCAAAGATGCTTTTGCCGCTAATCCTTTGAACAAGCCGGAAGATATGCGCGTTTATATTAAGGAAGCTTTCAGTTTAGAGCAGACGAAGCGCGAACTGAGCAATGCTGAGACGGTATTTTATGTTGCCGAAATTGGCGTGGAGATGATCGGCTACGCGAAATTGCAGGAACGCTCGACCGAAGATTGCATAGCAGACGCCAGTCCAATAGAGCTTAGCCGACTCTACGTTCGGAAAGATTTTCACGGTCGCGGCATCGCCGAAAAATTGATGAACGAATGTTTCGACTACGCCCGGCGCAAAAACTACCGGACGATGTGGCTCGGCGTTTGGGAATATAATTTCCGGGCGCAGAAATTTTACGAAAAATTCGGTTTCGCGCGAGTCGGCAGCCACGTTTTCCAACTCGGCAGCGACGCGCAGACTGATTGGGTGATGGAAAGGAAATTATAGACTGAGAATTTGTTTGAAAATTTAAACTTTTGTTAGCCGAATTGCGAACGCTGTATTTCGCAAAAAAAGCGCAGGTCGGAAAAACCTGCGCTTTTTTCGATTGAGTCTAATTTATGCGTTAATAAACGAAAGCATTCGGAACGGGTATGTCGGAAGTTGTCCCGAAAGCCACGCCGGTAAAGCCCGCCTGACTTTGCTGGATATACCAAGTGCCGTTGCGGAACACGGCAACGTCGGCTTTGCCGTCGCCGTCGTAATCCGCCGCCGCCGGTAGATCGCCCGTCTGTCCGAAAGCGACAGCGACGTAACCGAGCTGGCTGCGCTGGATATACCAAGCGCCGTCACGGAACACAGCAACATCAGATTTGCCGTCGCCATCGTAATCCGCCGGAACTGCTTTGTCCGTTCCGAATCCGAATTGAATGCCGGTGAATCCAAGCTGGCTGCGCTGGATATACCAAGTGCCGTCGCGGAACACGGCGACATCCGTCTTATTATCTCCGTCGTAGTCTGCCGGAACAGGTTTATCGCCCGTTTGTCCGAATTGAATTCCGGTGTATCCGAGTTGCGATTGCAACAGATACCACGTGCCGGTTGACGGACGGAACACGGCGACATCAGCTTTGCCGTCGCCGTCGTAGTCTGCCGGAGCGGGAATGTCGTCCGCCGCTCCGAACTGGATGCCGGTGAAACCAAGTTGACTTCTTTGCAAATACCAAACGCCGGATCGGAAGACGGCTAAATCTGTTTTGCCATCGCCGTCGTAATCTGCTGGAACGATTTTATCGTTATTGGTTCCAAACTGGGCGCCAGTGAAGCCGTTCTGTGTCTGCAGCAGATACCAGATGCCACCCGCCTGACGAAACACCGAAACGTCGGCTTTGCCGTCGCCATCGAAATCGAACAATTTACGACTCGCCGTCGTTGACGCCGCGATGGTGAAATCCGCGCCCGAAATATCGAAAAAGATATTGCCGACCGCTTCGATTTTAATGCGGGCTTGACTGGTATTAACATTCGGCACGGTGATAGTTTCCGTGCCGTCATTGGCGGTCGAAGCCGCCAAAATCGTCGGGAAAGTTTGTCCGCCGTCGGTCGAAAGGGAAATTTTGACGTTCTGAGCGTTGACTGTCGCGTTGTCGGTTCCGGCGACGTTCCAACTGACGGTTTGCGCGGAATTGCCCGCCCACGAAACTGCCGTATCCGGCGTGGTTATGGCAAAAGGTCCGCTCGTCGCGTCAATGTTGACGGTTGCGGCACGGCTTCTGACGCCGCCGCCGTTAAAGCGGTTGTCGCGGACGATAACTTGAAAAATCATCGTGCGCGAAATGCTCGGCAAAATCTCGCCGGTGAGCCGCGAGCCGGTTAGAGTCGGCGGCACGTTAGCGTTATTCAAAATATATTGAAGGCGCGGAAACGTGCGCGTCGAATCGGTCGTTGGCAGGTACGGGCGGAAAATCGGTCGCTCCTGCCCGTCGCTGTCCGAGTTGTTAGCCGCGCTCAAGGCGGGCGCGCCCAAATCATACTCCTGCCAATCGTAGGTTAGCGCATCGCCGTTCGGGTCGCTCGCCGTCGCGGTCATAAAAAACGGCGTTTGTTTCGGAATCGTCAACCCCGTCTGCTCGATGGTCACGTCGGGCGGCGTATTGCCCGTCGAGGTCGCAACGGCGCAGACGTTGCCCGTGCCGCTGCTGAACGAAACGATTTCTTCGATTGATTTAACGTGGAAAGTGTCAATGCTGTTACCGGCGAGATTTTGACCCGAGCAAATACCGGCGTAACCCATAATTGTGATGCCGCTGCCCGTTTCATACGCTGCGCCCGCCGAACGCTGCGCTCCGCAGCTCCCGTTGCCGACGTTGAAAGTGTGGCTGCCACCGAATTGATGCCCGATTTCGTGGGCGACATAATCAATGGCAAACGGGTCGCCGACCGGAAAGGGAAGTCCGGTGACGCCGCGCGCTTTGCCCGAACCGCACGGAACGCGGAGGCTGGCGACGCCGCCGCCGCCGGTCGAGAAAACATGACCGATGTCGTAATTTGCCGTGCCGATTACCGAGTCGAGATTCGATTGGTTTTGAGAGAGCATCGCCGCACCGTTTTCGTTCGTGTATGGATCGGTCGCCGGATCGGTATAGATAATCACGTCTTGATTGCCGACGAGACGCATCGTGATCGAGACTTCGCGCTCGTAAACGCCGTTGACGCGGTTCATAATCAAAGCCATCTGCTCAAGCGCTCTGGCTTTGGCTTGCGCGTCGGTGTCGCCGCTTTGACGAAACACGTTCGTATATTCGCCGGTCGCAGCCACCGCCAAGCGATAAGTCCGCAGATTCGCGCCGGAGACGACGTTCGGCGCGTCGCCGAACAAATCGGGAATCGAAGTAAATTCCCCGACGCCGCCGTCGTTTCTGACATCACAGGCGAATTCGCCGTTGCGTTCCGCGTCGCTCTTAAAATAGCTAATGTAATTGCTCGCGTCGCCAATCGCGTAAGGGTCAACTAAAATAGTTCCTTTTGTCGAAAGAACAATCGCGTGAAAACCCGTCGGCATAAAATCGAAACGCGCGGTTGCCGCCGGGTCGTCAATGCCTCGGGCGCGGTAAGTTTTAATTTCCGGGTATTTCGCCGCCGCGCCCGATTCAAAAATCGGAGATTCTTCGATGTAAAAGCGGGCAAACGCGCCGTCGGGCATTGGAATTGTCACGACCGGCAAATTGTTTCGCGCGGCTTCGGTAAACTCCATCGGAGCCTTCCGCAATACGCTGCCGAGCGCGGTTTTGTCCAGCGTAAAAGTGCGGTACGCGTCCGGAATAATCGGACGCGGCAATTGTCTGCGCTGCAAACTCGCGTCGTCAATTTCGCGCCATAACTTGTCGGCGGAAGCCGTTCGGTCTTGCCCGGCAGCGTAAACCGCGCCGGCGGTAAAAATCAAAAGTAACAAAAATACCGTCCGTTTCATACAAATCTCCTGTCAATTAAATTTAAATTTTTAGGTAAATAGCCGCTTCGCAAAAAATATAAAATCTCGCCAAAGCAAATTAAAAAGCCGAATACTGATTTTTAGGGGTTGGAAAATTCTTTAACTGATGAGAATCGAGTGATAATTAGTTGCTTATTATTTTCCGAAAATGTCTTAAAAATCTCGGATACTTTTTTCAACAGATACAATAACGCCTGTTTTCCGCCATAATCTGTTTTAAGTTTTGGAAAATGGATAAAATATACTAACTGAAATCGCCGCCGAAAAGCAACTAATTTTTTTTGCGGGAATGCAAAAATCGTATGTCAAATGTCCGGCATTTTGCAGCCCGAGCAGAGACGATACGATTTTTCGAGCGTTGAAATGATTTCCGTTGAGAGATTGGCGGTAAATACAACCGATTGAGTTAAAGCTCGCTGGTCGGCGTTTTCTTCGGACGGTAAAAAGCGTCGCCGCGCTGCTGCATTTCCGCTTTGCTGCCTAAAGTTTGAATGGCGGAAGTCAACATTTGCTGGGTGTCGAATTTGAAATTAACCGTTCCTTTGGCGTTCACTTCCGGGTCGTCGAAATTGACAATCATATAACGAATTTTGTCTTTCATAAAAATTCCGGCGATGCCCGCGCCCGGCAGCGGGATCTGTTGCATAACTTTTCCGCCGGTTGACTGAACCGATTTCGATTGCGGGTAGATAATCTGAATCGCGTCGTAAGGAATACCGAACATTTCTTTATTATCTTTCCCGAAAAAAACCAGCCGTTGATTACTGCCGTCAAACTTTATCGTGCCGGTTTCCTTCTCGCTAAAACCGAACATTCCGCCTTCGTATTTCGCCTTAAACGAAACCGGAGCGAGCGTTGCCGTCTGCTGAGTTTTCTCCGGTTTCTTTTCGACGATGCGCGGCTGCGCCGCAGCGAATGAGGCGCAACCGAATAAAACCATAACCGACAAAAACAATATATTTTTCATAAAACCTCTTGAGACAATTTAATTTTTCGATTTAAAGTTCAAAATTGAAATCCAAAATCTCAAATCTAAAGACGCATTCCGCCCAAGGTGCGTTGCCACGCCAAAGTTTGCTTTAGAACGCCTAACCTTTGTTTATCCGAATTCGAACAATCCAATGACAGTTCTTCGATAATTGATTCGAGCAGCGGAGCGGCGAACAGTCCGGCGTGCGCGACGATTTGCGAGTAATAATGAATCTGCAAGCAATCGTTCGCGTCGGTGTGAAATTTCTTCGTCTCTTCGGCTTCGATTTTATAAACTTCCTGTCCGGCGGGAACAACGCGGCGCGGAACGCCGTGCGTGATTTTTTTTTGTTCGTCAATGGCGCCGAGCAACAGAATGCCAATCAAAAAACCTTGTTCGTTAAGGTAATCGGGACTAAAAGAGCCGAGTTCGGGTTTCGGGCTAAGGCGAGGTCCGAAGTTTGAATATTCGGGGTTGACCAGCATCGAATCGTAAATCACGCCGACGATTTCCGTTTCGTCTTCGAGCGGCAATTTGACGAACTGCGCAAAGCCGAAATCTTCCGACAACGGCGGACTGGCAGCGTCGAGCGCGTCAATCACGCGGGCAACGTAATCAATGTGCGAATTTGAACTGACGACGCGGGCGATTTTCATAACATCTTTTACCACGAATAACACGAATAAAAATTATGGAAATAGTTCGTGTTGTATAATTCGCAGCTAATTTCTTCCTAACTCGGGAATAATATAAAGAAGCCACCACAAAAAAATTTGAACGGCAAAAACTACGACGCTCAAAACGATGCTGTAGAGGGACGTTTTGCCGCCGCCCAAATAAGGTTTGCGATACGAGACGAAAATGCCGACGCCGCCCATTACAAACGCGCCCGGACAAAACAAAATTCCCAGATAAGGCACGAGCGAATAGACGAGAAAGGCGGCAGCGGTCGCAGAAGCCGAATTTTTATTTTCCGCGAATAAGTTTTCCTCGCCCCGTTCGTCCGATTTTTCAAATTGAAAATTTTTCCCCTGCAGCCGATAAGAGGCGCGAAGCGTATCGAGCGGCTGATACTCTTCGAGCAGATGCTTTCCGCAAATGCGGCAGAATTTGGCGAATTCGCGCTCGACTTCCGCGCCGCAAGCCGAACAAATTTGCGGCGCGAAGACGCGGACAGTCCGGAACGCGGGGATTTTGTCTCCGTGTCTCGGCGTCTCGGCGTCTCGGCGTCTTTCTTTCATCTTCTTCTGCCCTTGCTCGCCGCTTTGCGCGAGACATCAAAGTTCAGTTTTTCACGCCGCGCAAAATCTTGTAAAGCGCGTAGGAAAACTTCGCGGTCGCGCATCGTGATCACGGCGGTTTGGTCAGCCGTCTCGAGCGCGTATGGATAGCCGAGACCGATGACGCATTCGGCTCGCACAACGTCTAAAACTTCGTTCAAAAATCCCTTTTCGTAAATCCAAGCGGGAACGTCGAGCCGCGCCGGAGCGCCTTCGCCAGTCGTTTGCAGATAGGTAAACCCGACGAGCGGTTCGCCGGTGCTTTCGTCAAGAAACAAATTTAAGCCTTTACGCTTTGAAAAACAAAAACAGGTTCGGTCGCCCCAATTCGTTAAAGTCTGCGAAAAATTCGCGGTCGAAGCGTGAAGAATGTTCGCATCGTAAAGCGTTTGTTTATTCGATGTCTGCGCGCCCGCAAGCGCGTCGAGCAGATTCATCAAATCGCGCGCGTAGCTGCGGTCAACGTAACCGACAATCGGAACTTCCGTTTCGCGCGAAAGTTTCACCAGTTTGACCATTCGCCTGATAAATGTTTCCTGCAAATCCGTCTGCGGCAACGAGAAGGAAACGAGCAAAGTTCCATCGAAAAACGCCAGCGGCATTCGCTCGCCGCGCTTCTGCCAGCCTCTTTTTTTTAATAAAAACTCGCTCGCCTTTTCGACTTCGGCGTGAAAACGCCGCTCGCCGACGCGCGTTTCGGGAATAACCGGCTCTTCCTGTTCCTGAAGTAAAACTTCGGGCGAGAGTATTTCAAAATACGCGCTTTTTTCGTAACGCCGCGCCTGGTCGTGTGGATTTTCAAACCAGCCGATTTGAATCGCGCCGACGGGCAGGGAAACGTCGCGCTCGGAAAAAAGCTGGCTGCCGTCAGCCGCAAACGTCGTGCGGTTTTGCAAAATCTCGTTCGCCCAGCCGCGCGCCGCTTCGTGATTCGCCCAGCTCTCCGCAAACGCGACGGAGAAGGTTTTTAATCGGTCAAGTTCGTTCGACGGAATCGCGCCCGCGTTTTTGCCCGCCAATTCTTTTTGAAGCTCGACGTATTCGATTCCATTGAGTCGTTGTAACTTATGCAGATAATCGGTCAAATCGCTCGCCTGCGCGTCTGAGAAACGTCGAAAATCGTCGCGCTGTTTGTCGAGTTCGGTTGTGAGCAATTCGCGGTAAAGCATCGTTATAAAATTAGTTTAGCATAATAAAAACTCCCCGACTCGCCCGATGGATAAACCGGCGCGTGGCGGTAAATTTCATCAATTTTATACGGCACGGGATTTTTAAAAAGCGCGCCGTCGAAAACGAACGTATGAAACTCGCCGTTTTCGCCGCAGGCGTCAACGCCTTCGGGCAAATCCTCGATGAATTGTTCGTCAAAAACGCGCCCGCAAAATTCTTTCGGCAGATATTTTTCGTTTGTGCAAACGACGACCGAACGAAAACCACTCGCCAGAAATTCGTTGACCAAATCGAGACGGTCTTCATTCCACAGCGGCAAAACCGCTTTGATGTCCGCCGCCGCGCAAACCTTTTCCTCCCAATCGCGGTGCGCCTGTAAATCAATGTCGCCGAAAATCGCCGCCTCGATGTTTTGCGATTTTAATTTTCGGAGTTCTTCGATAAAGACTTTTTCGTAATCCTGCCACGAAGCGGCTGGCGCGATTAATTTCAAACCTAAACTCTCGGCTTGCGCCCGCATCAATCGGAGCGACACGGCGTGCGAACGCGACCGTTCGCCAGTTTCGTCGAACATCGTCAAAAGATGCGAGATTTCATAGCCGTTTTTAATCGCGCGGTTAAGTGCGAGACACGAATCTTTGCCGCCGCTCCATGAACAAAATGCTTTCATATTCAATCGGCGGAAAACATTAAATAAGAATTTTCTTTTAATGCTTCATCACAAGCGTGAATTAGTTTTCGCAAAGGTAAATCAGCCGCCGAATCAGGCTTTGCAGCTTTCAGCTGCAAACACTCCTCGCGCAGTTTTCCGACTTCATCGGGAGTGAAAATATAATCGTCAAAAATATAGTTAATTCTGCCAAGCATCGGGTATTCTGGAAATGCTTGTTCAAACCAATTTCCGGTTTTCATTTCGACTTTTGAGAATATTTTCCTCGCTCTCATACGGTTTTCTCGTTGATAAATGAAAAATGCTTAACGAAATGGCTTCTAAGTCATCATCGTTAATACATATTTTGAGTCCGTAATCCGTGTCTGGATTGTAAACGTCTGGATTTTTAGCTAAGGACAAATCAAGCACGCCGTTGCCGCAACCGCCGAAAATATCATTTGGGTATTCAAACTTTTGTTCTGAGCTTGTTTCACGAATTGATTCTGTTCGCGGTTTGACTGCGGCAGTGACAATAACGAGACCAATATTCAAAATTAAAAGTAAAACGATTAGTCCCGGCATTGCCACGACTAAGCCTAACCCTGGAAATAGAACATTGTCTATGCCACGCCACCAGCCAATTAAGGTAAGACACGCTAAAAACGACAAAACGATAGCGATTAAAATCAAAAATGATGCAATGATATTCATCAATTTATTGAAACTTAAATTTCACTTCACGCGGCTCGTGCGGCGTTTCATAAAATCCATCAAAACAAACTGCGTCAGATTATTCGGGTTCGCAAAATATGCTTTGCCTTTTGTCATCGCCGACATCTTTTTGACGAATTCGACGAGGTAATAATCGTCGGCGAGCATAAACGTATTAATCATAATGTTGCCTTTGCGACACGCCTGCACTTCCTTCATCGTCTCCGCCATCACGAACGGGTCGCCGCCCATCGAGTTTTTATATAAGAGGCGTTTTTCGTTCGGGACGGTTTGCGAGCGGCGGCGGTGATTGAAAAACGCGGCGTTCGACGGCTCGACGAAAGCGGCGGTCGGCTTGCCGTCAGTGACCATCACGATTTGCTTCATCTCTTTGCCTTGCGCGTTCAAAATTCGTCGGGCGAGTTTCAAGCCTTCCGCCGTGTTTGTGTGATAGGGTCCGACTTGCGTGGTAGCTAATTTGGCGAGCGGCAATTCTTCCGCGCCGTCGTGGAATAAAACGATTTTCAGAGAATCGCCCGGATACTGCGTGCGAATCAAATGCGCGAGCGCAAGCGCGACTTTTTTGGCGGGTGTAAATCTGTCTTCGCCGTAGAGAATCATCGAATGCGAGCAGTCGAGCATCACGACGGTCGCGCACGACGATTGATAATCCTGTTGGTGAACGTACAAATCTTTGTATTCGAGATTCAGCGGAACGCCCAAACCTTCGCGCGAAATCGCCGAAAGAAGCGTCGCGTTCACGTCCAGATTTATCGTGTCGCCGAATTCGTATTGTTTGGAACTCAAAGCGGCTTCGATGCCCGTGTCGAGCTGCGGCGTTTCGTGTCTGCCGATGGATGATTTGCCCATCGAGCCGAGCAGTTTTTGCAGAGTTTTATAGCCGAGAAAATCCAAGCCTTTTTCGGTGATTTCAAAACGCACGTCGCGCTGCTGCGCTTGCCCGACTTCGCCCTGACCGTTCCCGTTTTGCTGCTGCCCCTGCGCTTGCGGCTGTTCGACTTCCTTTAAATTCAAATAGCCTTCTTCGACTAATCTTTCAATCAATTGATTAAGCAATTCTTCGAGCAGCGAGCCTTTAAATTTTCCTTCATTATCGTCAAGCATTTGCTGAACGTCCTGCGCCGACAAAATTTCCTGTTCCATCAGCGCGCGCAGTAAAGCCTCGCGCAAGCCGTCGAGCGAATCGTCCGGTTCGTTGCGCCGCCGCGTCCAGTAGTAATCTTCGTTGAAGCCCGAATCGAGCAGCGAGTCCGACAGCGACTGCATTAAATCGCCGAGGTTCAAATCCGATACGTTAAAGCCCTTAAATTTTGAATAACGAATAAACTTCATTCTCTTAAAACTCCTTGTCAGCCTTCAACCGCCGTCGTTCTCTGGCGGAGAAATTTTGTAAATCAAATTCAAACCGAATCTCTTTCGGATTTATACCAAATTGTTCAGACGTAAACGATATGGTGCTTGAAAAAATAATCTCAATAACAATAATTTCGCGTCAGCCGTTGAAAAACGCAAGGTTAATTTTCCGGCACGTTTATTGCCAACTCTGAAAATAAAACGTAGAGAAATTTTCTTTCAGGCAATTTTTACTCTCCCAAAAACTTAGCACATTTCTCTCTTCGTTTTGAAATCTAAATACAAGGAAGGTTATTGAAAGATGAAAAAGTTTTTGGCAGGACTCGTCGTCCTATTTATATTGATGGTTTCCGTTCCGCTTTCGGCGGAAGCTCACAATGGCTGCGAGCGTCATCGTAAAGCGCGTAAATCATACGCCAGCCGCAATTATCGCAGCCGAGCAGCTCAACCGCGGTATCAAAACTACGGCTATGTTTACGAAAAACCGAGCCTTTATCGTCGTCATCGCAACTTGATAAACTTGGGAGCTGCTACGGGCGGCGGCGCTTTAATCGGCGCTCTGCTCGGCGGAAAAAGAGGCGCTCTTATCGGAACGGGAATTGGCGCCGGAAGCGGCGCGCTCTACACATACGTTCTGAATAAGAAAAAAAGAAGATATACCTCCAGGTATTATCCGAGATACCAAAATCGTTAAGATTTAACGGTAAGTTAAAAAGAGAAAGCCTCGACGTTCAGCGCGTCGAGGCTTTCTCTTTTTTAGATTTAATGCGTTATTTTTAATATGAGGCTCATCCCAAAATGTCCAAACGTAAACGATATAGTGTTTGGAAAAACGACTTGAAAAACAGTTGTTTCGTGTAAATTGTTGAAAAAACAGACTCTTGTATTCTTGGCACACTCGTTGCCAAATACCGAAGCAGATGAAGGAAAGTTTCCTTCAAATTGTTCTAAGGAGAATTAAAGCAATGAAAAAATTTATAGCAACTTTGATGATGATGGCGATGCTGGCGGTTGTGCTTCCGCTTTCGGCGAACGCGCAGACCAACGGCACCCGCTACACGAGAAATCGTACCAACACGAATCGCGTTTACAAAAGACCGAATTTTTACCAGCGTCACCGCAACCTGATTAACGTCGGTATCGGAACCGGGGCGGGCGCTTTGCTCGGCGGACTCATCGGCGGCAAAAAAGGCGCGCTAATCGGAACGGCGGTCGGCGCGGGCGGTTCGGCTCTTTACACTTACAAAATCAATCCGAAAACGAAAAGATATTACAGAGTTTATCGGTAGTCGAAGAAATTAAAAAAGGAAAAGCCGCGATTGGATTTGTGTAATCCAATCGCGGCTTTTCCTTTTTTCCGGCGGTTATTTCGATTTTAGATTTTCATCGTAAAGCATTTGATAAACGCGGTAGCCCGCTAACACTTTATAGACGTAATCCTTCGATTGCGAAAAAACGATTTCGGAAACGTAGCGATCCGGGTCGTTCGACTTTGAACGCGCCAGCCAGCGCAGCATATTGTCTTCGCCGCCGTTGTAACTCGCCGCGACCGCCGCTGGTTGGTTCGGAAAAACGACGAACAAATTTGCCAGATACTGCGAGCCGAAGAGAATCGCCGTCGGCGGATCGTAAAGCTCGTCCTGCCGAAAATTTCCGTGCGCGAGTTCACTGGCGATTCGCTCGGCAGTCGTCGAGATAAACTGCATCAAGCCGCGCGCCGCCGCGTAAGATTTCACGTCGGCGCGAAAACGCGATTCCTGCCGCATAATCGCTAACAGAAAACGCGGATCAACCGCCCGCGGCGCGGCGTGTTTCAAAAGCGAATCGGCGTAAGGCGCCGGATAAAGCAATTCCAGATGCCCGCGCGGAACGAGTTCGATTTCGTAATCGGCGGGAATGTTTTTCCAGAGCGGTTCGACGTATGAAACGGCGCGACTTGCCCGCTCGCCGCATTTATAAAAGACGGCTAAAGTGTAATTAAAATCCGCCTGGTTTTTAGTAGTTCCGAGACCCAAATTAGTTCCGAGTATTTTTACCGCGTCTCCGCGTCTCTGCGTCGCCGTGTCGCTGTTCTCCAGTTCCGGCGCGGCTTCGTCGTATAAACCTAAAAATAATAATTCGTCGGCGAGCGTTTGGTGGTAATCGGTTGGCAGATTTGAGCGCGCTTCGGTCAAAACCGCTTTGCGTCCGAGTTCCAAAACTTTTCCGCTGGGGATTTTCTGATAATCGGGCAAAGTTGCGTAAGCCTTTCGCGCAATTTCCAGCATCCGCGCGCGGACTTCCGCGTTTTCCGTCAGGCGCAGAACGGCTTGCGCCGCTTTGCGCTGGGCTTCGGCATTTCTGGTTTCGATGTTTTTCGTCAATTCGTCGATTTTCTCCGAAGCGATGAACCGCGTTTTTTCCTCGCGCGCCAGCCGCTTTAATCTTTCGGTCGCGCGCCAGCCGTAATACTCGCCGCGCCCGTCGGGAATCGAAAGATAAACTTCAATCGCCTCTGCCGGACGATTGAGATTTTCGAGCGCGAAGCCTTTCAAAAATAAAATTTCCGCCCGGTTTGTGCCGCCCGCGACGCGCGTGCCGCCGGGGTCGGAAAAGTTTTGCAGATTATTTAAGTCGGCGAGCGCGCGTTCCCAATCGTTCTGCGCGATGTAAATTCGCGCCTGCGCGAAAAGCGCGAGCGCTTCGGGCAGCTTGCCGCGAAACGTTTCCTGCGTCTTTAATGTCCATTTCAGGGCTTCCGCATTCGCGCCCGTGTCGCGTAAAACGTCTGTGATATTCAAGAAAGCGCGTTCGAGATTTTCTTCGCCCGCGTATTTTTCGATGTATTTTTGATAGCGCGAAATCGCTTCTCGCGGTTTGTTGACGCGCGAGTATGCCGCCGCCGTCTGGCTCAGAGCGTCTTTGGCAATCGGCTCGTCGGGAAATTCGGCTTGGACGCGCTCGAACCAATTTATCGCCTGGTTAAAATTTCTTTCCTGCGCGAAACCGCGACCCGTTTGGTAAAGCGCGTCGGCAACGTAAACGCTCGCCCGATGCTTTTCGATAATCGCCTGGTAATGAAGCCGCGCCAGAGGAAAATTTCGGTTAAACTGATAAATCTGCGCCCGTCGAAAATGTTCCGTATCGGCGAGCGGCGTGGCGATTTTTCCGAAATTACCTTTGCCGACGGCGAGTTCGTCCAAGGCTTTAGCGCCCGCGAGCGCGTAGTCATCGGGCTGCGCCACATTCGGCAACTCGGTAATTAGTTTCGTGAAAATTTCCCGCGCTTCGTCTAATCGGTTTGTTTGCAGGTAGGCTTGTCCGAGCAAAACTAATTGTTCGCGGTTTTCTGTTTTCGGTTTTTGGTCTTCGTTCTTTGGATTCAAGTTTCGAGCTTGAGACTGTTTTTCACTGTCCGCTCTTGGCTCTTCTCCGTTCTGCAATAATTTAATGATCGTATTATAATCTTTGCTCTCGAAATAGCTTCGCGTCAGACGCGCCCGCGCCGCGCCGGTCAGCAGACTTTCCGGCGCCAAGGTCAAAAGTTTATGCAGATAAATTCTTTCTAAAAATAAATTTCCGCTCGCGCGAAAAATCTCGGACAAGTGCAGCAGCGCGTATTCGCTCAAGACGGAATTTCGGTTGACGACCGCTTGATAATTCGCCGTCGCCGCCGCGAAATCACCCCGCTTTTCCGCCGTCCGCGCCAGCAGGTAATCGTAATTGTTCAAGACAAAAATTTTTTCGTTCGTTTGTTCGAGCGTTTGTAATTCGGCGGCGGCAGTTTGATAATCTTTATTTTCGACGGCGGTGCGGATTTTTGAATGAGTTTCGGATAAACTTTGCGCTGCGGCGGCGAAGGAAAATAAAAGCGTGAGCAGAAAAAGTCTCGGTAATTCGGCGTAGAACATAAAATGTAATAAAATCGGTGTCAGTAGAGCGAAAGCGCCTTTATGATAGCAGAAACGATGAAAAATAGCGCGAGGATTTTAAGCGGCGCGCAGATAGCCGAAGCGGTCAAACGCGAAGTCGCCGAAGAAATAAAAATTCTGGATTACCGTCTGGGTTTGACGGTCGTGCGCGTCGGCGAAGACGCTGCCTCGGCGGTTTACGTCGGCAACAAAGTCAAAACTAGCGCCGAACTCGGCATCCGTTCCGAACACATACATCTTCCGGCAAAAACTTCGCAGGCGGAACTTTTGCGCGTCGTTGACGAATTAAACGCGCGCGCGGACGTTGACGGGATTCTCGTGCAGCTTCCGCTGCCGAAACAAATTGACGAAAACTTTGTTTTGGAACGCCTCAATCCCGAAAAAGACGTTGACGGTTTTCATCCGGTTAATGTCGGTCGGCTCTCGCAGGGACAAACTGCGCTCGCGCCCTGCACGCCCGCCGGAGTCATCGAAATTTTAAAGCGCTCCGGCATTGAAATCGCCGGAAAACACGCCGTCATCATCGGACGCAGCAACATCGTCGGCAAGCCGATGGCGATGCTTTTGCTGCAGGAGAATGCGACGGTTACGATTTGTCATTCGCGCACCGTAAATTTAACGGAGATTACGAGCCAAGCCGATATTTTAGTGGCGGCAATCGGTCGCCCCGGATTCGTGCGCGGCGAGCATATTAAGACGGGCGCGACGGTTGTTGATGTCGGTATCAACAATGTTTCGGACGCGGATTTTGCCAGAGAACTTTTCGACGAAACCGAACTCGAAAAGCGTCTGGCGACAATCGAAAAACGCGGCTCGACGCTCGTCGGCGACGTTAACCCGAAAGAAGCGAAAATGAAAGCCGCAAACTTTACGCCCGTTCCCGGCGGCGTCGGACTTTTGACCGTCGCAATGCTGATGAAAAATACGGTTCAGGCGGCGAAGATGCGAAGAAAGACGGATTAGCCGCAGAGCGCGCAGAGAAAATCCAGAGAAAGAAAAATCAGAAGAAATTTCATAGAATTTCTAAAACCTCTGTGTTCTCTGCGGCGAAAAAATATGAACTTTAAAGAGTATCAATCGAAGGCGAGCGCGACCGCGCTTTACCCGAAACGCCTGAGCAATCTCGAATATCCGACGCTCGGACTCGCGGGCGAAGCGGGCGAAGTCGCCAATATCGTCAAAAAAATTCAGCGCGATTTCGGCGGCGCGATAACCGACGGGATTCGCGGCAAACTCAAAGACGAACTCGGCGACGTGCTGTGGTATATTTCCGCCTGCGCCGATGAACTCGGATTAACGCTCGAAGAAATCGCGCAATTTAATGTGGAAAAATTAGCGGCGCGTCATCAAAGAAAATAATTTTGATGTTAAAGATTGGATTAACCGGCTCAATCGCCGTCGGCAAAAGCTACGTTTGCGAAGTTCTCCGCGAACTCGGCGCGTTCGTTCTCGACGCCGACCGGACGGCGCGGGAAGTCGTCGCGCCCGGCACGCTCGGCTGGCAATTGATTATTGAGAGTTTCGGTAGTAACATCTTGCTTCCGAACAATGAAATAGACCGTCCGGAGCTCGGCGCAATCGTTTTCGCCGACGAAACGAAACGACAACTTTTGAATTCCATCGTGCATCCGTTAGTCATCGAAACTCAAAACGATTGGTTGCGCCAGCGGGCGGCGGAAAACGCGGGCGGCATCGCCGTCATTGACGCGGCGTTGATGATTGAATCGGGCGGTTATCGGCGTTTTGATAAAATGATCGTCGTTTGGTGCGCTGCTGCGATACAATTGCAACGGTTGATGGAGCGAAATAATTTGAGCGAAACGGAAGCCTTAAAAAGAATCAACGCGCAAATGCCGCAGGAAGAGAAAAAGCGTTACGCCGATTACACGATTGACACGTCCGAAGGATTCGATGCGGCGCGCCGGCAAACGATTGTAATTTTCGAGCAATTAAAACTTTTATAAGAAAATGAAATCAAATCGAGACACGACGCGGCGACACGATGACACGGCGATTTCTTTTCATCGCGTCATCGCGTCATCGCGTCATCGCGTCATCTTTTTATTCATCTGTTCGCTTCTTTCAATTTCGTGCAGTCAGTTTGAAAAGCCGAAAGCCGAACCTTTCTACGCGCAAACCGCGCCGCCGCAAAAAAAGGAATTTCGCTGGAGCAACGGTAAAATGCCGAAATCCTTTGACCCCGCGCTCGCCGCCGCGCCGCCGGAGACCGATATTGTCCGCGCGGTCTATGAAGGCTTGACCGATACGGACGCGAAAACTTTGCAACCCGTTCCGGCAATTGCTCTCGAATGGAAATCTTCCGATGACTTTAAAACCTGGACGTTCGTTTTGCGAAAAGACGCGCGTTGGTCGAACGGTGAGCGCGTGACGGCGAAAGATTTCGTGCGTTCCTGGAAACGTCTGGCGGCGTTGGGCGAAAAAGTTTCGCACCGCGAACTGCTGCTTAACATCGTCGGTTTGAGATCGGCGGCGATTGGAAATTCTTTGACTGCCAAATCGGAGGATGTCGAGGTTTTTTCAGGACAATCTTCGGCTGAAAACGAATCGCCGACTGGCGTTCAGACGAACTCGAATTCAGCCGCCTCCGCGCCGGTCGCGCCGCCGAACTCCGCCGCTGATTTGCCGATTGAACGCAAACCGATTAGCGAACCGCCAGTTGACGAACCGAAATTCGGCGTCGAAGCGACGGACAATTTCACGTTGCGGGTTTCGCTTCTCAAAGCCGACCGAGATTTTCCGGCGCTCGTCGCGCATCCGATTTTTCGCCCGGTTTACGGCGACGGAAAAATTTTTGAGACGGATAAATTGAACGCCGGTATCGTGACCAACGGCGCGTTTCGCATTGCGAGCGTCGGGTTGGAAGACGGCATCACGCTTGACCGCGCCGAAAAGTATTGGAACAAAGAAGCGGTCGAACTCGAACGAGTCAGATTCGTGCCGACCGAGAACGCCGAAAAAGCATTGCAGGCGTATCGCGCGGGCGAAGTTGACGCGGTGACGAACGCTGATTTCGAGCCGCTCGCTCTCAAGCTGCTCGCGCCTTACGAGGATTTCCGGCGCACGACTTACAGCGCGATAAATTTCTACGAATTCAACCGCCGCCTGCCGCCGTTTGACGACCCGCGCGTGCGCCAAGCATTAGCGATTTCCGTCGAGCGCGAACGTCTGACCGAAGACGAGATGGACGGCGCGAGTATTCCGGCGCTCTGTTTTCTGCCGTTTGAAAAAGCGGGCGCCGCGAGACTTACGGAAAACGTTGCCAGAGCGAAAAGCCTTTTGGCGGAAAGCGGTTTTCCCGGCGGCGAAAATTTCCCGGCGGTGAAATTGCTCGTCAATCGGAACAATATGCAGCAGCGCATCGCGCGGCGCGTGGCGAAAATGTGGAAGCAAAATCTGAATGTCGAAACCGAAATCGTCGTTCAAGATTCGGGCGGGCTGGAAGCGGCGTGGGAAAGCGATGAATTTGCTTTGCTGCGGCGCGGCGTGGTTTTTCCGACGGCGAATGAAACGATCAATATGCTGGCGATTTTCTACACGCGGGCGCAACCGCAAAGCGTCGTTCCAAACGATTCTTCTATATCATCTCCAACGGCTTCTTCTCTGCCAAATACCGCAGCCGCGCCGACAAGCGGAAACCCGAACGGCGATGTTTCCGTATCATCTAACGAATTGTCGGCACCCGAAAGCGATGCGTCGCCCGGCGGAAATTTAATTTTGCCGCCACCCAACAACGTGGAAAGCGAAGCGATTTTGACCGAAGAGAAGGCGCTCGCCGAGATGTCCGCGATACCGCTTTATTTTCCGACTTCCTATTCGCTCGTTAAGCCGTATATTCAGGGTTTCGAGACCAATATTCTTGATGCGCCGTCGCTCAAAGACGTGCGAATTAATAATAATTGGCAACCGAAAACGGCAAAAGGCGAATCGTAAATTTCAATTTATCAGGTCTCCGTCGCCGGTTCTCGGTTACTCGTCGAAATTAGACAGGAATCTTTATTTTAGCTGAGCCGACAACCGAGAACTTTTAACGGACAACTGCCAAAAAATGTGTTAAATTTATCGCAGTCAAGACGTTTTCCGTCGTTGCTCTCCCAAACCGACAAAGCAGGTTTTTAGCAGTCAAAAATCAGGAGTTAGAAATTATGGCGCGAATCAGTTTAAATCAAACTTTTTTAGGCACTATGTTCGTCGTAGTGTCTTTATTTTTGTCCGGCTGCACGAGTTCGGCGAACAATCGCTACTGGGGCAAAACCGTCGCGCCGACCGACAATGTGCTGCGATATATTTCCGGCAGCGAACCTGAATCGCTCGACCCGGCGTTCGGCACCGGACAGCCTGAAGCGCGTGTTTACATGGCTCTCTACGAAGGCTTGCTCGAATATCACCCGAAAACGATGGAGCCGATTCCGGCAATCGCCGAACGTTGGGAACTGAGTCCCGACGGCACGGAATATATTTTTCATCTGCGAAAAAACGCTAAATTTTCCAACGGCGATCCGATAACGGCGAAGGATTTCGTTTACACTTTCCGCCGCGCGCTCTCGCCGGAACTCGCCTCACGCAATGCCAATCTCGGTTACTACATCAAATACTCGGAAGCCTACAATTCGGGCAATATGTTTGTGAAGGACGGAGACGGTCAATTTCTTTTGGCGAAGGATTTCGTTAAGGAAACGGAAAAGAAAGCGTCCGACACGCCGGAAGCCGAACCGGAAACGAAGACCGAAAGCGCCGCCGCGAATTTCGGCGCGGCAACGGAATTTCAAACGTTTATAAACGCGCCTGAGCGTCTGGTCGTGAAAGGCAGCGAGAAAGAACGCGCCAAACAACTCGAAGCCGACCCGAAATTAAAAGCCGCCGTCGAAGGCAAGGAACTCGTTCCCGTCACAGCGGAAAATTTAGGCGTGGAAGCGGTTGACGATTACACTCTGCGGCTGAAACTTTATCAGCCCGCGCCGTATTTTGTTCAACTGATTCCGCACCAGCTTTTCCGCGTCGTGCATCAGCCTTCAATCGAACGATTCGGCAAGGATTGGCAGCGCGTCGGCAACATTGTTGGCAGCGGCGCGTTTATGCTGTCGGTTCACCGACCGTATGACGAACTCGTCGTGGTGAAAAATCCGAATTACTGGGACGCGCCGAACGTCCGGCTCGACGCGATAGAATTTTATCCGCTCGAAGAATCAACCACGATGATGAATCTCTACAAAGGCGGCAGCATTGATTCGGTTTATAACCATATCGTGCCGCCGGCTTGGTTAGATGAAATCAGGCAATACAAAAGCGAATATCAAGACCACCCGGAAGTGGCGAACGAGTATTACAGTTTGAGCGTTAAAAAACCGCCGATGGACAATTTAAAAGTCCGGCAGGCGCTCAGCTTGGCGATTGACCGCTACGCTCTGGCGCAGTTTCGCAAAACGCCGAAACCGCTCTCGAATTTTACGCCCGACGGAATTTTTCCGAAATATGACGAAGCCCGCCGAAAAGTTTTCGGCGAACGATTAAAAGCCGAAAATATCTCGGTCGAAGAATGGTCAAAGCAGCGTTTGTTCGACCCGGAAAAAGCCCGGCGGCTGATGACCGAAGCCGGTTACCCGGTCGTCAAAGCGGGAAACGGTTGGATCTGCCCGACGTTTCCGGTTGACAAAGTAACGCTGAATTACAACACGGCAGAATCGAACAAAGCCGTCGCCGAATTTAACCAGGCGCAGTGGAAACAAAATTTGGGCATTACGATTCCGCTCAAAAATATGGAATGGAAAACTTTTCTGCCATTTCGTTCGGGCGTGCAGTATGAAGGCATCGCGCGCAACGCCTGGGTCGGCGATTATATGGATCCGTTCACGTTTTTGAATCTTTTCTACTCGCCGCAAAACGATGGCGCGACCGGCTGGCACGACCCAAAGTATGACGCGCTGTTAGATGCGGCGAACAAGGAACTCGACGAGCAGAAACGGCTTGAGATGCTGGCGACTGCCGAGTTTCAGGTGCTGCAGGAGCAACTTGTCATTCCGCTCGTGACGCAGGCGACGAACTGGATTAAAAAACCTTATGTCAAAGGTTTGTATCCGAATCCGGGAACGCTCCACGCCTGGAAGTTCGTTTACCTCGAAACCGACCCGAACAAATGGGACACGAACGCGGACAATCTGATGAAGGAATCCGACCCGCAGGTTGACGAACAAATAAGGCGCGTGATGGCGACGATGCAGAAGTAGAATTTATGGACGATAAAAAATTGGAAAAAACGATGGAGTTTATTTTGAATAATCAAGTGCAGTTCACAGTTGATATTCAAAAGTTGCAGGAATCGCAGAAAGAAGGCGGAAAGCTCTCCAATGTTTTAGAGCGCGTTTGCCTGAATTTGTATAACGCTTCGGTTGAGCAAAAAGACGCGATTGCCGAACAAAACCAAGCGATTGCCGAACAGACAAAAAACATTAACCAACTCAGCGCAGACGTTAAAGAACTGCGTGACGGGCAGAAGAAAACCGACGAGAGATTGAATGCCGTGATTCCAATGGCTGAGATATTTTTCAGCGGGAAAACGGCAATTCCAAGAAAAAGAAATAACCGATAAACGAAACTGAAAATTATGTTGAGTTACATTATTCGCCGATTGATAATAATTATCCCGATGGCGCTGCTCGTCGTCACGGTCACGTGGATTTTAATTCGTATGGCGCCGGGCAGTTTTTATTCTTCGGAAAAGAAACTGCCGCCCGCCGTCGAAGCCAATATCAAAAAGAAATACGGACTCGACAAACCCGTTTTGCAGCAATACGGAATTTTGATGGGCAACATCATTCGCGGTGATTTCGGCGACTCTTTGAAATACGAAGGGCAATCGGTCAACGAAATTATCCGGCGGCATTTTCCGTATTCGGCGACTATCGGGATTCTCGCCTATCTGCTGGCGTTAGCTATCGGGCTGACGGCGGGCATCGTCGCCGCGCTCAAACAAAATTCGGCGTTCGATTACGGCTCGATGTCGCTGGCGATGCTCGGCTTGTCTGTGCCGAATTTCGTTCTCGGTCCGATTCTGGTTTTGATTTTTTCGCTCTGGCTGTTCTGGCTGCCGCCGGCGCGCTGGGGCGGCGCGTCGAGTTTGATTTTGCCGGTCATCACTTTGGCGGCAATATATGCGGCTTATATTGCCCGTCTGACCCGCGCCGGAATGCTCGAAGTGATGCGCTCGGATTACATTCGCACGGCGCGCGCCAAAGGTTTGAGCGAATGGAAAGTTCTCTTAAAACACGCCGTGCGCGGCGGTTTGATTCCGGTCGTTTCCTTTACCGGTCCCGCGCTCGCCGCGCTGCTTGCCGGTGCGGTCGTGGTCGAAAAGGTTTTCGCCATTCCGGGTTTGGGCAATATTTTTATCCAATCAATTTTCAACCGCGACGAGCCTTTAACGCTCGGCATCGTCGCTTTTCTTTCGATTCTGATTATGGTTTTTAATTTGCTGGTTGATGTGTCCTACGCATTTTTAGACCCGCGAATTCGTTATGAATAAGCGGCTTTTTATCAGTTAATAAAGTAAGAGAATTTCAGGTTTGTAAGTTTATGGAACAGCAACAAGAAGTCGTCAAAGGCGCGTCGTTATGGAGAGACGCTTGGAAGCGTCTGCTGAAAAACAAACTCGCCGTTTTCGGTTTGGCGGTGATGATAATTATGGTCGTTGCCGTTACCGTCGGACCGGCGATAATTCGCTGGACGACTGGCTACACATACGATTTTATTCCGCCCGACGGCGATTTGATAAAATCGTTTCCGCCATCACTGCAGCATCCGATGGGAACTGACGATTCGGGGCGCGACATTCTCGCCCGCGTTCTTCAGGGCGGCAGAATTTCCTTGATGGTCGGCGTTATTTCCACGCTTGTTTCGTTGGTAGTCGGCGTTTCCTACGGCGCGACCGCCGGATATTTGGGCGGCAAAATTGACAATTTTATGATGCGCGTCGTGGATATCATCTACGCGATTCCGTATATTCTGCTCGTCATCGTGCTGCTGTCGGCGTTCGGCGGACAAAACGCGCCCGGATGGATTCAGTCAATCTCCGGCGCGCTCGGCAGCGGGCAGGGTTTGAGCCAGATTATTTTATTGTTCTTCGCGCTCGGTCTGGTTTCGTGGCTGACGATGGCGCGGGTTGTGCGCGGGCAAATTCTGTCATTGAAAAATCAGGAATTCGTGATGGCGGCGCGGGCGACCGGCGTGTCTACGCCCGCAATTATTTTCCGTCATCTCGTCCCGAACGCTTTGGGTCCCGTGATCGTTTACGCGACGCTGACGATTCCCTCTGTGATGCTTTCCGAAGCGTTTCTGTCTTTTCTCGGAATCGGCGTGCAAGCCCCGTTCGCGTCGTGGGGAAGTTTGGCGGCGGACGGCATAAAAAACATTTCCGTCTTTCCGTGGCAACTTATTTTTCCTGGCGTGACGATGGCTTTGACTTTGTTTTCGCTGAACTTTTTGGGCGACGGTTTGCGCGACGCTCTCGACCCGCAAACGAGAAAATTTTAATTAAGCGAATGATTGAAACAAACGGACACATATTAACGGTCAACGATTTGCGGACGTATTTTCAAACTGAAGACGGCGTAGTCAAAGCGGTTGACGGCATAACCTTTACATTGGCGAAAGGCGAAACTTTGGGCATCGTCGGCGAATCGGGCAGCGGCAAGTCTGTGACGAATCTTTCGATTATGCGTTTGATTCCCGAACCGCCGGGAAAAATCGTTAGCGGCGATATTATCTTTGACGGCATTGATGTGAGAAAACTTTCGATTGATGACGTGCGAAGCATTCGCGGCAAACGAATTGCGATGATTTTTCAAGACCCGATGACTTCTCTGAATCCGTTTTTGAAAATCTCGACCCAATTGATGGAAGTTACCGAACTGCATCTCGGACACACAAAAGCGCAAGCTCACCGACACGCCGTAAAAATGCTCGAAACCGTTGGCATTCCCGACGCGGCGAACCGTGTGAATAGTTATCCGCATGAGTTTTCCGGCGGAATGCGCCAGCGCGTGATGATTGCGATGGCTCTCTCATGCGACCCGGAACTGCTGATTGCCGACGAGCCGACGACCGCTCTGGACGTGACGATTCAGGCGCAGATTCTCGAACTCATCAAAGACTTAAAAGCCAGAATGGGGACGAGCGTTATTTTAATTACGCACGACTTGGGCGTGGTCGCTGGAATGACCGATAAAATTATCGTAATGTATGCCGGAAAGGTTTTCGAGCAAGCGCCGACCCGCGAGCTTTTCGCAACTCCGGCAAATCCATACACCAAAGGATTATTGAAAAGCGTTCCCGACCCGGCGCACGAAGAAGGCACGGAGCTTTATCAAATTCCCGGACTTCCGCCCGATGTCGCTCATCTCCCGCCGGGCTGTCCGTTCTCGCCGCGCTGCGAACGCGCCGAAGACGTTTGTCATCGGGAATTTCCGCCGTTTGTGCAAATCAACGAAAATCATTGGTCGCTGTGCCATTTTGCAAAGGAAGTTTACGCCGAATCAGTTCGGGAAAGAGCCGCCGCGAATTTATCCGAAACGCAAATCGAATCGCATCCGCTCGCTTAGTTTTTCTTTATCAAATTTATGAATGAAAACGGAAACACTTTAATTTCGCTGCGTAATCTGCAAGTTCATTACGACCTCGGCGGCGGCACTTTGGTTGACAGAATCACCGGCGGAAGCCGAGTTCGCCGCGTCGTTAAGGCGGTTGACGGCGTGAATTTGGATATTAAGCGAGGCGAAACTTTGGGATTGGTCGGCGAATCGGGCTGCGGCAAATCAACGCTCGGCAAAGCGATCTTGCGGCTGACCGAACCGACCGGCGGGCAGGTTTTCTACGGCGGCAAAGATTTAGCGCACGCATCGAGCGGCGAGATGCGCGAGCAGCGGAAAAACTTGCAGATGATTTTCCAAGACCCTTACGCCTCTCTAAATCCGCGAATGACGGTCGGGCAGATTATCGCCGAACCGATTCGCACTTTCAATTTATCAAACGGCGGAAACGTCGAAGCCAAAGTGCAGGATTTGATGGAGACCGTCGGGCTGAACCGGCGTTTTACGAAACGCTACCCGCACGAATTCTCCGGCGGTCAGCGCCAGCGTATCGGCATTGCCCGCGCTCTGGCGGTTGACCCGGAATTTATCGTCGCGGACGAACCGATTTCCGCGCTCGATGTTTCGATTCAGGCACAGATTATGAATTTGATGGAGCGACTCCAGCGGGAAAAAAATCTGACTTATCTTTTCATCTCGCACGACCTCCGCGCCATTCGTCACGTCGCCGACCGCGTGGCGGTAATGTATCTGGGGAAAATCGTCGAACTCGGGGACGCGAAAACCGTTTACGCCGAGCCGCTGATGCCTTACACGAAAGCCCTAATTTCCGCCGTGCCGATTCCCGACCCGGAGATCGAAGCGAAAAGGGAAAGGATAACTTTAAAGGGCGATGTGCCGTCGCCGATCAATCCGCCGTCGGGCTGTCATTTCAACACGCGTTGTCGGTATGCCATCGAAGATTGCCGGCGAATTGACCCGGCGCTGGTCGAGATAAAACCGAAACATTACGCGGCGTGCATACGAATTTCGCCGGAACGCCCGCACATTGACGAAAATGATGCCGCCGGATTAGGCGCCATCGGCGAGGGAATCCCGGAAACCGAAAAAAGAAGCTAACAATTAACGCAAAAGCAAAAAGGCAAAAGACAAAAGTTTGGAATTGATCCTTCACTTTTGTCTTTTGCCTTTTGCCTGACTGATTTCGCCTTGCCGATTAGGTCGTCGCTGCATTCGCCGAATCGCGTAAATCCCTGACTCTATCGTGTGCGGCTTTAACCTGCGTTGACTGTTGCTCGACGACGGTTTGAACGTTCGCCGGAAGAGTTTCTTCCAACGCTTTTTTGTAGGCATTGACTGCTACGTCTTCGCCGCGTTCGGCTTCGTTTAAAATCGCCGCGTCGTCTTGTCCGGTAATCGCCGATTTGATATTTATCCACCCGCGATGCAATGCAGCTGTCGTGCTGGAAGTCGTTTCCGGGTCGCCGCCGAGTTCTCTGACAAGGGCTTGCAGTTCGCCTGCAAATTTAGCGCGTTGTTGTCCGAGTTCATAGAAAACCGATTTAACATCACTTCTCTGAATGCTTTCCGCCGCCAGCTTGAATCCTTCCTGTCCGTCCTTACAGGTCTCAATCAAATTATTTAATGTTGAAATTGTGTTATCGTCTGCCATAACTCTAAAAATCCTCCTTAAATTTAAAACCTCGACCGAAAGCGATAACTTGAAAATGCTTCCGAGTTGTTTGAGACAAGCATCAACAAAATGTGTGCCAGACACAGACAATGCCGAAATTGCAGGGCTTTCAAAACGTCGGCGATTTCAGCGTGAAATGTATCAAGACATTTTCCTGTATCGAATACGTCCAAGAATCAAGAATTGAAAATTTGTTTAGCGCGCTGTTAAATGGTCTCGATAGCAGTTTGTATGACATAATTGTTTATCTCAGGAATTTGTTGGTCTTTTCTTGAAAATTCAAGCGATTGGGTATATTTAGTCTTGCAAGTATTCTCTAAACAAGAAAGTAAATCTAGCGGGCGTTTTTGCGTAACGCGAAACTTTTACCGTATCTTTTGATGGAAACAGAAGCTCAAAAAAAGGAAGAATCATTCGCAGCGACATTCAATTCGTTAACCGAACGGCACGGTTTGGCGATTGTTCTGACAGATGAAAATTCGTCTGCGCTGGAGAAATCGAACAACAATTCGATGTGCGAGATTCTTTATAACTCCGAAGAATTCGCGCCGCATTGCGAAAAGTTCTGCGGCAAGGCTTTCGCTGAGGCGATGAAAGCCGAAACGACCGTCGGTTATAAATGCTACGCCGGTTTGAATTGTCTGGCTGTTCCGCTAAAAAAAGAAGAAAAACAATTGGTCGCTATTGTCGGCAGAGCATTTACCAAAGCCGACGATTACCGCAACGCGACGAGCCGCGCCATCGAAGGCGACTGGCGCCGTTTTTCGGCAAACGAATTTTTCGAGAACGTGCTGCTCAGCAATTCAAATGAAAATTTGGAAAAACTGGCGCGGCAAATCGAAAAGATAAACGGCTTGCAAAAAGTCCAGAGTCCAAAGTCCAGAGTCCAAAGTCGGCAAACTTCAGCAGCGAATGACGAACAGCGGACGGCGGACGAAATAAACTTAAAGTCCGAAGTCCGAAGTCCGAAATCCAAACACTGGCGCTCTTTGCTCGGCTCGTTGCTCGATTTGAATTACCGGCAAGCGTGTTTTTTGATTCTGCAGTTTGTTGCCGAGCGTTTTTCGATTGAAAATCTGGCTTGGCTCGAACGCCGCGAAGACCGACTTGAGACAATTTTTGTCAAAGGAAACTTAAAAAACAGCGAGATACGAATCAGTATTTCGGCGGACGACGAGCGGCTGCTCGAAGCAGTCAGAAGAGAAACCTCGCTTGAGCTGCGCGAGCGCCTGGCAGACAAAAACGCCGAAGATGAACCGCAGACGCTTCGGCTTTTCCCGATTACGGTCGGCGGCGAGATTCGGAGCGCGCTCGTCATCGCCGACGAAGTGGCGGGCAGGGAAAAGCCGCTCGCGCGGTTCTGCCGGAAAATTGCCTCGGATGTCGAGATTTTGCGTCTGCGCCAGCAGTTGACGCAGCGCAATTGGTTGGAGCGCGCCGTCATCAAATTTAAAGAGAGTTTGAAAACGATTGACTCGGAAGATTTCTGGGCGCACCTGACGAATATTTCCGCCGAACTGGTTCAAGCCGAACGCAGCTCGCTGCTCGTCTTCGACGAGAAATCCGGTTCGTTCGTGGCAAAGGCGGCGACGGGCGCGAGATCGGATTTTATCAAAAAGATCGAAGAAAATCTGGGCGAAAGAATTTCAAAAAAAGTTTTAAGCGGCGGCGAGGCGATAGTCGTCGAGAACGTCGGCAAAATCGGTTTGTCGTCCGCCCCGGAAGATTGGCTTTACAAATCCGATTCGTTTATCAGTTATCCGATTGCCATCGGCGAGCGCAAAATCGCCGTTCTCAATTTAACCGACCGCGCCGACGGCGAAAGTTACAGCCATCTCGATTTGGAAATTCTCGATTCGATTATGCCGCAGCTCGCCGTCTTGATTGACCGCGCCAATTTGAAAAGCAAAGCCGGGGAATTTCAACAGCTATCGGTAACCGACGCGCTGACCGGATTGCTCAACCGACGCTATCTGGAAGAACGCTTGACCGAAGAAATCAAACGCTCGAACCGGCACGCTTTTCCGCTGAGCTTTATGATGATTGACGTGGACGAATTCAAATCCTACAACGACAGCTTCGGACACATCGAAGGCGACAAGGCGCTGCAAATCGTCGGCACTTGTTTAAAGGAAACGCTGCGCGGCGCGGACGTAGCGGCGCGTTACGGCGGCGAGGAATTTTCGATTCTGCTGCCGCAAACAACTTCCGAGGAAGCTGCCGTGATTGCCGAACGCGTTCGTCATCGAGTCGAAAACGGATGTTTTACGAAACGACAGGTAACGGTCAGCATCGGCGTGGCGAGTTGTTCTTTGAGTTTGAACACGCCGGGAGATTTGGTTTCAGCGGCGGACAAAGCGCTTTACGAAGCGAAACGGCGCGGCAGAAACAATGTGCAAATTTATGAGCATTTGGAGAAGGATTAAGTAATGTGAAAAAATATGGGCGCAAGAATTTTGCCGTGTCTTTTTCCGCGCTCGACGCGGCGGTGTTTTGAAATCAACAAATGAGCGATTCACCACAAAATGAAATTTTAGCGACCGTCGAGGCAAAAGATTTTATCGGCAGAACGCGCGAAACGGAAATGCTTTTGCGCCGCGCCGACGGCGAAGCGAAAGCCGCCGGGCTTCTGCTTTTGTCCGCGCCAGCCACCGGAGCCACAGAACTGCTCAAACAAATTTACGACCGGCTTTTTTCCGAGCAAAGCCAGTTGATTCCGTTTTATTTCGCCGTTCGGAAATCGGATAAAACGGCAAAAAACTGCGCCGTGCGTTTTCTCCACGCTTTTATTGCGCAAACCGTCGCCTTTCGGCATCGGGAGCCGAAGATTTTCGACCACGCGCCGGACATCCGCGAACTCAACGAATTCGTCGCGCCGGACGACGCTCAATGGGTTGACCGTCTCACGAACGCTGCCCGACGCCAACTTTCAAGCGAGTTGGACACCGACCTTGCTTTCGTTAAAAACTGTCTGAGCGCGCCGCTGCGCGCTGCCGCTCACGGCGCGAAATCCTTCGTGATGATAGACAATCTGCACGAAGCCGAATCGTTTTCCGGCGACGTTGATTTCGTCGAAGAACTCAAAGAAATTTTCAGCCGTTCGAGAGTTTCCTTCGTCTTGGCGGGCAGACGACGCTTTTTAATAAACGCGGCGCAAACGGGAAATACGAAATTGACCAACGCCGAATATTTGCGGCTCGAACCGCTCGGCTTCTCCGAGGCGGGACTGCTGGCGGAAAACTTGGCGGAAAAATACGCCGTGCAAATCAACGAGCAAAGCCGCGATTTAATCGCCCGGCAGTTCGGCGGAAATCCGGCGTTTATAAAATTTTTGCTGCAGGCGGCGAGCGCGGCGGAAATGGATTTAGACAGTTTTCAAAAAGTCGAACGAGTTTATGCGGATGAACTTTTCGGCGGCAGAATCGGTGCGTTTTACGATTCGGCTTTACGGGAAATCGCGCCGGACACGGAAACGCAGAGAAACATCGTTCGGCTTTTAGATGACGCGCCGACAATTGAAAACGACACGCGCCGCCCGCTCGAAGATGTTTTCAAAAATTGGCGCGACGACGCGGTTTCGACGCGCGCAGATTTCGGGCGCCTGATGTCGTTCTTAAACACGAGCGAAATCATTCGTCTTTCTTCAAACACAATCGAGGCGATGAGCGAAAACGACGTTTTAAGCGATTATCTCAAAGCGCGTTTTCGGCTGGAAAGCGCGGCGGAAAACCGCGCACGGATTTTTGGAGAAATGCTTTCGGATTTTCTGAAACGCGCGCCGCAGACGATGGCGAAATTTTATCGGCAAAAATCGGCAATCGGTTTGCGCGAGATTCTCGCGGCTTTCAATTGTCAGGACGCGCCCGCCGCTCTGCTCGATTATTCGATTTACAAAGACAAGTATAAAAACGCGGCGGAAGATGAAATCTTCGCCTCAGTCACCGCCGAAACCGAAAAAATCCGTTTGCCGCAAATCGTCTATACGGCGCATACGGCGGCTTTTTATCCGCCGATCGGTCAAGTAACAGACGAGACGCGCTCGGCAATCGCCGTCGGTTTTCAGGAACTCGCTTATACGGACGCGGACGAAGTGGTTTGGATTGCGGCGGAAATTGATTCAAAACTCGAAGCGTCGAGCGAAATGACGGAATTTTGGTGCGATAGATTGGAGATGGTCGCGCTCGTGTGCAATTTTACAAAATATAAAATCTGGCTCGTCGCGCCCGAAGGCTTCGCGCCCGAAGCATTGGAAATTCTCAGGCAGCGAGACGCCTATGGCGCAAGCCGCCGACAAGCCGCGTTGCTGATGGAATTTTTGCAAGTCGAAACAATTGACAGCGCAGAAAAAGCGACGGCAAACGAATATGAAATCACCGTGCCGATGGGCGGAGATACCGAACTAATCGCCGCCGGCGCGATTGAAGAAATCGCTCGCCGCCACGCATTCGAGCCGAAGGCAATCAACCAAATTAAAACCGCTGTGATCGAAGCTTGCATCAATGCTGCGGAACATTCTTTAAGTCCCGACCGCAAAATCTATCAGAAATTTACGGTCGAAGCAGACAAAATCATCATCACGATCTCCAATCGCGGCTTGCGCCTGACTGATAAAAAAACCGCTGAAGCCAATCCGGTCGAAGGACGGCGCGGCTGGGGTTTCAAACTGATGCAGTCTTTAATGGACGAAGTGAAATTTGAACAGGTTGACGACGGAACGCGAATCTCGATGACGAAATACCTAACTCCTTCAGCGAAAGAACAATAACTAAAAAATTGAAAGATTTGAAGAATTACCCGCAATATCAAACGAAGCGGCTCGATTGGCGATCAAATGAACTTTTTCGCTTTTTTAATTTAAAGATGTTAAAAACAGTTGACATTTGAGCCTTAAAATTTTAATTTAACTTTCAAGTTCTTAATCTAACCGACAACACAGCGAAAAATCCGTGAATACAAATTATAAAGTTTCCGTCGAAACGTCGGGCGAAACGGCGATTGTTTATGCCAGCGATTATTTGAACAAATTGAGCGGCGAACGAATCGAGCGCGAATGCCGTCGGCAGATTGACGCGGGCTGTAGAACAATCGTCGTCAATTTCGGCGAAACCGAAATCGTCAACAGCATCGGCGTTTCGATTCTGCTCGGCGTCATTGACGCGGCTTCGGGCGCGGGCGCGCGAGTCGTTTTCTCAGATGTCAATGAAGATACGATTGAACTTTTCGAAATGCTCGGATTGACCAACCACGTTGCAATTCAAGGATGAAGGCGGAAGGATGAAGAATCAATGAAACAATTTGTTTCTGGTTCCGCCTTCCGCCTTCATCCTTCTAACTCCTATGCCGGAAAATCAACAAAAGCTAATCCATACTTTCGGCGCGCTTGCTGAACTCGGACACGAAGTTTCCCAGAAAAACAATTTTCAGGAAATGATTCGCACGTCGCTTCATCTGTTGCTCGGCGCTCTCGGAATTATGCGCGGCGGCGTGGCGCGTTATTCGCGGTTCGGACACGAACTCAATATGCTCGCCGTGCGCGGCTTGGGCGACGAGTTTCCGCTGAGTTTAACAATCTGTAATGAAGACGAGCGACAGTTTTTAACGAACGGCACAGTTCCGATTGAAATCGCGCAGGCAAAGGTTCTGCCTTTTTTTCAAATTTACGACCGCAGTTTTGCGGCGAAAAAACTCGAATTGCTCGTGCCGCTGGTGATTCGTGATGAAATCGTCGGCGTGGTTCTGTTGGGCGAAAAAGCCAACGGCGAGCCTTACTCTTCCTACGACCGAGACATTATTTGCGCGATGACCCGGCACATCGGAGTCGGCATCGCGCAGAGAAATCTGATGGCGGAACTCGAACGCCGCGCCGAAGAAAACCGCCGTCTCTACGACGATTTGCGAATGACTTACAAAGACACTGTAAAAGCGTTTGCGACGGCGATTGACTGCAAGGATAAATACACCGAAGGTCATTCGGTCAGAGTCGGCAAGTATTCGGAAATCATTGCGGCAGAACTCGGCTGGGACGACGAACAAGTCGAAGGCGCGGCGGTTGCCGGATACTTGCACGATGTCGGAAAACTCACCGTCGAGAGCAGCATCATCAACTCGCCGCATCGCATCAACGCCAAGGAAACCGCCGCGCTGAACAAACATCCGGTAATCGGCTATGAAATTCTGCTGCCGATTCACCACCCATACGCCGACGTGCCGCTGGCAGCGAAATATCATCACGAAAGATTGGACGGGCGCGGTTACCCGGACGAACTCTGCGACCGCGACATTCCGTATATCGCCAAAATCGTCTGTCTCGCCGATTCGTTCGACGCGATGACGACCGACCGACCATATAAACGCCGTCGCCCGGCGAACGAAGTCATCGAAGATTTGCAATATAACGCGGGCAGACAATTCGCACCGGAACTCGTCACGGCGTTCTGCCGCGCGATGCTGAAAGAGATTACTTTGGAAACGAAACAGAAAAAGTTTCGCCGACTGCTCGGCAGAGAATATCTCGAAGCCGACGGCATCGTGCCGCTTTTGAAAAACGCGCTCAACGGAATGAACGGAACTTCGAGTTTGACGTTGGTGAGTTTGGATTAACGGTTAGGATGACGTGGGGCGAAACCGGTAATCTCCATTTCGACAGCCGAAATATAATTCTGCATAAAAATTTAGGCGGAATTAAGATTCGGCGATTTGTTCTCCAAAAGTTGAACGAATTTCTTTGCCGCAATCGAAAGCGTTCGGTCGGTGCGGTAAACGACGCCGACGGGTCGAATCCAATCTTTTTCGGCTAGTTCGACGACCGCGAGCTGATTGTTTCGTTCTTCGTCAATCACCGACGGATGCGGCACGATTGCCACGCCGAAACCGACTTCGACCGAGCGTTTGATCGTTTCGATATTGTCGAACTCGGCGACTTTGCAAATGTCCACGCCGTAGGATTTTAAGATTTTGTCGGTCGCTTTGCGCGTCGGAATATCGCGCTCGAAAAGAACGAAATCCTGACCTTTTAACTCTGTCGCTTTGATTTGCGTCCGCTCGGCGAACTCGTGTTCGGGCGGGCAAATCAAAACGAGCCGGTCGCTTGCCATCGTAACGATGGTCAAACCGCGCCGTGGTTCGGGAAACGCCACCACACCGAGTTCAACCGTGCCGTTTAACACATCGCGCACGACGCGCGTGGTTCGAGAATACTCCAAATCAATTTTCGCCTGTGGGAATTTCGACATAAATTCCCTGACCTTCGGCGGCAATTCGTGAAGTCCGACCGAATAAACCGTGGCGACTTTTACCGTGCCGCTGATTTTTCCGACCAGTCCGCTCATACTCTCGTTCAGATGGTCGAAACTTGCCAGAACGTTTTTACATTCGCGGTAAAAAATTTCGCCCGTCGCCGTTAATTTTACTTCGCGCCGCCCGCGCACTCTTTCGAGCAGGCGGCGTTTGAATTTTTCTTCGAGCGTGCGAATCTGCTGGCTTACCGCTGACTGTGTGATGAAATTCCGCTCCGCCGCGAGCGAAAAACTCTGCATATCAACCAGATCAACAAATACTTTTAAGGTTTCGATGTGCATATATTAACTTCCAGTTTCCAGTTTCAGGTTATTACGTTCTTAAACTTGAAACTTGAAACAAACTTAATAAGAATTCCTACACAATTCGTGCAAAAGAATTCATTTTATCTTATCAGGAAAAATTCGTAATATACTAAAGTGCGAATTACAGATTGCCGATTTGCGAAATCAGACTTAAGATTTCACAATATAAAACGCAATTCAAACAATCTGAAATCTGAGAGTTAAAATCTCGTTATGGCTATTAAAATCAGCAGAAGTTTCGTGATGCGGAAACTGCATCAATTGACGGGCATTGTGCCTTTGGGCGCGTTCTTTTTCGTGCATCTGTTTACGAACTCGAAGGCGATGAGCGGCGCGAGCGTTTTTAACGATGCCGTCGCTGACATTCACCACATTCCGTATCTGCTGTTCGTCGAAGTTTTCGGCATTTTCCTGCCGCTGCTGTTTCATTCGGTGTACGGAGTTTTCATTTCGGCGGAAATGCGTCCGAACGGCGTGAATTACGGTTACGGGCGCAATTGGTTTTATATTTTCCAGCGCGTGACCGGCGTTTTTCTGTTTTTCTTTCTGCTGTTTCATATTTTGAATTTCCGTTTCGGAATGATTCCCGGCTTGAATCTAACGCCGGTCGCCGGAAATGCGGAACTAGCGTTTGCTATTGTGCAGAAGGAATTTCAAATCACCTGGGTTTTCATTTTGTATGTTTTAGGTGTGACGGCGACGGCGTGGCATCTCGCCTACGGATTCTTTTTATTTGCAGTTGACTGGGGGATTTTAATCGGCGAACGGGCGCAGAAAATGGCTTTATACGCTTGCGTCGGCTTGGCGTTTTTCCTGTCGGCGGTCGGCATCAACGCGATGGTCGCGTTTAATAAAAAATGCGGCTTGTTGCCGTCGGCATTGTGCGAGGAAGCCGAGAAAAAAGGCATCGCCGAACCGGACGGCTCGCGTAGGTTTTAGATTTTTTGGGTTCATCGAAAAATTATGGCAACAGGAATAAAAATAGCGGTGGTGGGCGGCGGTTTGGCGGGCTTGGCGGCGGCTTTGAAAATTGCCGAAGCCGGACACGATGTGGATTTATTGTCGGTCGTGCCGGTCAAGCGTTCGCATTCGGTATGCGCGCAGGGCGGAATCAACGGCGCGGTCAACACGAAGGGCGAAGGCGACTCGCCGCTCAAACATTTTGACGATACGGTTTACGGCGGCGATTTTCTGGCGAACCAGCCGCCCGTCAAAGCAATGTGCGAAATGGCGCCTTCGATTATCTACTTGTTCGACCGAATGGGCGTTCCGTTCTCGCGCACGAGCGAAGGATTGCTCGATTTCCGCAGATTCGGCGGAACGCTTCACCACCGCACGGCTTTTGCTGGCGCGTCAACCGGACAGCAGCTTCTCTACGCTCTGGACGAACAAGTCAGGCGTTTTGAAACAGCCGGAAAAGTCAACAAATACGAAGGCTGGGAAATGATGTCGCTCGTTTTAGACGACCACCAAGTTTGTCGCGGGTTGATTGCGATGAATCTGCAAACTTTGGAACTGCGCGCCTTTAACGCCGACGCGGTGATTATGGCGACCGGCGGACCCGGGCTGATTTTCGGGAAATCTACCAATTCGATGATTTGCACGGGCAGCGCGGTTTCGGCTTGCTATCAGCAGGGCGCGAAATACGCGAACGGCGAATTTATACAGGTTCACCCGACTTCGATTCCCGGCGAAGACAAACTGCGTTTAATGTCTGAATCGGCGCGCGGTGAGGGCGGGCGCGTTTGGGTGCCGCGCAATCCGCAGGACAAGCGCGGTCCGAAGGACATTCCCGAAACGGAACGCCGTTATTTTCTCGAAGAAAAATATCCGGCTTACGGCAATCTCGTGCCGCGCGATATTGCGACGCGCGAGATTTTTCAAGTCTGCATCGAAGGCGGCGGCGTGGGCGGCGAAAATCAGGTTTATCTCGATTTGACGCATATTCCGGCGAAAGTTTTGACGGAAAAGCTCGGCGCGATTTTGGAAATCTACGAAATGTTCGTCGGCGACGATCCGCGATTTATGCCGATGCGGATTTTTCCGGGCGTCCATTATTCGATGGGCGGACTATGGGTTGATTTTGAACAGCGGACGAATATTCCCGGACTGTTTGCGGCGGGCGAATGCGATTATTCGATTCACGGCGCGAATCGTTTGGGCGCGAATTCTCTGGTTTCCTGCGTTTACGGCGGATTCGTCGCCGCGCCGTCGGCGATTGATTACGCGAAAAACGTCGAACGCGGAAATTCAGAAACGAACGGCGTTCACCAAGCGGAATTAAAACGCCAGCAGGAAATCAACGACAATTTAATACGGCAGACGGGAACGGAAAATCAATATCAAATCCACGAGGAAATGGGCAAATGGATGACCGATAACGTTACCGTCGTGCGTTACAACGACCGTTTGAAGGCGACCGACGAAAAACTGCTCGAACTGCAAGATCGGTTCAAACATATTTCGATAAACGATTCGAATCTCTGGGCGACGCAAGCCGTCCCGCACGCCCGGCAACTGAAAAATATGCTGGAACTGGCGCGCGTCATAACTTTGGGCGCGCTCAACCGCGACGAATCGCGCGGCGCGCATTACAAACCGGATTTTCCCGACCGCAATGACGAGCGTTTTATGAAAACGACAATTGCCGAATGGTCGAGCGAGTCGCCGATTTTATCTTACGAAGCGGTTGACATCGGTTTAATCGAACCGCGAAAGCGCGATTACACGAGCGGCAAGGCGAAATCGGCAACCGCGCGGCAAGCGGAAAAATCCGGCTTGCCGGTGCCGGACGGCGCGGCTCAAGTTCCGACGCCGTACACCGAACAGAAGCCGCAAAACGTCGGGCGCGAAGCAACTTGGGTGAAAGACGGCGAAAAAATTGCCGAAGGCGAGTCGTTCAACGAGTTAAAAGACAAAGAGAGAAAAGAACAGTAATGACGGCTCTACCGCAAAAGAAAAAATACACGCCCGCCGAGTATTTGGCTTTGGAAGAAGCGGCGGAATCGAAAAGCGAGTATTGGAACGGCGAAATCGTCGCTATGTCCGGCGCGCGGATTGACCATCAGCAAATCGTGTCGAATATCACGGAATTTCTCGGCGCAAAAGTTCGCGGCAGATGTCGAATATTCCCGTCCGAGATGAAAGTTTGGATAAAAAAACGCAATAAGTTTTTCTATCCTGATTTAACGATAATTTGCGATAAACCGAATTTCTATAAAAATCGCCGCGACACGATTGATAATCCGCGATTGATAATCGAAGTTTTATCGAAAAGCACGGCGAGCTTTGACCGCGCCGAAAAGTTTTTGTCCTATCAAACGCTCGAGGCACTCGACGAATACGTTTTGATTTCGCAGGACAAGGCTTTAGTCGAGCAATATATTAAGCGCGAGGACGGAAACTGGATTTATAAAGCGACCGTCGGAATCGAAAGTTCGGTTGACTTCTTCTCGGTCAAAACCGCGTTGAGTTTGAAAGAAATTTACGATTTGGTTGAATTTGAAGAAGAAATTTTATGAACGAAGCGAACGTAGAAAAAAAACGATTGGAAAATCCGCCGCAGACGGTTGATTTTCGCATTTCCAGACGCGAGAAATTAGACGCGGCGCAATATACGGAAACTTTCACGGTTCCTTACCGGCGAAATTTGAACGTCATTTCCGCTCTGATGGAGATCCGCAAAAATCCCGTCACAAAAGAAGGGAAACAAACCACGCCGCCGGTTTGGAATATGAGTTGTTTAGAGCAGGTTTGCGGCATCTGCACGATTGTCATTAACGGGCGCGTGCGGCAGGCGTGTTCGGCGTTGGTTGACGATTTGCTGCTGGCGTCAGGCGGCAACACAATCACTTTGGAGCCGATGTCGAAGTTTCCGAACGTGCGCGATTTGACGGTTGATCGCACGGCGATGTTCGATTATCTTAAACGCACGAAAGTTTGGATTGAACTCGACGGCACGCACGATTTGGGTTCGGGACCGCGAATGTCGCAGGAAACCGTGCAGGAGCGTTACGCGTATTCGCGCTGTATGACGTGCGGCTGCTGTCTCGAAGCGTGTCCGCAGTACTTCGATGACAATTACATTGGACCGCAGGCAATTGCTCAAGTCCGCTACCAAAATATGCATCCGTCAGGAAAGATGACGCGCGACGCGCGGCTTGAAGCCTTAATGGAGGAGGACGGCATTCAAAATTGCGGCAACGCGCAAAACTGCGTGCAGGTTTGTCCGATGAGCATACCTTTGACCCGCGCGATTTACGAAACGAACCGCGAAGCGACGATCTACGGGCTCTTCGGCTGGTTGCGAAAATAGAATAGTAAAAGGGAAATAGTGAAGCGGAGTCGTCATTACTAAGCTGTTTGTTTAGTAATGACGGCTTTTTTGTTTTTTGCTTTCTTGCTTTTTTTATTGAATTCTCATTAATACCGAAACGTCTTCAAACCTGCTTTCGAGCGCGGTTGATGAAATGCCGGTTTTTTCGTTGAGAAATTCCCGCAAGTCTTCATAATTCATCGGTCGGGAAAAATAGAAACCCTGCGCGCCCTCACAGTTGAGCTTTTTCAACTGCTCAACCTGCGCTTCGGTTTCGACTCCTTCGGCGATGACCTTCATTCCCAAATTTCTCGCCAGCAGCACAATCGTTTCGACGATTTCCGTATTTTTGCCGTCTTCGGTGATTGGACTGATAAACGAGCCGTCAATTTTCAGCGTGGAAATCGGCAGCTGCATCAAATAGCTTAAATTCGAATAGCCGGTGCCGAAATCGTCAATATACATTTCGATGCCGAAATCGCTTAACTGAGCGAGCATTTCGACCGCCTTTTCGCGGTGTTCAAAAAAAACCGTTTCGGTTATTTCGAGTTTCAGACGACTCGGCGAAAATTCCGTTTCGTCGAGAATCTGCTTGATTTTGCTCACCAGGTTTTTCTGGGCAAATTGTTTGCACGAAAGATTGACGCTCAAGGTTAACGGTGAATCAGCGAAGGCGGCGTCTTTGAGAAACCGCATTTGCGAACACGCCTTTCTTAAAATTTGCTCGCCGAGTCGGTCAATCAAATTAATTTCTTCCGCCAGCGGAATAAATTTGTCGGGCGACAAAACGCCGAACTCGCGGTGCTGCCATCTGGCGAGAGCCTCAAAGCCTTGCAGCTCGCCGTTTTCCAGCGAATGAATCGGCTGGTAAAAAACGCTCAACTCGTCGCGTTCAATCGCCCGCCGCAAATCGGTTTCGAGCTGCAACGCTTTTTTGACGGCTTCGTGCATCTTCTCGTTGAAAACTTCGTGGCGGGCTTTGCCGGCGCGTTTCGCCTGATACATCGCTGTGTCCGCGTCGCGCATTACGTCTTCGGGCGCGAGGTGCTTTTCCGACGCGTGCAGAATGCCGATGCTCGCCGAACTGTAAATTTCGTGTCCGCTTAAATCGAACGGCTGAACGAACTTTTCCCTCAGCCGTTCGGCGATGCCGACGACTTCGCTCGTTTCGTATCTTCCTTCGACTAGAATCGTAAATTCGTCGCCGCCCAAACGAGCCACAATATCGTTCGGGCGCAGGCATTCGCGCAGCCGGTCGGAAATGCCGATGAGCAATTGGTCGCCGACGAGATGTCCGAGACTGTCGTTGACAACCTTAAAGCGGTCAAGGTCAATGAACAAAACACTGACTTTGTAAAGCGGATTCGACTGCGCTTTATCTAACGCTTTGGCGAGCCGCGTCATAAAACAAGCGCGGTTGGGCAGCCCGGTCAGCGCGTCGTGCGTCGCCTCGTGCTGCAGTTTCTCTTCCGCCGATTTTTTATCGGTGATGTCTTGAATCTGGAAAATCAGACTCGGACGTTTTTCGTTGACCTCGCTGGCGGTCGAAACGCTCCAACAAGCCCAAACAGTTTTTCCCGTTTTATGAACGTATCGCTGTTCGAGCTGGCAGGTCAGAATTTTGCCCGTCAAAAGCTCGTGCAGCTTGACGAGCGTGCCGCCCAAATCTTCCTTAAAAAGCATTGACTGAAAATCGGCGGCGAGAAATTCCGCTTCCGTGTAGCCGAGGATTTCCGTCAGCGCGCGATTGACTTTCAGCCAGCGTCCGTCGGGCGACACGAGCGCGATGCCGATCGGCGCGTAATCGAACGCGCTGCGAAATCGCTCTTCGGATTCGCGCAGGGCAACCGCTTGTCTTTCGAGAACCCGCGCGTTGCTCTCGGCTTGTTCGGCTTGCGAGGTCGCCATCTCGACGTTTCTCATATACATCCGGTAGGTCAGATAAATGAAAAAGATAATCGGAAACGTCGCTATAACTACGCCGAAACCGATGTATCCGGTCGCTTTGACTAAAGCGCCCGCGCTGACTGCGCCGACGAAATAGGTGATAAAAGTCCACGCATACTTGGTCTTCCAAGTTTCCCAAAACGGCTTTTCGCTTTTGAGCGCGCCGTAAACGGCGGCTAAAGCGGTATTCGAGAGAAACTGCGTCAGAGCCATCACCGATAACGTGACGAAAAAATTGTTAAAATTATCGGCGTATGTCTCCGCTTGAATGTCGCTGTATAATCCGAACGATTTTAAGACCACAACCACTAAAGTTGTAGAGAACGCCATCGCCGCCACATTGAAAAAAACGGTTATTTTTTTATTGCAGAAACGCCAGGACGAACAAAACGCTTCGACCGCCGCCAGGACGATGGCGATTTTGCCGCCGTATAAAAGCAGGGCGAGAAAGATAAAAGTGTCGGAGACGGCGATGTGCGATTTGAAACGCGGAATCTCAAGCGTCACTCGTGAGCCGAAGCCGATGGTAAAGCAAAAAAGAATCAAAAAATAGAAATCGAGTTTCTCAAAGGGCAGATGATAGACAGCCGTCACCAGAGACACAAAACCCACAATGAGAACGCTCAACATGTATATTTTGGTTTTCAGTGGCGTGTTCATAGACGAAAAGCGGTTTTATAAAAAACTACAAAATCTCAACCGCCTCGAATAGATGCTGATGAGATTTGACTGGTGCTGCAAGAGCTAAAAAATATAATTTTCCAATGTTGAAGTGAAACAGTTTAAAGAAAGAGGAAGGCTTAACTCTAAGCCCTCCATAATTATAGCGACCAAGAAACATTCTGTCTATGTTTTTTTAGTCAAACAAATATGGTCTGGCAAGAGCCGGTATTCCTAAAACCAGCTTTCAAAAAACTGCGATGAGCGTTTACAAATTCAACGTTGCTGAGCAGGCAGACGTTTTCAAATCGCTCGGTCAATTGCAAACCGAGATTTGCCAGACAACTCGAACCGACGCCTTGCCCGCGATATTCGGGCGCGACGTAGATTCCTTCCAGGTAAACCACGTCCGAAGTTTCGGCGGCAATATCGGCTTTGAAGACGAGTTTGCCGTTTTCAAAAACGACGAATGTGCGCCGTTGCTCGATTCGTCGCAGGCAGCGTTTCAGAAAACCCGCGCGGTCTTTCAAAAGCGGGCTGCTGCCGCTTTCGATAAAAGCCACTTCGTCGTGAACTTGGGCGATTTGCTCTAGCTCGCTCGCGTCGGCGAACCGCACGTTCCAGCGACATTTTTGCACCGGAAAAGGAAAAGTCAATTCAAAGAGCAGTTCCGGGCAGACAAGGCGCGGAGCACCGATGCCGCCCGCGTAATAGTTCCAAAAACTTTCAATCGTTTGACCGTCAGACATCATAAAATGAATCGGCGTTTCAGATTGTCGCGCGACGAGGGCGAGCGCCGCCAGAGAATCTTTTGAACGCGTTTCGATTAGCGTCGTGTGACCGATCAGCGCAACCGCTTCGAGCGTTCCCCTGACGTTGCGATAGCCGTAAAACTTGCCGCGATTATCGGCGCCTTCCATTCCGTTATCCCGTATAAAACTCGCCATCACGATTGTATGCACGGGACGGACGTTCAAGAATTCCAGAACTTCCTGTTCATTTGAGTTTTCGAGCAGCCGCAAACAGGACATTTCGGGAGCGGTTTGCGGGAAGATTTCCCGATCCGCGACGGCGTTGCGATGGGCGATGGATTTCGCGTTTCGGTAATTCATAATCAGTTTCTCCTCTTGGTTTTTGATTCGGCAAACTCCTGCTGTTACATTCCAGGCGTAGCATCGCCCGCCAAAATTAAATGTGCCGTTGTCGCATCGCTGATCAGCACGCCGTCACTGATTAAAACGCCGTCACTGATTAAAACGCCGTCGCCGATTACCATGCCGTCGGAGATTAACACGCCATCTGAAATTAACACGCCGTCGCTTACCAAAACGCCGTCGGAGATTAGCACGCCGTCGCTGATTAAAACACCGAAGGCTATGAAAACTTCGCCGTCGCCCATTTCCGCGCCATTGCTGATTAACGCTTTTGGAGCGAGCGTCAAAGCAGAATGGCTGGCGAAATTAGCGTTCAGAACGTATTGATGAGCAGAATCGTGCGAAACGCCTTTTTCAAACCACAAAGCATTGCGGTAAACGTTGTGGAAAGTGCTGGCGAGCGTTTGTCCTTTTAAATAAGCGTGGTCTGCCAGAATGCCTTGCGCCCAAGTGAAGCTCGAGCCGCTAAAAGTCGAGTTGACTGCCGGAAAGTTCGCGCCCGCCGCTAGCAAATTCATTCCCGAAGTTGCCGAGTTATTAAAATTAACGTCGCTTCGATAAGTTCGGGCGAGACGAACCGCGCCGTCGAGATTCAATTGTCCGGCGCCTTGTTCAAACATATTGGAGCCGCTCAAAGGCTGCGCGGTGTATTGGAGAATCATTTTGATCATCGAAGGCGTCAGTTTCGGATTAACCTCGTAAAGCAAAGCCGCCGCGCCCGCCACCGCCGGAGCCGCCGCCGATGTGCCGGACATATACATCATCGCGTTGGTTGGGTCGTTCGTATCGAGCGCCGGGGTGGATAAATTCGGATTCTCGGTCGCCAGCAAACAATCGAATTTCGATTTCGCCGAAATGATCTTATTGCCGGGCGCAACCAAGTCGGGTTTGATAATGTTATCGTGAATTCGCTGACCGTTCGGGCGAGTGTAAAATGAGCGCGTTGGACCATGCGAACTAAAGGTCGCCAGTAAATCGTCATCACGGTTGTCTGTCCCGAGCGTATTCGAGGCGCCGACGGTCAAAACCGTCGGGTCGTTGCCCGGCGAGTGAATATGCCCGTATAGTTTTTCTCCATTATCGTAGTTTTTGCCTTCGTTGCCGGCGGCGGCGACCACTAAAATCCCGAGCGCGGAAAGCTGCCGAACTTTGACGCAAACCGGATCGTTCGTGTAAGTGTCAATCGCCGGACCGCCGAGACTTAAATTCACGACTTTGATGTTGTAGGCGGCGCGGTTAGCGATAATCCAATCAAGCGCGTTTAAAAGCCAAGCGGTTCTGCCCAAACCGTTGTCTGCCAAAACTTTCAAATTAACAATATCGGCTTTCGACGCAATGCCTTTATAGGCGCGAGAATCTCTTTGCGCGTTGCCCGCGGCAATCGCGGCGACGTGGGTTCCGTGTCCGAAGTTATCGTCGGCAGTCGCGTCGGTCGTGAAATTCTTGCTGTAAACGACACGGCTTCCGTTCGATGAGTCGGTAAAAGCCCGATGATTTGTTGTAATGCCCGAATCGAGAACGGCGATGCCGATTCCTTTGCCGTCGAGCGTGTAGGACCAACGACCGTTAAATGCCGGTTGCGCGCGCATCGCTGCTGCGCCGGTTGTGTTTTCCAGATGACCGGATGTTCTCATTTCGCGGTCGGGCGACATATAGTTGATGATGCCGCTGCTCGCTAAAGTCTGCACCGCGCTCAAAGGCAAATTGACAATTATCGTGTCGCTGTCGCCGACGCGGTTTTTGAAACGAATTTGGTTTTGCGCCATTATTTCGCGCAAAATTTGGCTGTCCGCGTCTTTCGATTGAATAATTACGTCAACGCGTTTTTCGCCGCTCAAATCGTTCGCCATCATTTCGCGCAAATCCGGCGAAACCGTATCGCCGCGATAGCCGAGCGGATTTTCAACTGAATTCTTCTGTTCAACTTCTTCTGCATACGAGTTAGCGTCGCCGATTGTAATCGGTTGGAAAACCGCCGCGAGTTCAACTGAGTTTTCGATTCTTTCGTTAAATGCGGCTTGCGAGCTGCCGCCGATGATACGCGCTTTTCCCTTTAGAAGAAGTTCGGTGAGGGCGTTGTTGATTTGCACCGAGCCGACAAAATTTGTTAACTCGTCAATGTATAAGATGACATCATTTTTTGAACCGGCGAGTTCTGCGAAAATGTCAGCAACAATCTTCGATGTTTCCGCTTTATCTTTTGGGTTAGAGAACAGCGAATCGAGTTCGAGCTGCAAAACGCGCTTATCTTTTAACTGAGCCGGAACGTCGCCGGACGCGATGCGCACGGCGAGCGATTCGACGACGAGCGTTTGATTTTCACCATCTTCGTCCAAGATAACCGGCTGCCGAACGCTGCCGCTCGCTAACGCTTCGACGAGTCGAGCAACTTCGCGCTCGTAACGGGCGTTTCCGCCGAATCTGCCCGCGCGGGCGAGTTCGGTTAAATCGGTCGCGTATTGTCTGAGCGCAGGCTTTTTCACCGAATCTTTACTAGCGCTGAGCGTGAATGCCTGAATCGTCGAAACGTTCGAGAACACGAAAGAAGCGAGTAAGACGAAAGTCAAAACTTTTGTCGCAAAATTAAATTGTTTTTTGAAGAACATCATTATTTTTATGGCTGTTTATCAGCGGAAAAATTTGGCTTATAATACACAACTTGCCGCAAGGGTTTTGGCAACGATTGTGCCGGAAGACTAAGTGAAGCAATATTAAGGTTTAATTCGTTTTTAAGAATAGCGGCGACGGTTTTTTCAATCAAATTGAATGAATGATTCGGGCAGATTGAACGAAAAAAGGAAAGTCCGAAGACTTTCCTTTTTAATTGAAAGATTTTGTTATAGGAAAACTAGATGCCGAGAACGTCAATGAGTTCCTGCACCGCGCCCGCGCTTTTTTGCAAAGCGGCGCGTTCTTCATTCGTCAGAGAAATTTCGATGATTTGCTCGACGCCGTTTTTGCCGAGCTTGCACGGAACGCCGACGAAAAGATTATTGATGCCGTATTCGCCTTCGAGATAGACGGCGCACGGCAGAATTTTCTTTTTGTCTTTGATAATCGCTTCCGCCATCTCGACCGCGCCCAAACTCGGAGCGTAATAAGCCGAGCCGGTTTTGAGTAGCCCGACAATCTCCGCGCCGCCATTTGCGGTTCGCGTGATAATAGCATCGAGTTGTTCCTTCGGCAAAAGTTCCGTGACGGGAATGCCCGCGCAAGTCGAGTAGCGCGGCAGCGGAACCATCGTGTCGCCGTGTCCGCCCAAGACAAAAGCCGTTACGTTTTCGACCGAAACATTTAACGCTTCCGCCAGAAAGCAGCGCATCCGCGCCGAATCAAGGACGCCCGCCATTCCCATCACGCGGTTTTTCGGAAAGCCCGAACGCTGGAAGGCAACTTGCGCCATCGCGTCGAGCGGATTGGAAACAATGATTAAAAAAGCGTTCGGCGAATGTTTCGCCACTTCGTCTGTCACTTTGCCAACAATGTCGGCGTTTGTCTTTAAAAGGTCGTCGCGGCTCATTCCGGGTTTGCGCGGCAAGCCCGCCGTGATAATCACAACGTCCGAATCTTTCGTGTCTTCATAAGAATTCGCGCCCTTTAAGTTCACGTCGAAACCGTCAATCGGCGCGGCTTGCGCCAAATCCAAGGATTTTCCCTGCGGAGTGCCTTCGACAATATCAACCAGAACCACGTCCGCTAATTCTTTCGCGGCAATCCAGTGTGCGGCGGTCGCGCCTACATTGCCCGCGCCAACCACCGTAATTTTATTACGTTTAGCCATTTTTATTCCTCTTTAGTTTTGATAGTAAATTTGAAATCTAAAATTAAAGGTTTTATTTTATGACGGTTGCGATTGGACGGCAAACAAAGGAGTCGTAAAAAGTTACAGGAACAAATCTGAACGTCTGATTCCGGCAGATGCGCCATTGGAAAATCTATTCCTAAAACAAAAAGAGCCTTACGCGCTCTCCCCTTCGCGTAAGGCTCTTTTTCTGGTCGCACGGGCTTGCGCGCGGGCGACCAAACTTAATACTGTCAACTATAAAATGTTCAGAAATCCTGCACCGGCAGATTGACGTTTCTCGTCAACTTTATTTCAAATTTTTCATCGGCTTTTATTTTTACGTCTTTGCCCTTTTTCAAAAAAGCAAAGCCCGTTCCTGCGCCAGCGCCGACTCCGGCTCCAATCAACGCTCCGTTTTCAATTCCTGAAACCGCGCCGACGATTCCGCCGAGCGCCGTTCCGCCGATAACCGTTAAAACATCTGCGGTCGGCGAAGATTCGATTTTCAACTCATTGACTAAAACGCCTTCGATGTCTCGCTTGACGCCGTTCGCCAGTCTGAGTGTTTGAAAGGAAACTTCAAGAGTTCCGCTTCGTCCGCCGTAGGATGCACGCCTGACTTTCGTGACGCGTCCTTCGATTGTTGTTCCAATTGGCAGCAAAACCGTTTCCTGAACCAGAAGCGGCGCAGCAAGCGTCGTCGTAAAAGTATCATTCACGCTGGCGACACGGGAATTGATTTCGTTATCCATCTGAACGCGAATCGTGGTTCCCGCCCGAAGTTGATAAATGTTCGAATCGGGTTGAGCATTCACGGAAATAAAACTTGCAAAGAGCGTAAAAATAAACGCAAAGATTTCGGTTTTCATAAACCGTAAGTTCATAGCCGACCTCCATCTTCGCGGATTTTATCAAACTACGACATCCGCGAAGCATAAAGCAATGGTTGTGCCATTGTCGAAAATTAAATTAAAAGTTAATAAAACACGGATTTTCTAGCATTCTAAGCGGAAGGCTTGATATTTGTCTATCTCCGGACGGTAACAATATCGTTGAGCCGTTGCACGATATAGTTTAGAAAGGGGAAAAATGAAAAAGGTTAAAAGTGGAAAAGTCGGTTGATGATGTTCACACTTACTTTTCCACTTTTTCATTTTTTCATTTTAAAATAGGATGTCCGCCGCCCTGACTGTGATCGGCAGTTTTTTTGTAGAGTTGGCGGTCATTGTGATAGAGAACGAGGTGTTCGCCTTCGTAGCGCACGATTTCGGAAACGCGCTGGAAGTCTTTGGTGTGTTCGGCGAAAACGAACGCGCACGGATTGTAAGCTAAAACCATTCCCGCCGCGTAAACAAAACCGCCCTGGTCATAGACGCTTCCCGCATACTGCGCCGAGCCGACGGCAATATCGGGCGAGTAATTCTTGTCGCTGTTCGTCGTCCGATCGGCTCTGGCGATAAAAATCGTGTAATCGGGATAACTCAAACGATTCCGATAATTATTCTTTTGCGCAACGGCAAATAAATCGGCGAGTCCCTTATCAATCGCGTTTAGCATACTTGCATTTGGCTGATTGACGGCAAAAACGCGCGCACCTTTCGGCGTTTGCCCCGCAAATGAAAAATTATCTTTTGTAATTCTGACCGCTTGATTTATCAAATCGCGGTCGGCGCGGCTTTGCGCGTCGGCAGTTTGATAAAACATAAAGCCGACGGCGAACATCGAAACAATTCGCAATAAAGTTTTTAATTCTTTCATAATTAACCCCGTCAAAAAATCATAAATTTGAGGGGCAAACGTTATGCCAGCCATCTCGACGCAAAAATAAAAAGCCCTGATTCATTCAGAGCTTTTTGTAAATTGCAAGTGGTGCTTAGGGCGGGAATCGAACCCGCACGTCCACAAGGGACACAGGATTTTCTTACCAACTACGACTTTCGCCGCCCTGCTCGATTTGCGATTTGGATTTTGGGATTTTATTTCAATCACAAATCTAAAATCGCAAATTCTTGAGGTTTGTGGTCTGGACGATGCCTTTGTCTTTTACTAGAAAAGCAGTCAGACAGGAGCCGTCTCGTCTCTACACTTTTTCAAAGCAGTTTGCTTTGAACTTAGCTCGGCGTTGTCATTTCAAAGATTTCGCCGAATTTGACTCCATCCACACAAGAGTTTCCAACCTGTGCGCTCAAATTTATTTAAGTCCTGTGCGTCTACCTATTCCGCCACCCAAGCACGAGAAAAAGATTAGCACGAGAGGGTTTCAAATTCAAAGAAGCCGGTCGGAATAACTCAGGAAAAATGCGTGATGACAAATTTGAAAATTACTGCGATACTAACAGCGTAAAATCAAAATTTGCGGGGAAAACCGATGGAACAGTTGGCGTGGATTCTGTGGATTGTTTTGGGCGTGGCTTTAATAATCGCCGAAATTTTCACATTCGGATTCGTGTTGTTTTGTTTCGGCGTCGGCGCGCTCGCGGCGGCGCTCGTCGGCGGGCTGGGTTTCGGATACGCCTTGCAGTTTCTGGCTTTCGCCGTCGTTTCAATCGTTTTAACCGTGATGTCGCGCACAATCTTTGCCAGGTATTTTTCACCCGATGATGAGAATTCGGTGAAGATGGGAATGGACGCGCTGCCCGGACAAATCGGCACGGTTTCGATTGGAAGCCGCGGCGCGCTAAACGAAGGCGCGGTTAAAGTTTACGGCTCGACGTGGACGGCTTTTCCCGTTGATAGCGGAATGCCGCTGCTTGAAGGTGAGAAAGTCGAAGTTGTCCGTGTGCAAGGCTCTTCGATTTACGTGCAGAAAATCGAAGATTTTAAAACGCTTCCCGAATGGCGTGAAGAAAGATAAAAAGGCAAAAGGCAAAAGTATGAAAGCCGTCTCTCTAAATTTGAGTGTTCAGCGATGACGGCTGTCAGTTTTTCCCTTTTGCCTTTTTATCTTTAGAAAATCTCTGCCGTGTCGGTTTCCTCTGCCGTGTCGTGAATATTTCCTAAATTTAATAACTCCAGTTTAATCTTTTCTTCGTTCGGCTCAGGTAAGGCATCTCCAGTGAGTTTGACTAAAATTAAAGTGATGTTGTCTTCGCCGCCGCGTTCGTTGGCTTCTTTGACGAGCTCCGCCGCGGCGATTTGTAATTGAGAGAAATTCTCGCAGATAATTCGCTGCATATCCGAGCCGCCGACTTTGTTCGATAAACCGTCGCTGCACAAAAGCAAAACGTCGTTGCGCTGCGGATAAAGCCGCGCCGACACCGGATAAATTTCGTTCTGCGCGCCGAGCGCCTGCAAAATCACGTTTTTGAGCGTGTGCGTTTCGGCTTCTTCCGGCTGGATTTGCCCGGCGTCTATCAATTGCTGAACGAGCGATTGGTCTTTTGTTACCTGATAAATTTGCCCGCTGCGCACAAGATACGCGCGGCTGTCGCCGACCTGTATTAAATCAACCGCCTCGGGCGTGATGCCGATGCCGGTAAAAGTCGCGCCCATTCCCTGAAACTGCGGATCGGTGCGTCCTTGATGATGAATCAGATGATTGGCGTAAACTGTCGCGCCGTAGAGCTTTGAAATCAAGGAATGATTGGCGTTTTCAGCGGGGATAGTGATGTCCGTATCTTCCTCGTCAATAAATCTTTGACTGACGGTTTCGACCGCCATTTTGCTGGCGACTTCGCCCGCCAGCGCGCCGCCCATTCCGTCGGAAACGGCAAGGACGATTCCGTTTTCGTCAATCTCAAACTTTTGCGATTCGATGACGAATTCGTCGGCTTCCTGCGAACTCATCCAGGTTTTCGCCTCGGAGATATTCAGCAAAAGATAATTGTCCTCGTTGCCTTTCCGAACGCGCCCGATATGCGATGTAGCGTGTGTTTCAACAGTTAACATAATTAAAAAAGTCTGGGGAGTTTAGAGAGTCTGGAGAGTTAACTAGATTTTCGACTCTCCAGACTCCCCAGACTCTTGACTATCCAAGTGCCTGGTCTAAATCTTCTATAATATCTTCAACGTCCTCGATACCGACGGAGATGCGCACCAAGCCGTCAGTTATTCCGAGCTGCGCGCGTTTTTCTGTAGGAACCGAGGCGTGCGTCATCGTCGCCGGATGTGAAATCAAACTTTCAACGCCGCCCAAACTCTCGGCTAGAGTGCAAAGTTTGACGCTCTCCAAAACTCTTTTCGCATTTTCCAGAGAGCCGGTTTCAAACGCCACCATTCCGCCGAAACCCTTTTGCTGACGGCTGGCGAGCGCGTGCTGCGCGTGCGATTGCAGCCCCGGATAATAAACCCGCTCGACTTTCGGGTGTTCATCCAAAAACGCGGCGACCGCTCGACCGTTTTTGTCGTGCGCTTCCATTCTGACGGCGAGCGTTTTTGTGCCGCGTAAAACCAGAAACGAATCGAACGGCGACAAAATCGCGCCGATGCCGTTCTGCACAAAACGTATCCACTCGGCGTCTTCTTCGTTCTTGAGCGCGACAAAACCGCCGATGCTGTCCGAATGTCCGTTCAGGTATTTCGTCGTTGAATGCACGATAATATCAACGCCGAACTCAAGCGGCTGCTGCAGATACGGCGACATGAAAGTATTGTCGCACACGACCCGCGCGCCGCTGGCGTGCGCGATGTCCGACACTGCCTGCAAATCCGTCACGTTCATAATCGGGTTAGTCGGCGTTTCGACGAAAACCATCCGCGTATTAGGTTTGAACGCGCATTCGACATTGGTCGCATCCGACGTATCAACGTAGTCGAACTCGATTCCATAATTGGATAAAATTTTGCTGAAAAGGCGAAAACTTCCGCCGTAGGTGTTGTTGCCGACAATCACGTGGTCGCCCGCTTTGACGAGTTTGAGAACGGCGTCGGTCGCCGACATTCCCGAAGCGAAAGCGAAACCGAACGGCGCGCCTTCGAGCGCGGCGATGTTTTTTTCAAGGGCGAGGCGTGTCGGATTCTGCGTTCTGGCGTATTCAAAGCCTTTGTGTTTGCCGAGCGCCTCCTGCGCGTAAGTCGAGGTTTGATAAATCGGGACGCTGACCGCACCGGTCGCTTGGTCGGGTTCGTTGCCCGCGTGAATTGCAATGGTTGAAAAACCCATAAAAATGATTGCCTAAAATAAAAAATACTGTTGATTTTGGCTTGCCTCAGTAAACGATAGGCTTGTAAAGTCTCGCTAAAACGAGACTTTATGGTAACTTGCCGAAAGGAAATTTGCAACCGCCAAAAACTCGGCGAAAAATCGAAAAACCGATAGTTTGACGATGACAATCAAATTTGATTTTCCAATTTCCGAAAACCGCAAAGCCTCCTCCGTAAAACGACATCCGCGGCATTTTGGCAGCCGGGCTGATGTGCCGTCGTCATCCGCCGAAAGCACAGCCGTCGCCCGCGCTCCGGCGATATGCCGCAAACTGATTACCGGTTAACAAAGTTTCAAAGAAAAAATGCGCAACTGTTATGTAAATCGGAAAATAACTTTTTCATATTCTTAAAAAATAGATAGAATAATAAAGAAGTTTTTCAAATCAAAAATCAGAGAGAGTATCAATGCTACCAGAAGAAACGGATGAACCGCTCGTGTTTAAGGAGAGACGACAGTCGGATCGTAGAAAATTGATTGTCAGCGTGAATTATGAAGGCAGCGACACGACCGGCATTGCCAGCACGCGCGAGATCGGCATCGGCGGATTGTATCTGGTAACGAACGCACCTTTGGAGACGGGAACGCCGCTCTTTATGCGGATGACCATCGGCGGCGAGGAAGTCGGCTTAAACGGCATGGTCATCTACACGAATCCGGGTCACGGAGTCGGCATCCGTTTTCAAACAATATCGGAAAAAAACGAAGCGTTACTTAAACGCGAATTGAATTTAGAATAAAATTCGTCGTTCGTTTTTTGTCATGTGTCTTTAGCAAATTGAATGTCGCTCGAAACTTCAGCTAAAGATTAACAAAGGACAAAGGGCGACGGACTAAAATTATGTTCGACCAATTTACACTCGGCATCGAAGAGGAGTTTCAGATTGTTGACCCGCAAACGCGCGAACTGAAATCGCACGTTTCGGAAATTCTGGAAGAAGGCAAATTAATTCTCGGCGAAAAGCTGAAACCCGAAATGATTCAATCAATGATTGAAGTCGGCACGGGCATCTGCCACAACATTCAGGAAGCGAGAGAAGACATTTCGCGTCTGCGCTGCATCATTTCCGGTTTGGCGCGAAAAAAAGGTTTGGAAATCGTCGCCGCTTCGACGCATCCGTTTTCGCACTGGGGCGATCAGGAAATTTTCGATGACGAGCGTTACGCTTTTCTCGTCGTAGAGCTA
>CADCUR010000276.1 GCA_902805935.1 uncultured Pyrinomonadaceae bacterium
TCGCCATTCGCTCGCCGTGCCGATTCCGCCGATGGTTAATTTTCCAAATCCATTTTCGTCATTTTGAAGCCGTCCCACCATATCCATATTTATCATCGCCACGGTTTTCGATAAAGGAAACGCCGGATTGTTCACATAAAACTTCGACCCTAAAAGTCCTTCTTCCTCGCCGCCAAATGCGATGAAAATCAGTGTGCGTTTGTTTTTCCGTTCCGCAGAAAATTGGCGGGCGAGTTCGAGCATCGCCGACACGCCCGAAGCGTTGTCGTCCGCGCCGTAATGAATCTCTTTTGAATTCGCCGCCAAACTTCCCGCGCCGCCTCTGCCTAAATGATCGTAGTGCGCGCCGATGACGACGGCTTCGTTTTTCAGCGCCGCGTCCGTGCCTTCCAGAATACCGACCACGTTGTATGCGTCCGCCTGTTTTTTGACGAGATTGATTTTGAAACCAGCGACGGCTCTGGACGCAATCGGCGGATTTGAATCGGTGGTGCCTTTCGTTTTGGCGATAAATTTGTCTTCTTCCTTTTTCAAACCGGCTTCGTCGGTTCCCAGAATGTCCGCGCCGATTTTTCGGGAAACGATTATTGTCGGTAAAGCCGCTTCGCCGCTCGCTTGGTCGTATTTCAATTGCGCCAATCGGTCGTCATCTAAATTTGCTTCGCGCGAAATCAAAAGCAGAGCGATTGCGCCTTTTTCTTTGGCGACGAGCGCTTTAGCCTGCGCGTTGAAACGCCCAAACGGCGAATGCGGGCTGCCGTCGTCCGGCGTTCCGTCAAAGGCGACGACGATTCTGCCGTTAATATTTAAATTTGTATAATCGTCGTATTTCGCCTCGTTCGAGGAGATGCCGTAACCGACAAAAACAACCGCCGTTTTCCCAATTTCGGCGTTCGGCGAAAACGCGGCGGGTTTGAAATCCGACTCGTTGGTAAACGTCATTTGCTGCCCGCCATTTTGCGAAACGTCCAAACTGAAACTGTTTCCGGCGCCCATTTCAACGCCGGTTACAAACGGGAAAGTCTGCATAAAATTTATTTTCGCTTTTCCCTTTGATGATGGCAGAGAACCGGCTTTGAGCTTATAGTTGGCAAACATATTAGCGACATAACCCGCCGCGTAAGTCGCGCCCGTTTCGCCCGTGCGTCTGCCTTCCAACTTTGCGGACGCGAGATATTCGACGTGGGAGCGCAGATTGTTCTCGCTCGCGTCGGATTTTTGCGTTTGCGCTTTCTGCGCGGACGCGCCAACAATGAATGATAATAAAAGAAGAAGACTTAGAAACTGCTTTTTCATAACTACATTTCACCACAAAAACCAAACGGCTTGCAGGTTTGCTTTCGCTGCTTTATTTTCTTTAAAGTCGGAGTCGGCTTTGGCGAATTTACTTCATTGGGAACAATCCAAAGTTCGACAGCCAATTTTTCACGAAATCCCGCTTCAATAAAAACAATTTTGTCGGACGGATAGTTTCTAAATAAAAGATGATTTTTGAGGTAACCAATAAGTTCTTTAGCCGTTCCTACTTCGGGAGAAACATATTTTATTCCTTTGGGTTTACCGTTTTTGTCATAGATACGTTGTTTTAGCTTACCTTCATAGACAAATACATAACCTTTTGCGTTAGGAAAATTGTTTACTTCTATTAGCAAATTATCCATTCTCGCTCTGTAATCGTCGCAGTTGGTATTCTCGAATTCATCAACTTTCCGCGTTTCTTTGACTTGCGCTGAAACACTAAAAACCAGTGATAACAAAAAGAGAAAACTTAAAATTTGCTTTTTCATATTCATTCAACCCAATCGGCGATAAAAACATTCGTGTCGCCCTGTTTCGCCGCGTTGCGGTTTGAGGCGAAAACCAGTTTTTTGCCGTCGGGCGAGAACATCGGAAAGCCGTCGAACGATTCGTGGAAAGTTACTCTTTCTAAATTCGTGCCGTCTGTATTTATCAAAGCCAAATCGAAGTTGCGTTTGCGCGCGTCGGTTGCAAAATAGTTCGTACAGAAAATTACGCGCTTGCCGTCGGGCGTGAAAAACGGGGCGAATGAAGCCGCGCCGAGTTTTGTTACCTGGCGTTTGTTCGTGCCGTCGGCGTTCATCGTCCAGACCTCAAACACGGTCGGCTCGATTAAGTTTTCCGAAAGTCTCTGCCGGTATCGCGCAATTTCCGCTTCGGTCTTCGGATGGAAAGAACGATAAACGATTTGCTTGCCGTCGGGCGAAAAGAACGCGCCGCCGTCGTAACCGAGTTCGCTCGTCAAACGTTTGACGTTTTTGCCGTCTTTGTCCATCACGTATAAATCAAGGTCGCCGTCGCGCATCGAGGTGAAAATAATTCGCCTTCCGTCGGGCGAGACGGTCGCTTCCGCGTCGTAACCTCGCGTCGCGGTCAATTGTTTGATTTTTTTGCCGTCCGCGTCGGCGGCGACAATATCGTAATCGGGGTAAATCGCCCAGACGTAGCCTTTTGAATAATCGGGATTCGGCGGGCATTCTTTTTTGCCCATAAAAGTCGTGCCGTAGAGAATCTTTTTGCCGCCCTTGTAAAAGTATGAACAAGTCGTCCGCCCTTCGCCGTTTGAAACCATTCGCGCGTTTGAGCCGTCGGCGTTCATCGTGTAAATCTGGTCGCAGCCGCGCCCGTCGCGTTTCGATTGGAAAATCAACTGTTTGCCGTCCGAAGAAAAATACGCTTCGGCGTTCTCGCCGCCGTCGGTTAATTGTCTGATGTTTTTCAAATGCTTTTCGCCCTCGACGGCGAGGTCGTCTTTTAGCGGCAAAGAAAAAACCGGTTGATAATCGAATAAACCGAATCTGGATTCAAACGAACCGTGCGCCAACACGGTAGTTGAAATTGATGAAAATAAAACGAAAATAAACGCGAATAAAACTTTCATAATTACTTCGTCGAGTAAAAGAGATTTATTTACGATGGTAACATTTTTCGGCACAGTTGCATGAGTCGGAAAAAATGAAAAAGACGAGCGAAATCATTTGTCAAAGTCTTTAAAAGTCCAAAGTCCAAAGTTAGGTATATTCCCGACTTTGGACTTTGGACTTTTATTTGAAACTTCAAACTTAAACTGCCGCCGCACCCATCGCTTCGTTAAAGTAACGGTAAATTTCGTTAAAATCGCGCAGTGAACGATTTAGAATCAACGGAAACTGACCGACATCACTGGAATTGACGATTAAGTTCAGATTTCGCAAAAAGGCGTCGTGCGCGCTCATTGTAATGCCGTCGTCTTCGACCGAAACAAGAAATAAACGACGGCGTTCCGTCGCCGGCATCGCGTTGACCCGCTGTTGAAGCATCGCCGCGCCGCTGAAGTCCGCCGCAAAATCCGGCGAGAAGATTAGGATTTCCGTTTTGCCTTCGCGCAGCCGCTCGTTCGCCTGCGCGGGCGTTTCCGCCAGATAAACCTTAAAACCCCCGTCAACTAAAATCTTGGCAATCGCATCGCGGTTTTTTCCGAGACAAAGCAGCGCGCGGCGCGGTTTTTCCCCTGCTTCGTCAGCTGCGTCCAGAATTTTATTTTCCGTCTGCAAAGCCGCCAGCAACGAACGCAGAGCCGAGTTAATTTGAACTCCGTTTTCCTTCGCCGTAAATTCCTGTCTGCTTTGTCCGACGGCGGGCGCGGGCGCGTTTTCCTTTAACTGCTCGACGGGCGAAGCGTTTTTCGCGTTCGGCGCGACGCGAATCAAGTTTTGACAGCGCGGACAGCGCACGGTAAAGTTTCCGCTCGGAATTTTCGATTCGTCGAGCTGTAGAGAAACGGAACAACTATCGCAGCGTATTATCATAATAAATTAGTCTTTCGTCCTTTGTCCTTCACCCTTCGCTTTTCCGTAGTCGCGTTTCCAATAAATATTTATCAGTTTTGCTTAACTGGCAAAGGACAAAGGACGAAAGACCAATGATTTGTTTTTATTCAATCATATTCAAAACCGAGTTAGCCGAATTCGGAGTCGGCGGCGGTGCCGCGACGGGCTTTGTTTGAATCTTTGATTTAGGCGCGGCGTTGATAAAATCCTCGGTCGAAGCCAAACCGCGCAATTGAAGCAAGAGATTGTTTTGGTTCGTCGCAAACGAAAGCCCGTCGTCGAGCGTAATAGTTTTGTTTTCAATCATCCGCAGAATTACCGTGTCGAAATCCTGCATTCCGTCAATTTCGCCGTCGCGCATCGCGTCGAGCAGCGTTTTTCCGTTTTCCTCGCCCTTTTCGATGTATTCGCGCGTGCGCTGATTGGATTTGAGAATCTCGACCGCCGCGACACGCCCTTTGCCCTCGGCGTGCGGTATCAAGCGTTGCGAAACGATGTAGCGAAAAGTCTGCGCGAGCCTGGTGCGGATAGCTTTCTCCTCGTTTTTCGGGTACATCCCGATTATTCGGTCAACTGTTTTCGCCGCGTCAATCGTGTGCAGGGTCGAGAGAACGAGGTGTCCGGTTTCCGCTGCTTCGAGCGCGATTTCCGCTGTTTCCAAATCGCGCATCTCGCCGACGAGAATCACCTTCGGAGCTTGGCGCAGCGCGGCGCGCAAGGCGGAACTGAAATTTTTCGTGTCCGAGCCGACTTCGCGCTGATTAATCGTGGACTTTTTGTGCGGATGGAGAAATTCAATCGGGTCTTCGATGGTAACGATGTGATAGGCTTTCGTTTCATTGATGCGGTCAATCACCGCCGCGAGCGTCGAGCTTTTCCCCGAGCCGGTCGGACCCGTCACCAGCACGATGCCGTTGCGCAGCTCGCACAAATCGGCGAGCTGCGTGGGCAGATTGAGCGAATCGAGCGTCGGCGTTTCAAACGGAATCACGCGCATCACGATCGAGTATGAGCCGCGCTGCTGGAAAATGTTGACGCGAAAACGACAACGGGCGGGCAAACTGTAGCTCAAATCCGCCGTACCGTGACGGGCAAGCTGGGCGGCGGCTTCGGGGTTGCCCCGAAGTATCGCCATCGTGATCATTTCGGTTTGAAACGGCGTGAGTCTGCCCAAACCGAGCGGCGCGACCGAGTAGAGCGTTCCGCTGATTTCCACCTGTGGCTTTTGCGCGGTTGAAAAATTTAAATCGCTAACATTGTCGGAAACGAGCAGCATCTGCTCAATAATTGGCGCTACGTCAAGCAAACTCATCGGCTGGATTAACTCCTTGGGAAATATTTAAAAGATTTATATGAAAAAGGTAGGGAAAGATTTCGGAGTGTAACGGCTTTCGTTGACCGTTTTGTTATTTATATTTTTACGCAAAGCGCGAGAAAAAAGCAAGCTAAATTTAACCGTGCAAAACTTTATTTATCAACGATCTGCCGAGCAGATGTAAGTTTTTGCATTTTATCGCTGATTACATCGGCATTGCGGAGCAGGTCGCTGATTATCGCCGCTGAGCTCGCGCCGGCGCGAAAAACGTCCCTGAAATTTTCCATCGTGATGCCGCCGATGGCGACGAGCGGAAAATCGCCGACGGCATCGCGCACCATTTTCACGCCTTCGATGCCGACTGTTTCCTCAGAATTTTCTTTGGTGTGCGTCGCGTAAACGGGACCGATTGCCAGATAGTTTATCGGAAGTTTTATCGCGGCGACGGCTTGTTCGAGATTGTGTGTGGAAAAACCGATAATCGCTCGCTCGCCCAAAATTTTTCTGGCGCGGTCAGGCGGCAAATCATCTTGTCCGAGATGAACGCCGTCGGCTTCGAGAGCCAGTGCAACGTCGGCGCGGTCGTTAATGATTATTTTCACGCCGCGCCTGCGCGCAATCGCTAACGCCGCCTTTGCCGCTTCGTAAAAATCTTTCGGCGCGGCGTATTTGTCGCGCAGTTGAATGATTTCAGCGCCGCCCGCGATCAGTTTTTGAACCTGCGCGGCGTGCGAAATTTTCGCAATGCGCGTATCGGTAATCGGATAAATTTTCGGTAAATTAAAATTCAAACTCTAAAGTCCAAAATTCAAAGTCGGAAACCGAATTTACTTCAGACTTGAGACTTTGAACTTTTGATTAAGTTAAAGATTTCACCATCAGAAAACCGTCTTCGCCGTTGTTGTAATATTTGGGAAGCCTTTGGACAACCGCGTAATCAAAGGCACGGTAGAGATTTTGCGCGACATGGTTGCCGGCGCGGACTTCGAGCATTACAACATTGATGCCGCGCGTTCGCAGAGCTTCTTCGGCGTGAGTTAAAAGTTTGTTCGCCAATCCGCGCCGGCGGTGTTCGGGCGCCACGCCGATCGTCGTGATATGTCCCGTTCCGTCCTCCGCGTTCGTCATCACGAAAATAAACGCCGCCATTTGCCCGTTCGGCGTAACGATGCGGTAGCTGAGACTGTTCGGCTCGCCCAAAAGATACGAGAAAGTATGTTTAGTGTAATTTTCACCGGCTTTGAAACAGCGCAGATTTAATTTCAGAACTTCATTCAATTGTTTGTCGGTCAGTGGACGTGTTTCGTAAACAGTCGGCGGCGCAGGCGCAATCGCTTCCGGTTCCGCATCCTGCACCGGGATGAAAAAATTAAAAAGTCTGTCTAAAACCGCCATAGGTAAAGTCTGGAAAATTTAGAAAGCTTAGAAAGTCTGCGAGGAAAAAATATTCTCTGACTACCAAAACTTTTTAGACTTCTCGAACTAAAAAATCAGCATACAATCGCCGTAACTGTAAAAACGGTAGCGCGACTCGACGGCGTGCCGGTATGCTTTCATTATAAGTTCGTGTCCGGCGAAAGTCGAAACTAAAACGAGCAACGACGATTGCGGCAGATGAAAATTCGTCAAAAGTCCGTTGACGATTTTGAATCGGTAGCCGGGCGTAATCGTCAAATCTGCCGAGCGACAGCCCGAAACAACTTTTCCGCCTTCGTCAACCGAAGATTCCAACGCCCGCGTCGTCGTGGTGCCGACAGCAACGACGCGCCGATTTTCTGATTTCGCCTCGTTCAGAACGCGTGCGGTCTGGTCTGAAATTTCGCAACTTTCCGGCATCACTCGGTGTTCAGACAAATCGGATACGCGAACCGGCTCAAAAGTTCCATAGCCGACGTGCAAAGTGATTTCCGCGATGATCGCGCCGAGATTTTTTATTTGGTCTAAAATCTCTCGGGTGAAATGCAGTCCGGCGGTCGGCGCGGCGATGGCTCCGCGCTGTTTGGCAAAGATTGTCTGGTAACGATTTTTATCCGCATCCGAAATGTCGCCGTCGCCGCGCTTGATATACGGCGGTAGCGGCGTCTGACCGACCGCTTCTAAAACTTCGTCAAAATTTCCATTCGTTTGAAAGCGAACGATACGGCGACCTTCGGCGGTTTCTTCCAGAACTCTCGCCGTTAAATCGGCGCCGAACGAAATTTTCCTCTCCGGCTTCAGACGACGCGCCGGACGCGCGAGCGCTTCCCAAATTTGAGTCTCGATTTCACGAACCAGAAAAATTTCCACTCGCGCGCCCGTTTCGGTTACACCGAGGAGTCGCGCGGGGAACACCTTTGTATTGTTGAGAATCACGACGTCGCCCTTCTTTAAAGATTGCGGAAAATTATAAAAATGCTCGTCCGTGTAACTTTTACCGGCGCGATTAACCGCCAGCATACGAGAGTTCTCGCGCTTTTCCAAAGGATTTTGCGCGATGAGTTCTTCGGGCAGGTCGTAGGCAAATTCGGAAAGCAACATACTGCGAAATGAAAGATTAACATAAGTTTTCGCCTTGTTTGATGCCTAAAAAACATTGCTGGAAAATTAACAGATATTCTGCCGAACCCGGATCTGTATATTAGCCGTAAATCTTAGTGTTACAAATTCATACACTATCAAAATTCAGTGAATCCGATTTTTCTTTAAAGTTTGTCTAAAGTTCAAAATATCTAAACTTTTCCGCGAGTGGAATAAGTGTTGCTTTGAGAAAGAAATCTGTTATTAAACGATACGTTTTTCAGACGCGAATGATTAGAGACGACCGGGATATCGAAAATAAATTTTATACCGGACAGATTCTAAACAGCGAAATTGTAAGCGGTTTTGTTTGCCGGAATACTGAAAACAAAATAATCGCTTGTTATAAATAACAAAATAAAATCAAAAAGGGGTGACAATTATGCCAGTTAATAAACAAAATTCAGAAACCGAAAACATAATGGGCGGCAGTGCGACTTCGACCAGACAAATCAAAGAGGAAAACTCTGCGCCAAATAATGCGCCAAATAATGCGCCAAACAAAACGAATAATCCGACTGAATCGTCAGTGGGTAAAACCGCACCGCAACCGACCAGGGTGCCTCAGCCGACTAGCGCGCCGCAACCTGCTAATGTGACAGAAGCGGCAAAGGATACACTCAACACGGTAACGGAGTCAGCCGGAGCAGTGGCAAGTCAGGCAATGGGGCAGGCTAAGGAAAAAGCTGGTTCTGTATTGGGCGAGCAAAAGGCGAATCTGGCGTCGGGCATCACGAGCGTCGCCGACAGCATCCGTCAAGTTGGCGAGAACCTGAGCGGCTCGAATGAGAACAATCAAGTCACGGCGTTGGCGGGCAAATACGGCGAAACTTTAGCCGGACAGATCGAGAAGTTTTCAAGCTATATTGACGAGAAAGATTTTAGGGAATTGATGCGCGACGTCGAGCAGTTTGCGCGGCGAAATCCGCTTGTTTTCGTCGGTAGCGCGTTCACGCTGGGCGTGATGGCGGCGCGGTTTTTGAAAAGCTCCAGTCAGGGTCAAACATCGAGAAATCGTTCGAGAAATGACTTTTCGAGAAATCGTTTAGAGAACGACCCTTCGAGAAACCGTTTAGAAAACGACTTTTCGAGAAATCCTTCAGGGAGCGAATTTTAAGGAGTTTGCGAACAAGTATCGTTCTTCGCCATCATAATACTAATGAAATTATGGCGACGCGGAACAGGAGGGAGATGATTTATGGCACAACAACAACTCGTTAAAGAAGAACGCTCGCTGGGTGATTTATTTTCGGAACTTGCTGCCGAAACCAGTACGCTTGTCAGGCAGGAAGTTTCTTTGGCGCAAACGGAACTGACGCAGAAGGCGACGACCGTCGGCAAAGATGTGGGATTTTTGGTCGCGGGCGGCGCGGTCGGTTATACGGCATTGCTCGTTATTTTGGCAGCAATAGTAATCGGTTTGACGCAGCTTATTTCAAGTTTGTCGGGCTGGCAGATTATCACGTCTGCCTGGATTGCGGCGGCAATTGTCGGTTTAGTGGTCGGTGTTGTCGCTTATATGTTAGTAACAAGCGCGCTCGCCAAACTCAAAAATACTGAATTAACACCACGTCAAACGGTTGAAACATTGAAGGAGGATGCGGAATGGCTGAAAAATCAAGTGAGTTAGTAAATATAAAAATGATTGATACGGATTCGGTGGAGGAAGCGGCTGTCGGCAATGATTCTTCTACCGAAACGCGCACAGGCGATTATCAAACAACCGATTTGGAAACGCGCAACGCTGATGAAGCGGTAGCCGGCGACGGAGATGACGTGACTGCCGAAACCGAGCAGCTTCGCGACCAAATCGAAGAAACGCGGCGCGGAATGAGCGAAACGATTGACGCTATTCAGGAAAAGCTAAGTCTTTCGAATATTTCCGAGCAGGTCAAAGACCAGGTTTCCGGGCAAATCAGCGGCGCGGTTGAGACAGCGAAAGATGCTTTTTACGGAAAGGCGGAAGATATTGTCAATACCGTCGGCAGGAGTTTTAGGCAATTCGGCGGCTCCGATTTGGTGAAGAAAGCGCAGGAGAATCCGACGGCTTTGGCAATCATCGGCACGGGCGTCGGCGCGTTGTTAGCCGGCTTTTTGTTTGGCGGCGGTAAAAAGAGCAAAAAGAAAAACGCTTCGTATCGCTACAATTATGAACAGCCAACTTATACATACGATCTAGATTCGGATTATTCGGATTATGACGAAGTCAGATACGCCGACAGTTCGCGGCGCGAGCTGAAATCCGGCAGATCGGTTGAATCTGCCGCTCAACCGGCGCTAAGCAAAATCGGTGATACGGCGAGTTCGGCTTACGAAACTGTTTCGGGCGCGGCAAGCACAACTTACGCGGGTGTGGCAAACGCGGCAGGCTCGGTGTCTGAAACCGTCGGAAACATAGCGGGTAAAACTTACGATGGCGTCGGAAGTTTAGCGAGTAAAACTTATGAAGGCGCGGGTAGCGCGGCGAGCAAAACTTTTGAAACGGTCGGCGATGCCGCCAGTTTCGCATACGATAAAGCAGGAGATTTAGGAGGACAAATGAAAATAAACTATAATCATTATATTGAAGAAAATCCGTTGGCGGTCGGTGCGGTTGCGCTGGCGTTAGGCGCAGTGGTCGGCATGGCGATTCCTACGACGAAAACGGAGAATGAATATTTGGGCGAGTATCGTGACAATGTGTTAGAAAAAGCGCAGACAACGGCGCAGGAAGCACTCGGCTCGGTTAAACAAATGGCGACCGAAGCGCAGAAAGTGATTACTGACGAAGTAAAAAGCAAGACCGCTTAAGAAATTTAATTATCAAGCAACAATGCGACACGAAATGAATTTTGATTTGTTTCGTGTCGCATCGTATTGGGCGCGTGGTTTTCTTATTTACGTATTTTTTCCAAACCGTTCATATACGATTGCAGAATTTCGGGAATCATAATCGAGCCGTCCGCCTGTTGGTAATTTTCCAAAATCGCAATCCACGTCCGACCGACTGCCAAACCCGAACCGTTAAGCGTGTGAACGAATTCCGGTTTCGCGCCGCCCGACCGACGAAAACGCAAATTCATTCTTCTAGCTTGAAAATCTCCGCAGTTAGAGCAGGATGAAATTTCGCGGTATGTTTTTTGGCTCGGCAGCCAAACCTCGATGTCGTAGGTTTTTGTAGCGCCGAAACCCATATCGCCGGTCGAGAGAACGACAGTTCGATAAGGCAAACCTAAAAGCTGTAGAATTCTCTCGGCATTTGCCGTTAGTTTTTCGTGTTCTTCGTTGGAATTTTCTGGCAGACTCAATTTTACCAATTCGACTTTTTCAAATTGATGCTGACGAATCAGCCCGCGCGTATCGCGCCCGTAACTGCCAGCCTCCGAGCGGAAACATGGCGTGTAAGCCGTATAGTATTTCGGTAAATCCTTTGCGTCGAGAATTTCTTCGCTGTGATAATTCGTTACTGGAACTTCAGCAGTCGGAATCAGGGCGTAGCCGCGTTCGTCTTTTAAATGAAATAATTCGTCCTCGAATTTCGGCAGTTGATTTGTTCCGAAAAGCGCGTTGCGATTAACGATAAACGGCGGCAAAGTTTCCGTATAACCATGTTCGGTCGTGTGAACGTCGAGCATAAAATTCACTAGCGCTCTTTCAAGTCTCGCGCCCGCGCCGTTAAGAATTGCAAAGCGCGAACCGGCGATTTTCGTTGCGCGTTCCAAATCCAGAATGCCCAGACTTTCGCCTAAATCAACGTGGTCGCGCGGCTCGAAATCGAATTCGCGCGGCTCGCTGAAGCGGCGGATTTCGACGTTTGCCGTTTCGTCCGCGCCGACGGGAACGTCCGGCTGCGGAATGTTCGGCAAATGCGACAGTAAATCGCGCATTTTCGCTTCCGCCTCGTCGCGCTGTTTTTCGAGCTCGCTTTGCTCGTTTTTCAAACTGGCGACTTCCGCTTTTTTTTGGTCGGCTTCGGTCTTTTTGCCGCTTTGCATTAACGCGCCGATTTCTTTGCTCGAAGCATTGCGAGTTTGGTTGATTTTGTCCGTTTCGCCGATTATGCGGCGGCGCGCCTCGTCCAATCTGACAAAATCGTCGAGACTTTCAATCGGAAAGTTTCGATTGTTTAAGGCGTTTTTAACCGTTTCTAAGTTCTCTCTGACAAAATGTAAATCAAGCATTACTTTATAAAATTTCCTTTGCCGCGTTTATAAAAAACTTTATTATCAATACGAATCAAAACGGCGGTCAAAAGACCGCCGTCGCCGCACCTGAAAAACTTTTCCGTTACGGGCAAGGCGACCCTAAAGCATAGACGCATTTCTGACTCCAGAGAAACGACGGATTGCTCTGCGAGTTGAGAACCGGCGAGTCGGTTGATTCGAGCAGCGCGATTCGCCGAACGCCGAAAATTCCGCGCCATCTGCCCATATGCGCATCAGCACCGAACGCGACGCCGCGAGCCGTCTGATTGCCGCTGAAAGTATAATCCGAAAGCGCGTGCAGCCGGCGCCAAACGCCCCACGCATCGTAACCGTTGAGCGCCGCATCGGTTTGTCCCAAACCGTCGGTCACGGGAACGGTGTGATTCGCGCTCAGCGCGCAGTAAGTTTGCGAGCCGCGAATGACCTGCCATTTGCGCTCGGTGATCTGCGGCAGTTTATCCCAGATGTCGTTTTGCGAAATCAAATGCTGATTGGTTTCGTCGTCCCAGTAAACCTGCACAATCATTTTCGCCGTTGCTGGAATCTGATTCAAGTTCGTTCCCCAGTTATACCAGGCTGCCATTATGAACAAAAACAACCCGTTCGCGCCCCAGCCCTGCGCCGTCGCGCGCCGCGCCATTTCCGGCGTTGCGCCCGCACCGTAAGAATGTCCGGCAAAACCCGCTTTTGTCGTGTCCATAATCGCGGCGTTCTGTGCGGCGGCGGCGAGAAAACCGTTCCAAATCTGGTTGTAGCGAACGGTGTGCGTCGCAAATAAATTCGAGGTGTAGGGCGAGAAAACGACGATGTAGCCGTTGCTCGCCAATTGTTGCAGCAGCTTTTCGTAAAATACGTAATTTATTCCGCCGAAACCGTGCGCGAAGAAAACGACCGGAACTCGGTTTTGCGCCGTGGCATTGCTTGGCACGAAAACCGAAATCGGAGCCGGTGCAGTCGGGTCGGGATTCGGAATCGTTTGGCGCGTTACCGCGAACTGTCCGAAACCGCCATAATCGCCGGAGAGCGGTAGCGTTGTCGCTTTCAATCCGGTGCATTGCGCGATTTGTGCTTGAGCAGTTGGGGCGTTTAAGAAAAGAATCGCCAGAATTAGTATGAGTGGTATTTTTTTCATTGCGGTCGTCTCTTGGTTTCGGACGTTTTAATTTCGTATGTTAAAAGAAAACTCTACTCATCTGAGTTTGTTTCTCAATTGTTTTTCACCTAAAATTACAACTTCGCTCGACAAACGACCAGCGAAGCGCAGAATAATAATTTAACAGTATGACTATGAAACAAAAAGTCCGCAAAGCCGTATTTCCCGCCGCCGGTTTGGGAACGAGATTTTTGCCTGCCACGAAAGCCTCGCCGAAAGAGATGCTGCCGCTGGTTGATAAACCGCTGATTCAATACGGCGTGGAAGAAGCCGTCGCTTCGGGCATCGAATCAATTTTGATTATCACGGGGCGCGACAAAGCCGCCATCGAAGACCATTTCGATATCTCGTTTGAACTTGAAACGGTTCTCAAAGAGCGCGGTAAGCAAAAGGAATTCGAGCAGGTTCGCGCCATATCCGAAATGACGAACATTAGTTATATTCGGCAAAAACAGGCGCTCGGTTTGGGACACGCCATTTATCAGGCGAAAGATTTCGTTGGCGACGAACCGTTCGCCGTCATTCTGCCCGACGATATAATGGAATCGCAAACGCCCGCATTAAAGCAGTTAATCGAAGTTTACGAACGGTACGACGCGCCCGTGCTGGCGACGATGCAGGTTGCGGGCGAAGCAATTTCGCGTTTCGGCGTGATTGACGCTGAAGCGGTTGCAGAAGATACTTATAAAATCCGCCACGTCGTCGAGAAACCGAAGTACGAAGATGCGCCGTCGGATATGGCGGTCGTCGGACGTTATATATTCACGCCGGAAATTTTCGGCGCGATTGAGAGAACCGAACCGGGCGCGGGCGGCGAGATCCAAGTTGCCGATGCAATGCGCTTACTGCTCGATAAAGATTTTCCTTTCTACGCCGTTAAACTCGACGGCGTGCGCCACGACGCGGGCGACAAACTCGGATTTCTAATTGCGACGGTTGAGTTCGCTCTCAAGCGCGATGATTTGGGCGCGGATTTTCGTGAGTATTTGAAAACGCTGAAATTATAAAGACTCAATAAAATCTTTTTATAAGCGCGGCAGCGTAAAGCTAAAGCGTGAACCCGTGCCGATTTCCGATTCGACCGTGACCGCGCCGCCATGCTGCTCGACGATTTCCTTAACCAAGGACAATCCGAGTCCGGTTGATTCTTCTTCTTTATCCTGTCCGTCGCGGGCGACGCGATAGAATTTCTGCCAGATTTTTTCCTGCTCGCTCGAAGCGATGCCGTAGCCGCGGTCCTCAACCACAACGCGTAGAAAATCCGATTCCAAAATCGTCGAGATAAACACGCTCGTTCGTTCGGGGCTGTAGCGAATCGCGTTGTCAATCAAATGCGCGACGGCTCTGGTGATTAGACTTTTGTCGGCAGCGACCGGCGGCAAATGTTTGTTCGGCTGTTCGACCAGCCGAATGCGCTTGCGTTTGGCGTTTTCCTGCAAATCGCCGACCACCTCGCGCACGACCGTATCGAGTTTGACGGGCGATTTGTGAAATTCCTGTTTGTCGGATTGTTCGAGATTGGAAACCGAAAGAAAGGTCGAAAGCATTTTCGATAATCGCTGCGATTCGCTGTTGATAATCGCTAAAAATTCGCGGTTTTCTTCGGAAATCGTCTTATCGGCGAGCAGCAGTTCGGTGAAACCGCTGATGCTGGTAATTGGCGTGCGAAGTTCGTGCGACATCAAACTCGCCATATCGCTGCGCAGTCGTTCGTTTTCTTTAACGGCGGAAACGTCGCGGAACGTGATGAGAAAACACGCGGGCTTGAGCGGCACGTTCGTTTCGTGAATCGAGGCGCTGCCGGTCGGAACTTTAACGAGCGTGATTTGCATATCCAAAGTTTTATTGCTTTCGGCGTAATAAAGCTCGCTTTTGAAAGTGTCGCCCGTTTGCAGCACGCGCCGAATCGCTAGTTGCGGTTCGTTGAAAACATCGGTTTTAAATCGTTGCAAAAGACCGAACAGGTCAATCCGAGAAATCTCCTCAGAATCGAGTTTGGCGAGATGGCGCATCCGCCGGTTCAAGTAGGCGAGCGTGCCGTCGAGATACGCGATGGCGTGCGCTTCCTTTAAATACGAGCTGGCAATCGCGCTGAAGGATTGTTCCTTGATAATGCCGTGAACGAGGCTAATCATATCAAGCCGGTTTTCCGCCGAATAACTCGAAAACGAACTCCACCACGATTCGTGCGGCAAACTTCGCTCGCGCAGTTCCTTGCGCTGAAAGTTTCTGGCAAGTTGACCGCTAAAGGCTTCGAGCAGATGTTGGTCTTCGCGCACGAAATTCTCGTTGATTTTGACGAACAGGACGCCGACCGCGACGTTTTCATAAACGAGAGGAAGCACGATTCGCGCCGCGCCCGCCGCGCCTTCAACCGGCTGCACGATTGTTTCGCGTCGGCTTAACGCTTGCTCGCACAACCCGACGTTTTCGCGCCACGACGATTGCCGCTCGATGGCTGAATCAAAACTTTTGTCGCTTCGCGCCCGCCCGACCGGACTCAGTTCGCCTTCGCTCGTCAGGCGGAAAACAATCGCTTCGGAAAGCGGCAGCACCGATTCGAGCAGCCGCAGCCCGCTTTCGATTCGCAAATCCGCCGATTGACCTTCAAGCAGATGTCCGGTCGAAGCCAACAGCACGATTTTCTCGGTCAAAGCCGAATCAATCAGCCACAAAGTTTTCAACTGAACGGCGGCAAGCGTGAGAACGACAGTCAGAAAAATCGGAATAAAAACCAAACTGACGTTCAGCCATTGCGCCGATAAAATGCTGGCGACAAACAAAACCGCCAAAAAAATCAAAACGTGCGGAAGGACGCGCTTAAGACCGCATTTTTCAATCAGCCCGCCGACCGTTAAAGCAATGAGTAAAACAATAACCGCCTTCCACCAGGTAAAAGACGCGCCCGGCGGCAGCACCAGCTTGACGATAACCGAAAAAAACGTTCCGAAAAGCGCGACGAACGCGGCGACCAGAACCGCCAGTCCAAGCGAGACCGCCGCGCCTTTGTCCCTAAAATTTTTCATATCGTAAAAGCAGATGGAGTATCGCTACTGCCGAAAAGGGTCAGTAACCGTGAGTATCGAGCAGCTGACAAACAATGTTTGCTCGTGAAATTATGCAATACATATTCGGGTAAAGGCAAGCAGAAAGTGAAAGGCGAAGAAGTGAAAAAAGGGGAAAAGCCGGCGAAGATTCGGACGAATCTTTTTATTTTGCCGCCGCTTCGCTTTTAGTTTCTTTTGCCGCCCGTTCTGCTTTTCGGTTATTACTTTTTCACGTTTTCACCTTTTGACTTTTTTACTTTGCCGCGTTCCGCTTTATAATAAAAACTCGTTTCGGGCATTTATGAATTTGCTTTCGGACTTAAGAATTTTGCTGTTGGGTTTGTGGCTGGGCGCGGCTTGTTTTTTCAGTTTTGCGGTTGCGCCGAGCGCGTTTGGCGTTCTGCCTTCGCGCGAACTCGCCGGTTTAATCGTTAACCGAACATTAGCGATAATCAATTACAGCGGTTTTACGGTCGGGTTGATTTTGCTGGCGAGTTCTTACGTTCTGCGGCAAAACGTCAATCGAACAAAACTTTTGCTCGAACAAGGCTCGTTGCTTTTATTAACCGCTGCTTGCGCGTTCGGGCAGTTTGTCATCGCCGCGAAACTAAACGATCTGCGCGGACAAATAGGTCGTCCGATTGATGAACTGGCAATTGACGACCCGCTGCGCGCGGCGTTTAACGATTTGCACGGTTATTCGGTTACAATTTTAACGACGGCGCTGATTGCCGCCGTCGCCGCATTCTTTTTGCTTGTCAGACGGGTGAGAAATACAACGGATTCTTAAATATAAATGTTAAATACTATCAGAGAAAACATCGAACGCCGGTTGGGAATCGGCAGCCGCGAACAGGCAACCAGAGAAACGGCGCTCGTTGAAAACAGCGGCACAATTGCCGGACGTTACCGCAGTTGGCGAGGAGGCGAAAATCTGACGAATTATCCGTTCGTCGAAAACACGAACGCGCCGTTCGCCCCGATGCGCCGCGCACTGCCGATGCTCAATCTGGCGTTGATTTCGTCGGCTGGCGCCTATATTGACGGCACACAAGCCTTCGACATCGAGGCGCGCGACGGCGACGCGACTTTTAAGGAAATTCCGATTGAAGTCGAAGCGGAAGATTTGCTTTACGCGGCTCGCGGCTACGACCCGACTGCCGTGCGCGCCGACAGAAACGTGCAGATTCCCGTCGAGCGCCTTCTCGAATACCAGGAGAACGCCGTCATCGGCAAATTGAACAACGTCTGGTGGAGCTTGAACGGCTGGATTCCGAACGCGCGGCTGGTCGCCGAAGGACTTGCGCCGCAAATCGCCGAACGAGCGGCGCGTTACGAAGTGCAAGCCGCTCTGCTCATTCCCGCGTCGCGTCTTTGTCATCAAACTTTGGGCATCGTGGCGCGCGCTCTCGAAAAAGCGAACATCCCGACGATGTTGATTTCCGTTGACCGCGGAATCACCGATTTGGTTCGCCCGCCGCGCACGGCTTATTATGCGGGAGAATTCGGACGAGTTCTCGGCGAGCCGAACGAGAAAGAATATCAATTGCGTTTGTTGGACGAAGCGCTACGCTGGATTGAGACTTTCGACCAACCCGGCGCGAAGCGTCTGTCAGTTAAATTGGGAACCGAAGTCCAATTTGAACGCGGCGAAAAATAAATCCTTTAGGTTTTAAAATAAAAAGTCAAAAAAAACGTTGGGCGTAAATCTAGTTTACGCCCAACGTTTTTTGTTCGTTACTTTGGATTGACTGACATATTGGAAGATTTATTGAGACCGCAAAAAACTATTTCTGTGATTTGAGCAATTGAAGCGTCGCAAGGCGCACGAAGCGCGGATTAAGAATCAAATACCTTCTCCAGAGTCGGCGCGGTTCCTGTGTCAAACGAAACAGCCATTCGAGACCGAGTTTGCCCAACCATTCCGGCGATTCCTTGACATTGCCCGCGAAGAAATCGAACGACGCGCCGACGCCGAGCATCACGGCTTTAATTTTATTTTTATGCGCCGACATCCAATTTTCCTGTTTCGGACAGCCCAAACCCATAAATAAAATGTCGGGATTTTTCTCGTTGATTTCCGCCGTGACCTGTGTGTCTTCCGCGTCGGTCAAGGGTCGAAAAGGCGGCGAAAAAGCGTAGGCGATTTTAAGGTTCGGAAAATCTTTTTTCGCTCTTTCGAGAATCGCGTCAATCACCGCCTGCTTGCCGCCGTAAAATCCGACAGTCAAATCGTTCGCTTCGGCATAGCGGCAAAGCATAATCATCAAATCGTTGGCGCGAACGCGCGCGGCTTGCCCCGCGCCCTGCAATTTCTGCATCCAGACGAGCGGCATTCCGTCAGGAACGATTAAATTCGCCTCGTTGACCTTTTTCGCGTATTCCGCGTCGTCGTGCGATTCCATCACCATATGGACGGTCGAAAAACAGACGTAACCGCCCGCGCCGCGCCTCACAAGTTCTGCAATTTGCCGAATCGCCGAATCGTGATCGCAGACATTGACGTTCAAGCTGACGACGCGCTCGGTTTTTAACGTTTGATTATTCATTCTCGAAATTACGCGAAATCAATTCGAGCGAACGATTTTGGCGATAGCCGATGTTAAAATGTCCGTCGTCGAATTCTTCGTGAACGTGCGGAACGCCAAAGTCCTTCAGCCGCCGGCACAAAATCTTCGCGCCCAAATCAAGATGAAACTCGTCGCGCGTTCCCGCGTCAATAAACAATAATTTTAAACTTTTCAAATTTTCAACAGATTTTTCCACGAGCCGAACCGGGTCGTGCGCCAGCCATCGCGTCCAAACGTCCGAGCGAATTTCGCCCGTGTCCGTATCGAACGGCAAATCAAAACCGAGTTCCGATTTTTCATTCGGCGAGTAACACGCGCTCATTCCGACGGTGTTGAGCGCGGCGAAATCGTCTTTGCCCTTGCGCTCGGTTTCGCGCCAAATTTTTTCCATAAAACTTTTGGCGTCGCCGCGCATTGCGCGAAAACCTTCGGCGATGCCGGGAAAATAACAAAACTCGAAATAGGCGTCGCCGCTCGTCGAGCAAACAAGACCGAACCGGTCGGCGTGGCGCATCGCCATCACGAGCGCGCCGTAACCGCCGGAAGACTTGCCCATTACGGCGCGGGAATTTTTATCTCGGACGGTGCGGAAATTTTCATCAACGAACCGGACGATTTCCTCAGTCAAATAATCTTCATAGTTTCCCGTCGCGCTCGAATTAACGTATTGCGAACCGCCGTAATAAGTAAAACAGTCGGGCAGCACGGCAATCATCGGTTTGATTGTTCGGTCGCCGATCAATTTATCAAGTCGTTCGGCGAGATTCGGCGTAAAAGCGTTGTCGTTGAGAAACATTTTCCCGCGTCCCGTGAATCCGGTCAGACAATAAACGACGGGAAAATTCGCGTCCGTGTTCGATTCGTAATCGGGCGGCAGATAAACATACAAATCTCTGATGTGCCGGTCGCCGAGCGGATTGTTTTTCAAAACTTCGCTTTCGTGTTTTAAAATTTGAATTGTTCCTTGCGTTTGCTCATTTTCAGTCATACGATTTAAGTTTAAGATGAAACAACAGGAAAAACGAGTGTTCGCAAGATGTGGAGTTGAAAATTAAGATTTGAAATCCCAAATCCGAAATCCGCTATGGCTTCCGATTTAATCAATGTCAATCCGAATGCGCTAAGTTCGACCATCGAATTTCTGACGGCGATGATTACGCCCGCGCTGCTGATTTCGGCGACAGGCTCGCTTGTGCTTTCGACCTCAACTCGTTTGGGTCGCGTGGTTGACCGCGTGCGCGAACTCGAAGGGCGACTTAGCGAACTGATCATGATTGAAGACAAAAGCGGAATTCCGCTTTACAGTAAACGGCTCGAAACAATCGTTCACCTGCTCGACAAAGTAACGACGCGCTCAAGAATTTTGCAGCGGGCGATGAGCGCCTTCTACTACGGTCTGGGACTTTTCGTTTTGACGAGTTTGACGATTGCCGTCGCCGGAATTTTCGGCATTTACCGCTGGATGCCGATTCCGGTCGGCGTCATCGGCATTATGTTTCTGTTTTACGGCAGCGTTTTGATGCTGCGCGAAACCGCGATGGCACGAGCGACGATAAAAGCCGAGATGGATTTTACGTGGACACTGGCGAAAACAATCGCGCCGCGCGAAATTATCAGCCGTTATACGATGATTGACGGCGAGCTTGAGAGGAAGGACGAAACGAGAGATGCGGTAACGCGGTGACGAGCAGTTAGTTTTGCTTTATTCAAATTTGAACGACAATAACCAAAGTTCTCCGCGTCACCGCGTCGCAAAAATATGAGCGAGCCGAATTTTACACAACTGCACCGCGCGGGCGAGCTTGAGCGGCGCGTTATAGAACTCGAAAAACTGCTCGAACGCTGCGTCGTGTGTCCAAAAGATTGCGGCAACAATCGCCTCAAAGATGAAATCGCCGCGTGTTATTCAGGCAGATTGCCGATTGTGTCGAGCTACACGGCGCACTTCGGCGAAGAACCGTGTTTGTCGGGAAGCGGCGGCGCGGGAAATATATTTTTCGGTAACTGCAATCTGCGCTGCGTCTATTGTCAGAATTACCAAATCTCGCAGACTTGGAAAACGCAAAAGAAAAACGAAACGACGCACGAACAGTTGGCGGAAGTGATGTTGGAGTTGCAGGCGCGCGGCTGTCATAACATCGGCTTCGTTTCGCCGACGCATTTTGCGCCGCAGATGGCGCGGGCGATTTTCATCGCGGCGGAAAAAGGTCTGCGCCTGCCGATTGTTTACAACACGAACGCTTACGATTCAGTCGAGGTTTTGCGCCTGCTCGACGGCATCGTTGACGTTTACCTGCCCGATTTGAAATACGCGGAAAACGACGCCGGATTTACATTTTCAAAAGTGCGCGGCTACACGGATTACGCGCGAGCGGCGATAAAGGAAATGTTTCGACAGACGGGCGACAAACTTGTTTTTGACGAAAACGGACTTTTGCAGAAAGGTTTGCTGATTCGGCTGCTCGTTTTGCCGAACGACATCGCGGGCATCGCAGAAAATCTGCGCTGGATAAAAGAAGAATTGTCGCCGCGCACGGCAATTTCTTTGATGGCGCAGTATTATGCAACGAACAAAGCGGCGACCGACGAAAAATACATTTTACTTTCGCGCCGAATTTCCGAACGCGAATGGTATGAAGCCATTTCGATTTTGGAAGATTTGGGTATCGAAGAAGGCTTTATGCAGGAATATGAGTC
>CADCUR010000277.1:0-10675 GCA_902805935.1 uncultured Pyrinomonadaceae bacterium
CAGCCCGTAACGATGATTTTCGGCGCAATGCGCGATAAAGATTTGTCGGAAATCGCCGAAATCCTTTTTCCAAAAGTTCAAAGATTGATTTTTACCGAACCGAAAAACGATCGTGCGGTGAAAACTTCGGAACTCTTAAAGTACGTGCCGCAAAATTTTGACCAAAAAAATGTCACGCTCGCCGAAACGGTCGCAGAAGCGATTACGACGGCGCAAAAAGTGACGAAAGATAGCGAATTGATTTTAATTACAGGCTCGCTTTATCTGGTTGGAGAAGCGCAAGAAATCCTTAAAAAAGCGTTCCAATGCGGCGGGAAAAAATCCGCCTGAGATATTGGAGAAAAAAATGAAAACAAAATTTATATTATCGGCATTGACGCTTTTATCTTTGGCTTTTTCGGCGCACGCGCAAACCGAAAAAGCGCAGGTTCTGGCTAAATCAAAACAAGTCTTGAGCGCGCTCAAAAACAAAGACGCAAAGACGCTGGCGACTTATGTTCATCCGACGAAAGGCGTGCGTTTTTCGCCATACGGCAACATTGACACGCAAAAGGATTTGACGTTTCGGCGAAAGGACGTGGTGAAAATCTACACGCTTCCGGTTTACGTCTGGGGACAAGCCGACGGTTCGGGCGACGACATCAAACTCGATTTCGCCAGTTATTACAAAGAATTCGTTTACGACAAAGATTTCGCCCGCGCGCCGACAGTCGGCTACAACCGCGTCGTCAAACAAGGCAATACGATTGTGAATGTTGCGGAAGCGTATCCGAACGGAAAATTCGTCGAATATCATTTTCCCGGAACAAAGAAAAACAGCGAAATGGATTGGAAATCGCTGCGTTTGATTTTCGAGAAAGCAGGCAGAAATTGGTATCTCGTCGGCATCAGCCACGACGAGTGGACAACTTAACACAACGGCAAATGTTCAAAAAGCAAAAGCGGCGCGAAGAACTCACCCGCCGCTTTTGCTTTTTGAAACTTGAGAGAAATTTAAATATCCGGTTTAATTGTTCAATAATTCTAAAGTTTGAAATCTTAAATTATGCAAAAATTAGTTTTAATCAGACACGGCGAAAGCGAATGGAATCGGGAAAACCGTTTCACGGGCTGGAAGGATGTTGACCTTTCGGAAAAAGGTCGCGCCGAAGCGAAAGCCGCCGGACAACTTTTGAAAGCCGAAGGTTTTATTTTCGACGAAGCCTACACGTCGGTTTTGAAACGCGCTATCCGAACGCTCTGGATAATTCTCGACGAGATGGATTTGATGTGGATTCCCGAAACGAAATCGTGGCTTTTGAACGAGCGGCATTACGGCTCGCTCGAAGGTTTAAATAAAGCAGAAACCGCCGCGCAGCACGGCGAAGAACAAGTTTTGATCTGGCGCAGAAGCTATGACATTCCGCCGTCGGAAATGCTCGAAACCGACGAACGCTGGCTTGGCAAAGACGCGCGTTATGCGAGAATCGAAGCGGGAAAATTTCCGAAATCCGAAGCGTTAAAACATACGGTCGAGCGCGTCGTGCCGTATTATCAAACGGAGATCGCGCCGAAAATTAAAGACGGCAAACGCTTGATAATCGCCGCGCACGGCAATTCGCTGCGCGCTTTGGTCAAATACCTCGACACGATTTCCGACGAAGACATCGTGCATCGCAATATTCCGACGGGCATTCCGCTTGTTTATGAACTCGGCGAAGATTTAAAGCCGACGAAAAGCTATTACCTCGGCGACCAAGAAGCGATAAAGGCGGCACAGGAAGCCGTCGCTAATCAAGGCAAAGCGAAATAAAGTGAAGAAGGCGGAGTATAGATTGTGAAAATCTTTAACCGAAGATTTTCACAATCTATACTTTATCAAACATGGACTGGCGAAAAATTTTATTGATAACTTTGCTTCTGCTTTGCACCACGCCTTTCGTCTCCCCGCCGATTGCTCTCGTCCTAGGTTTAATTTTCGCTTTTGCCATCGGCAATCCGTTCGCCAAACAAACCGCCAAATACACGAAAATTTTGTTGCAGGCGTCGGTCGTGCTGCTCGGTTTCGGAATGAATCTGAATGCCGTTTACCGGGCGGGAAAAGACGGCATTGCGTTTACGTTGGCGACGATTTTCGGGACGCTGATTGTCGGTTACGTCGTTGGCAAATTATTAAAGGTGAACGAAAAAACCGCCGCGCTGATTTCCTCTGGAACGGCGATTTGCGGCGGCAGCGCGATTGCGGCGGTCGCGCCCGCGATTGACGCCGACGACGAGCAAATCTCGGTTTCAATGGGAACGATTTTTATATTAAATTCCATCGCACTCGTCGTTTTTCCAATCATCGGACACTGGTTGAATCTTTCGCCAAATCAATTTGGCGTTTGGGCGGCGATTGCCATTCACGATACGAGTTCGGTCGTCGGCGCGGCGCAGAGTTACGGGGCGGAAGCGTTGGCGGTTGCAACGACCGTTAAACTCGCCCGCGCTTTGTGGATTGCGCCCGTTGCGCTTCTTTACGCATTTTTCTATCGTTCGGCGAAAGCCAAACTAGCGATTCCGTGGTTTATATTTTTGTTTCTGGCGGCGACCGTCGTCCGCACGTATATGCCGCTTGAATTTCCGCCGAGCATTTTCGATTCGCTCGTAATGCTGGCGAAAACGGGTTTGACGGTGACTTTGTTTTTTATCGGCGCGTCGCTGTCGAGGGAGACCCTGAAAAAAGTCGGAATTCTTCCACTCGTGCAGGGCGTTTTGCTGTGGATTTTAATTTCGCTCGTTTCGCTTTGGGCAGTTTTAAATTTATTATAGTTGACAGATGGAAAAAGAAAACGCTCAACCGACGATAAAAGCAAAACGCGAGATCAAAGGCATTGTCGAACCGAAACTCGTCCGCATTATCTCGTTCACCGTCATCACGCTTTCGCTCGTCGCCTGCACGGTTTTGTGTATTTTAGCGATTTGGCAGTTCACTGAATCAGACGCGGTTTGGCGGGCGATTGCCACTTTCATCGTTGTCAGCGTGGCGACCGGAATTTTCACTTTCGTCAACGAAAAACTCGGCTAGAAAAATTGTGCGCGAAAAAATTTATTTTCAAATTGACGCGGAATTTCACCGTCGCAGACTCGACGATTTTTTGTTCGATAAATTTTATTCGTTGAGCAAAATGTATCTGCGCGAGGTTATCAAGGAAGGACATTGCGAGGTCAACGGTTACACGGGAAACTCCGGCGTCATTCTGAAAACAAAGGATTTCGTCGAAATCGAAGTTGATTTGAACAGGGAAACGGCGATGCGACCGGAAAAATTTCCACTCGACATCGTTTATGAAGAAGACGATTTTTTGCTGGTGAACAAACCGGCGGAAATGCTTGTGCATCCGACGCACCGCGACAAAAACGGAACGCTTTTGAACGCGCTTTCATATTACTTAAATCAGGAAGTTCTGTGGCGTAGAAACGGCGAAAAATCCGGCGCAGACGACCAATCCGAAATCCGAAATCCGAAATCCGAAATCATTCGTCCCGGACTTGTGCATCGGCTCGATAAAAAAACTTCCGGTTTGATTTTGATTGCCAAAACGCCGCGCGCCCATCGCATTTTGTCCGCGCATTTCGAGAGAAAACTCGTCGAGAAAAAATATCTGGCGTTGGTCGAAGGCGTGGTAGAAGAAGACGCCGGAGAAATTTCCGCGCCCATCGGACGCTTTGAAGAAACCAAACACTGGAACATAAAAACAGACGGCAAAGCGGCAGAATCGCGCTTTCGGGTGATGGAAAGATACGCCGATACGACACTCCTCGAATTGCAGCCGGTAACAGGCAGAACCAATCAACTGCGGATTCATTGCGAATACATCGGGCATCCGATTGTTGGCGACGAGCGACGCGGCGGGCGCGAATTCGGGCGCTTGTGTCTGCACGCTTACAAATTAGCATTTCAACATCCGACCGAATACCGTCGGCTCGAATTCGAGATTGATTTGCCGCCGGATTTTATCGCGGAAGAACAAACGAAAAAGCGCGAAGCCGATTGAGCTTCGCGCTTTTTTTGAGAAAACAAACTCGTCTAAATTTTCACTTCAACCTCAGCCGTATCGCCGCTGCCGGTGTAAGCGTCGCGCAGATGCACCGGCTCGTCTTTGGTTTTGCGCAGACGCATATTCAAAACTTCGACGAGAACCGAAAACGCCATCGCAAAATAAATATAGCCTTTGGGGATATGCTGGTCGAAACCTTCGGCAATCAAGGTGACGCCGATTAAAAGCAGAAACGACAGCGCGAGCATCTTCACCGTCGGATGTTTCTGAACGAATTCGCCGATCGGTTTGGCGAACGCCATCATAAATACGATTGAAACGACGACTGCCGCGATCATAATCTCGATGCGGTCAACCATTCCGACCGCCGTGATCACCGAGTCGAGCGAAAACACGATGTCGAGAAGCGCGATTTGCACCAGCACGCCGGCGAACGAAGCGTAAACCTTCGCGGTTTTATGACCTTCTTCGCCTTCGAGCGAGCCGTGAATTTCGTGCGTGCTTTTGCCGATGAGAAACAACCCGCCGATGAGCAGAACAAGATCGCGCCCGGAAATTTCCTGCCCCAAAACGGTAAACAGCGGCGCGGTCAAACCGATCACCCAAGTCAGGGAAAACAGCAGAATCACGCGCATTATCAACGCTAACCCAAGCCCGATGTAACGCGCGCGCGATTGCTGTTCGGGCGGCAGCTTGCCCGCTAGAATCGAGATAAAAACGATGTTATCAATGCCGAGAACGAGTTCGAGAACGGTTAAAGTCGCAAACGCGATCCAAATTGACGGGTCGGAAAGCCATTCCATTATTATAAATTTCTCACGCTATTTGATTAAAATTGAAAAAACTCTTATCTGTTTAAACTACCTCACAATAAGATAATTTTCATCTGCAGTAAACGATTTTTCCGCCGACTATAGTGGTTGCCGCCGCGCCCGTAAATTGCGAAGCGTCGAATGGGGAATTTTTCGATTTCGATTTTGAATCGGAAACTTTGTATGTCCAATTCAAATCCGGGTCGAGAATCGTAATGTCGGCGTGCGAGCCGACTCGCAGAGTTCCGCGTTCTTTCAAATTGAAAATCTTTGCCGGATTCGTCGAACACAGTTCGACGAGCCTGACCAAATCAATCAAACCTTTGTGAACGAGTTGGCTGAAAGCCAGACCGACGGCGGTTTCAAGTCCGATGATGCCCATCGGCGCGCGGTCGTATTCAAGAGCCTTTTCGTCGGCGTGATGCGGCGCGTGGTCGGTCGCAATCGCGTCAATCGTGCCGTCTTTTAATGCTTCCAAAATCGCAAGACGATGTTCTTCCGACCGCAAAGGCGGCGACATTTTCGTATTCGTGTCGTAGCCTTCGACGGCTCGGTCAACGAGCGTGAAATGATGCGGCGTGACTTCGCACGTTACGTTTATTCCTTCGTTTTTTGCGCGTCTGACGGATTCAATCGCGCCTTTGGTCGAGATATGCGCGATATGAATATGCGCTCGGGTTTCTTTCGCCAGAATAATATCGCGCATCGCGTCGAGTTCTTCCGCCAAAGCGGGCATTCCTTTCAGACCCAAAAGCAAAGACAATTTTCCCTCGTGCATCACGCCGCCGGAAGATAAAGATTTGTCTTCGCAATGGTCAACAACCGGCAAATCAAAATCCTTCGCATACTCCATCGCCCGCCGCATCATTCCCGCATTCGGAACGGGTCGCCCATCGTCCGAAACCGCCACCGCACCAGCCGCTTTCATCTCGCCCATTTCCGCTAGTTCCGTGCCGTCAGAATTTTTTGTAATCGCGCCGACCGGAAAAACATTTGCCAAACCCGCGTGTTCCGCCTGCTCAATCATATAGCGCGTAATTGCCGCATTATCATTCACAGGCGAAGTATTCGGCATCGGACAAACGCTCGTAAAACCGCCCGCAACCGCCGCCGCGCAACCGCTCGCAATTGTTTCCTTATGTTCCTGTCCCGGCTCGCGCAGGTGAACGTGTAAATCTACAAAACCGGGCGCGACGATTAAACCCGTCGCGTCGAAAACCTCCGCGTCTTCGGGCGCAGATTCGTTTTGTCCAAGCCACGCGACGACTTTTCCGTTTTCGATTAAAAGATTCTTGCCGCTGTTTTGTCCTTCTGTCGGGTCAATTAAATGACCATTGGCGATTAAAAGTTTCATTTATTCAATTAACATGGACTCTCAGAGCGAATTAATTTCCAGTTTTGGTTTATTTTCCTGAAGATTTTTTCGCAGCTATAATAGCAGTCGCTATCTGTAGAGTTTACAGGTTTGTTTTCATCCGCACAGCAAAAAGAAAGCGAAAGTAAATCCGGCTTGCCGTCGTTGTCCAAATCAATCGCGGCTTCGACCGTTTGAATTGCGACTTCTTTCGGCAGCATTTCCTGTTTCAATGCAGGCGGCAAAATATTTTTGGCAAAATCCACAGCAGGATAAATACCAAAAACACCGAACGCCCTTGAGGTGAATAGCTTATCAACCGCTTCGACTTCGAGAACAATTTTATCCGTTATTTCTTCAAATTCAATATCGAAATTAAAATCTTTTTTAGGTTCATCGCAGCCGTTATACCTCTTTTTTGTAACCTTTGAAATCGGTAATTGAAACGGTTCAACCTCGACTTGCAAAGGAATCATTGTAATCTTTTCTCCCGCCTTTGCTTCACTGTCAATGACCATTTCGATTTTTGCGCTTTTGAACGGCGCAATCGGAGAACCGCCGACATCGTTATTGTCAGATTCTCTATACAAATAAAAAACACCAAAATCTTTTACAACCGGCAATTTTCTTTTGCCTTTTGGCGAAGATAACTTTTCCAAAGTTTTTTCTTCCTTTCTTTCAATTTGGTTTGTCGAAACGATTTGACTATTCTCCTGCGTCAGATTCGTTTCGATAGATTTTTGCGAACAGAAAAATACTAGACAAACAAAAAGAACAAATACAAAGTTTTTCATATCATTCGCCCTTAAATTCTGCGATAACCTCAATCTTGCCGACAATACTTTGGTTGAATTCTTCCAAATCTTGCGCCGGAATCCAGTACTCTGCATGCGTTGCGCCGCCGACAACTTTTACTTCGTACTTGTCGAGAAAATCTTTGCGAACAGCAAATTTCGTAACATAGCCGACTTTATCTGCGTTATATTTCGCGTTCCACTCGCGGGCGATTTGCGCGGCGTATTCTTCATTCAGAACCGGATAAAAAATCGGCTGTTAGGGCAAGCGTGGCGGAAACGCGGTGAAATCGGTCGCTTCGATTAATTCAAGTTCCTTTGTGCCGACTGGACGATATAAAGTAATTGTTTCAAACATTGATTGAACTTCCGCCAGTTGCAAGATATAAAACCGCCATTCGAACGGCGACGCCGTATTTAACCTGGTCTAAAATCAGCGAACGCGAACTGTCGGCAACGTCCGAAGCGATTTCAATACCGCGATTCATTGGTCCCGGATGCAAAACTATAGCGTCGGACTTTGCCAAATCTAGTCGCTCCTGCGTCAAGCCGTAATGAATCGCGTATTCGCGCAAGGTCGGGAAGTATGCGGAATCCTGACGCTCGCGCTGAATTCGGAGAATCATTACGACATCCGCGCCGGAGATTGCTTCTTCGATGTTCGGACAAACCTGTAAATCTTTTTCGACGAGCGATTGAAAGTCGTTTGGAACAAGTGTTTTCGGACCGGCGACGCGAACCGTTGCGCCGAGTTTCGTGAGCAAATGAATGTTGGAGCGTGCCACGCGCGAATGCAGAATGTCGCCGACGATGGCGACTTCCAAGCCGTCAATTGCTCCTTTGCGTTCACGAATCGTCATCGCATCGAGTAATGCTTGCGTCGGATGTTCGTTCGCGCCGTCGCCCGCGTTGACGATTGCCGCGCGACTGACCTTAGCGAGCTGATGCGGCACGCCCGCGCTCGAATGGCGGACGACGATGCAGTCAGGCTGCATCGCGTCCAGATTGAGAGCCGTGTCAACCAGCGTTTCGCCTTTGGCAATCGCCGACGACGAAATGCTGATGTTGACCGCATCGGCGGAGAGGCGTTTGGCGGCGAGTTCAAAAGAAGTGCGCGTGCGCGTCGAGTTTTCAAAAAAAAGATTGATGACGGTCTTGCCCCGTAGAGTCGGAACTTTTTTTATCTCGCGTTGGTTTATCTCGCGGAAATTTTCGGCGGTGTTCAAAATCCCCACGATTTCTTCGGCGGATAGATTGCGAATTCCAAGTAAATCTCTGCGGCGAAACGGTTTGTCCATTTACTTTTATAAAAAAAGCAAGACGTTTAATCTTGCTGTAGAAAAATTACTCTGACGTTTTCTCGTAAATCCAGACGGCTTCCTCGTCGTCGTATTCTTTGAGCATGACTTTAATAATCTCGCTGCGTTTGGTCGGCACAGCTCTGCCGATAAAATCCGCTTGTATCGGTAGTTCGCGGTGTTCTTTTCCTCTATCAATCAAAACGGCAAGCTGGACTTTGCGCGGTCGTCCGAAATCCATCAACTGATCAAGCGCGGCGCGAATCGTTCTGCCGGTGTAAAGCACATCGTCAACAAGAATTATATTTTTGTCTTCGATGTCTGTGTCGAGTTCGGTGCGGTTGACAATCGGGTTCGCGCCGACGGTTGATAAATCGTCGCGGTAAAGCGTAATGTCAATAATGCCGAAAATCGGTCGCTCGCCTTCGAGTATTTCGATTTTCTCGACCAGGCGTTCGGCAATCGGAACGCCGCGCCGACGAATGCCGACGATGTATAAATCCTTTGCGCCCTGATTGTCTTCGACGATTTCCGAAGCGAGGCGCGACAGCGCGCGTTTCATTCGCGCGTTATCCATAATGCGCGATTTTTCAACTAATCCGTATTCATCTGCCATAAGAGTTGGGCAAATCGTAGCATTGCCGGGTTTGATGTTTCAAGTTTCAATTTTCAAGTTCGGCATAATTCATTTAACATTGCGGTTTAGGTAATGTCGAAAATCTATAAAAATTTGTTGCGACCGCTGCTGTTTAAAGCGTCGCCCGAAACGGCACACGAGTTCGGAATCGAAACGCTGAAAATCGCTCTCGGTTCAAAGGCGGCTCAAAATTTGGCAGCCGAACGATTCGACGCAGGCGAGTCGTTCGGCGAGCTAGAAAGATTTGGATTGAAGTTTAAGAATCCGCTCGGCGTTGCTGCCGGTTTTGATAAAAACGGCGCGGTTGTGAATCAACTCGCCGCGCTCGGCTTCGGTTTTGTCGAGGTCGGGACGGTAACTTACGAGCCGCAAAAGGGAAACGAAAGACCGAGATTATTTCGTCTGCCCGAAGATAAAGCGTTAATCAATCGGCTGGGATTTAACAACGACGGCGCGAAAAAAATCGTCGAAAGATTAAAGCGTATAAATCCTAACTGCGTTCTCGGCGTGAACATCGGAAAAAATAAAAACGTGCCGAACGAGCGGGCGATTGAAAATTATCTGGCGAGTTTCGATTTGGCTTTCGAGGTCGCCGATTACGTCGCCGTCAATGTTTCCAGCCCGAACACGCCCAACTTAAGAGAATTGCAAAAGGCTGAGAACTTGGAAGAATTGCTTGCCGTGTTACAAAAGCGGAACAGTGAATTGTGCGGCGCGAATCAAAACAAACCGCTACTCGTGAAAATCGCGCCGGATTTGTCGGATTCGGAAATCGAGGCGATTGTTGACATCGCGCAGAGATTAAATCTCGCCGGAATCGTTGCGACGAACACGACGGTAAAAAGAGAAAACTTGAAAACCAAAATTGACGAAAGCGGAGGTCTAAGCGGAAAACCGCTCGAAAAGCGGTCGAACGAAGTCGTCCGAAAAATTCACAATTTTTCAAAAGGTAAATTGCCGATTGTCGGCGTCGGCGGCGTTTTCACGGCGGCTGATGCGTTTGAAAAAATCCAGGCGGGGGCGTGCCTGATTCAAGCATACACCGGTTTTATTTACCAGGGTTTCGCTTTTGCGCGAGACGTAAATTCGGGTTTATTGAAAATTTTAGCGGAAAGAGGTTTTAATAATTTAGACGAAGCGGTTGGAGCCGACTCAAAGCGCAAAAGTGTAACTTAAAATCGGCGGTTTGACACCAAAAAGCCAGCGGTTATAATAAGTCCTTTGCTTTTGCGCTGTTTGAACGCTAAAGTTTATTCTACTCGGTGATGATTGTTGATGTAACGACAATGAAAGAGGCGCGAACCTCGTTCGATTTTTCGATTGAGGCGGAGCGGATTAATTTAGAGAGCGAAACTGAGCGCGTAAAAAACGCCGTTCGCGTTCAAGGGCAAATAAAAAGGGGAATTGTCCAAACCGATGTCGAGGGAAGAATTTCAACCGTTGTCGAAGTCGAGTGCAGCCGGTGTTTGCAGCCGACCGAAAAATTTTTGGATTTTCCGTTCAGCGCGGCTTTCGTCACCGCCGAAAATTATACGCAGGAAAGAGAGGCGGAAGTAAATGTCGAAAATCTCGAAGTTTCGATTTACGCGGGCGATAAAATTGATTTGACCGAACTCGCCCGCGAACAGATTCTTTTAAATCTGCCCGAACAAGCTTTTTGTCGGGAAGATTGTCAGGGTTTTTGCCAAAAATGCGGCGCGAACCGAAATTTGATAGATTGTAGTTGTGAAGAAAAAGAGATTGACCCGCGATGGGCGGCTC
>CADCUR010000277.1:10685-20973 GCA_902805935.1 uncultured Pyrinomonadaceae bacterium
TAATTGTTGATTGTCAATCGGGTGATTTGCCATCGAGACGATTTATAGTTAACCATTTAACATTAATACAAGAGGAAATTATGCCAAATCCAAAAAGCCGACATTCAAAATCACGCACGCGCCAACGCCGCGCCCACGACGCGCTAAAAGTTCCGCAATTTTACATTGATAAAGATTCGGGCGAAGCGATGAAACCGCACCGCATTGACCCGAAAACCGGAATGTATAAAGGTCGTCAGATTATCGAAGTCAAAGAATCGGAATAGTCTAAGAAATTTAGGAAGTTTGAAAATTTTGGGAAGTCAAAAGTAATTTCTTCTTCCCAAACTTCCTGTACTTCGTGGACTTTATAGACTAAATGAATAACGCAGGCATCATCGGAATGGGACACGCTTATCCGAGCGGCGTTTTAACCAACGCTGATTTGGAACGAATCGTTGATACTTCCGACGAGTGGATACAAACGCGCACCGGCATCAAGCAGCGTCACAAAGCTGCCGAGGGCGAATACACATCGCAGTTCGGCACGAAGGCGGCGCAACAGGCGCTCGATAAAGCCGGTTTGAATGCCGAAGACATCGAGATTATTGTCTGCGCGACGACCACGCCCGACCAGATAATGCCTTCGACGGGCGCGTTGATTCAAGCTCAGATCGGTGCGACGAACGCCGCCGGAATGGACGTTTTCGCAACGTGTTCCGGTTTTCTATACGGAATCACAATGGTCGAATCAATGATTCGCACCGGACAAATCAAACACGCATTGGTCATCGGCGCGGAAGTTTTGACGAAGTACGTTGATTATACAGACCGTTCGACGTGCGTCATTTTCAGTGACGGCGCGGGCGCGGCGGTTCTCGCGCCGGTCGAAGCGGGCAAAGGAATTTTAGCGACGAAAATCCGTTCCGACGGACGCTTCGAAGAACATCTTTACGCGCCCGGCGGCGGCACGAAACTCGGCACGACGTATGCTACGATTGATAACCGCGACCATTTCTTTAAAATGAAGGGCAACGAGCTTTTCAAAATCGCCGTGCGTTCGATGGCAGAGATTTCCAAAGAGATGTTGGATAAAGCCGGTTATACGATTGCCGACGTAGACCTTGTAATTCCGCATCAGGCAAATCAGCGCATCACCGACGCCGTCGCCTCTCGCCTGAACATCCCCGAAGAGAAAATTTTTTCAAACATCGCCGAACACGGCAACACTTCGTCGGCTTCGATTCCGATTGCGATAGACGAATGTTTGCAGTCGGGAAAAATCAAGCAAGGCGACCTTGTTTTATTGACGGCGTTCGGCGGCGGCGTAACGTGGGGCGCAACGCTGATTCGATTTTAGATTTTAGATTTTGGATTGATTATTTGCTGAAATTTGCAATTGAAACCAAGCAGCATTATTAAATAAAGTTGCTTGAAAGTTTTAAGGAAATCTGATGACGGAAGAATCTAAAATCCAAAATCCAAAATCCAAAATCGCTTACATATTTCCCGGTCAAGGCTCGCAGGCGGTCGGAATGGGAAAAGATTTATACGATAATTTTCCCGCCGCCAGACTTGTTTTTGAGAAAGCCGACGACGCGCTCGGCTTTAAGCTATCGGAGATGTGTTTTACAGCGGGAACGGCGGAAGATTTGGCTTTGACGGCAAACACGCAACCCGCGATTTTGACCGTCTCGATTGCCGCGTTTCGTGCGATGGAAAACTTAAATTTTCCGGCGCCGGATTTCGTCGCCGGGCATAGTTTAGGTGAATACTCCGCACTGGTGGCGGCGAATGCGTTGAGTTTCTCCGATGCCGTAAAAACGGTGAGAAAACGCGGGACTTATATGCAGGAAGCCGTTCCGGTCGGAGCGGGCGCGATGGCGGCGATTTTGGGTCTTGATTTGGAAACGATTGAAGACGCCTGCCGGGAAGCGGCAGCCGGACAGGTTTGCAGCCCGGCGAACATCAATTCGCCGTCGCAAACGGTTATTGCTGGAAACACTGAAGCGATTGACCGCGCCATTGAGCTTTTGAAAGAACGCGGCGCGAAACGGGCGATAAAATTAAATGTGTCCGCGCCGTTTCACTGCGCATTGATGCTGCCCGCCCAAGAAAAACTGGCGCGAGATTTACGGGAAATTAACTTTTTCGATCTGAGCGTTCCGATCGTTGAAAACGTTTCCGCTCGTGAAAATTCGGATGGCGCAAGGGTCGGCGAAGCGTTAACCGAACAAGTTTCAAAACCCGTTCGATGGTCGCAGTCAATTGAAAATTTAATCGGAAACGGCGTCGAAACGTTCGTCGAGGTCGGCGCGGGAAAAATTTTGTCGGGTTTGGTTAAGCAGATTAACCGTGACGTTCGCTGTTTGAACGTTGAAGATTCAGACAGTTTGAGAAATACTTTAGAAACATTATAAAAGAAAGAGGAGAAAAATATGTCAGAAGTTCAAGAAAAAATTAAACAAATTATTGTTGACGAATTGGGTGTTGACGACGCGGAAGTAACGGAAAACGCCCGCTTTATCGAAGATTTGGGCGCGGACTCGCTCGATTTGGTCGAACTCGTGATGCGTTTTGAAGAGGAATTCGACATCGAAATTCCCGACGAAGACGCCGAGAAAATTCAAAGCGTCCGCGACGCTTATGCTTACGTCGAACAGCACAAAGGATAAATCGTCATTGGTTCTTTGTCCTTTGTCCTTCGTTCGTTGAATTTAAATGAACAAATTCGCCAAAGCTCAACAAACGAAGGACAAAGGACAAACGGTAAAGGACTAATTTTTATGAAACGTCGTGTAGTTGTTACAGGTTTGGGATTGGTTACGTCGTGCGGAAACGATGTCGCTTCGACATGGGCGGCTCTGCTGCGCGGCGAAAGCGGCATTGACTTAATTAAAAAATTCGATACGGAAAAGTATTCGGTCAAAATTGCGGGCGAAGTCAAAAATTTCGACCCGCTCGATTTTCTCGATAAAAAAGAAGCCCGGCGGATGGGCGCGTTCACGCATTTTGCGATTGCCGCTTCGGATGAAGCCGTCAAGCACAGCGGCTTGCAGATTGACGCGTCCAACGCCGAAATGATCGGAACTTATATCAGTTCGGGCATCGGCGATTTCTGGGCGATTGAGCGCGAACACGACAAACTTTTATCCGGCGGACCCGACCGCGTTTCGCCGTTTTTTATTCCGCAGTCAATCGTCAATCTCGCGGCGGGCAACGTCTCGATTCGTCTCGGCGCGAAAGGACCGAACACGGCGACGGCGACCGCTTGTGCGGCGGGCGCGCACGCCATCGGCGACAGCTTTCGCTATATTGAGCGCGGCGATGCCGACGCGATGATTTGCGGCGGCGCGGAATCGGCAATTACGCCGATGTCAATCGCCGGATTCGCTTCGATGCGCGCGCTTTCGACGCGCAACGACGACCCGAAAAAAGCCTCGCGCCCGTTCGACGCCGAGCGCGACGGCTTCGTCTGCGCGGAAGGCGCGGGAATTATTATTTTAGAAGGATTGGATTTTGCCAAAGCTCGCGGCGCGAAAATCTACGCCGAGATCGTCGGCTACGGAATGAGCGGCGATGCGTTTCACATCACGGCGCCGGACGAAACCGGTTCGGGTCCGCGGCGAGTGATGCAAAAGGCGATGAAAGACGCGGGCATCACGCCGGAACAAATCGGTTATCTTAACGCCCACGGAACTTCGACTCCGTATAACGATAAATTTGAAACGATGGCAATCAAACAAACTTTCGGCGAACACGCATATAAACTCGCTGTCAGTTCGACCAAATCAATGACCGGACACGCGCTCGGCGCGGCGGGCGGAATCGAGGCGGTTTTTTCGATTCTCGCCCTGCACGAAAAGGTTCTGCCGCCGACTATCAACTATGAATTTCCCGACCCGGAATGCGATTTGGATTATATTGCGAACGAACCCAGACACGCTGAAGTTGAATACGTCTTATCAAACAGTTTCGGTTTCGGCGGAACGAATGCGTGTTTGATTTTTAAGCGGTTTGAAGAAAATTCTTAGACGGCTTTTAGAATTCGCGTTATGACGTGATTTCTAAAAATTTTGCGTTTAGAATAAATAAACAAGGGGTTATGAAAAGGTCAGACGTTCTTAAGGCTTGGGGAAAAATTCTGAGCGGGCGGCAGCCAACGCTTTCGATTGAAATTACGCGTGAATGCCCGCTGCGCTGTCCGGGCTGTTACGCGTATGAACCCGAACATTTGCAGGAAACCGGACAGACGCTTCGCACCGTCAGCGATTATAAAGGCGATGAACTCATCGCCAAAGTTTTAGAAATTGTCAGAGAACATCGCCCGCTGCATCTTTCGATTGTCGGCGGCGAACCGCTCGTCAGATTCCGTGAACTCGACCGTTTGCTGCCGCAATTAAGCGAGATGAAAATTGCCGTGCAGCTCGTCACCAGCGCGGTGCGCGAAATTCCGAAAAACTGGAGTCAGATTGAAGATTTGTATCTCGTCGTTTCGATTGACGGCTTGCAGCCCGAACACGACGCCAGACGCAAGCCCGCGACTTACGAAAGAATTCTGCGAAACATCGTCGGGCAAAAAATCACGGTTCACTGCACAATCACGGGACAGACGGCGAATCGTCCGGGCTATTACGAAGAATTCGTCGAATTTTGGTCAGCCCGCGACGAAGTTAAGAAAATCTGGTTCAGCTTGTTCACTCCGCAAATCGGCGCGGAAGGCGAGGAAATTTTGGATGCCGAAACGCGCGCCCGTGTGATTGACGAACTCGAAGAACTCAGCCGCCGATTTCCGAAATTGGATTTGCCGAAAGAGATAATCAGCGGCTACCGCCAGCCGCCCGCTTCGCCCGAAGAATGTATCTTCGCTCGCACGACGCTCAACTTGACGGCAAATCTGGAAAACAAAGTCGTGCCGTGTCAATTCGGCGGCGCGCCCGATTGTTCGCAGTGCGGTTGTATGGCTTCGGCGGGGCTGGCGGCGGTCGGCGACTACCGCTTATTCGGCGCGGTTCCGTTGCGAAAAATCTTCTTTTTGTCGGATAATATCGGAAAGACAGTCAGGAAAGTATTAAACTAAATTTATGAAAATCATCGTTTTAATGAAGCAGGTCGCCAATAAAGACGCGATTTTGCGGATTGGCAAAGACGAAAAATGGATTGACGAATCGGACATCGCGCATCAGACGAACGAATCCGACGGCTATGCTTTGGAAGAAGCGTTGCGTTTAAAGGAAGCTAAAGGCGAGGGCGAAGTCGTCGTCTGCACGCTCGGCGCGCAGTCGGCGAAAGCTGTTTTGAAAGACGCGCTGGCACGTGGTGCAGACCGCGCGATTCATATCATCAATGAAAATGAAAATCGCCTCTCGCCGTTTCAAATCGCCAAGACAATCGCCGACGCAATTCGAGATGAAAACGCCGATTTAGTTTTCACCGGTTTGCAATCGGACGACGCGAGTTACGGACAGACTGGTGTGATTTTAGCTGAGCTGCTCGGCGTTCCGCACGCGACCATTGTTATTGACATTGACCGCGAAACTCTCAACGGCAAACTTCGCCTCAAACGCGAATTGGAGAGCGGCTGGTATCAGTGGTTCACCTACAATCTGCCTGCGCTGCTGACGATTCAGTCGGGCATTTCGCAGATTCGCTACGCGAGTTTGAAGGGCATTATGGCGGCGAAGAAAAAGGAGATACGAGATGTCACGCCCGGCGCGGAAAACTTCGCCTCGGCGCAGCACATTGATAAAGTTTATCTGCCACTTAAAACCAAGCAAACGCAAATGCTCGGCGACGGCGACGCCAAACGCGGCGCGGCGGAATTGGTGGAAAAATTGCGAACCGAAGTACGTGCGTTTTAGTCGGTAAAATATCCGGTTGGGCAGCGATTCGTATTTCGAGGATCCAAATTGATAACAGCCTCTGGCGGCGCGGTAGATAAATTTTTATCTACCGCGCCGTTTGGCATTTTCACATCGGGAAAAATGTTTTATACTTATGCCGCTAAAAAACTTTCGGAACAGAACATCCTAAACAAAGGATTCTCCGACAAACGTAAGCAAACGGATTCCATCTTCCAGATTCGCTGGAATCAAATGTGGTTGCGGCTTCTTCCAAAATACGTCCAAAACCGGACGGCGCAGCCGATTTTCAAGTGTCAACAATAAAAACTAAAAGGAGAACACAATGAACCAACGAAGATTTACAAAAAGCGTAATTTCAAGTTTTTGCCTGTATGCCCTGGTAATGATGCAAATCGTTTTTGCATCCGCCACAAATACGAGCGCGGCGGCGCAAACGGCTGATTCACCGGCTGTCATCATTTACGATAACGGACCATTTCAAACCGGCGCGACATCGAAAAGCGGTGTTGCTGCGCCTGCTGGAGCGCAGTTTAGCGAAGTGCAAAATTTTGCCGGCGACACATCTAACGCGAATACTAATGCGGGATATGGTTGTGCGACAACCGCAACAGCCGAAAATCGCTGCGCCGACAATTTTGTCATTCCTGTCGGTGAAACCTGGACGATTAACCAGGTCATTGTTCACGGCTATCAAACCGGTTTTGCCGGTACAACCAGCCCGTTTATCAGCGCCACTTTGCAAATCTGGAACGGACCTCCGGGCGTAGCCGGAAGCACGGTGATTTTCGGCGACACAACAACTAATCGTTTAGCAACTTCGACCGACACCAATTCTTTCCGTATTTTCAATTCAGTTGCTCCACCGCCAGGGTCTGTCCCTGGAACGACGCGCCGAATTTGGCAAAACAATCTGAACGTTTCACCAGGATTGGTTTTGACCACCGGTGAGTACTGGATTGATTTTAGTTTGAATGCCGGTGCTGCGGGAAATTTCACGCCCAGCACGACTATCGTCAATACGCGCTACACGCCGCTGATGCGTGCGCGTCAGCGAACCGGAGCTGCTCCGGGCGTTTGGGCTGATATTATTGATGCCGCAACTCCAGCTACCGCCGTTGACGTGCCGCAGGATTTCCCATTCAAACTCGACGGCACAAGAACAGGTATGCGTGCGGTTCCGTATTCGCGGAAAGTTGATATTACCGGAGACAATTTGACCGATTACACGCTGACGCGCAACTCCGGGACGACTAAAACCTGGTTTACGATTCCGAACCCGACAGGCGCGCCGTCCGGCGTCCAATTCGGCAACGCAACCGACACAAACGTTCCCGAAGATTACGACGGCGACGGCAGAACCGATATTGCCGTCTGGCGCCCCGGTGCATTAGCCTATTTCTATATTCTGCAAAGTTCGACGAACACGGTTCGCATCGAGCAGTTCGGTCAGACCGGCGACGACCCAACGATTATCGGCGATTACGACGGCGACGGCAGAGCCGACCCCGCAGTTTATCGTCCGGGAACGGGCGGCAGCAGCTCATTCTTTTACTACCGCGCCAGTACCGCCACCGGCGGCGGAAACATCACGGGCATTCCGTTCGGAATCGCTGGCGATAAACCGTATCCGGGCGACTTTGACGGCGACCGTCGGTATGACGCTTCGGTCGTGCGCAACAACGGCGGCAACGCGCAAATCTTTCAGCGGCGAAGCACGCAGGGCTTTTTCGTTACTAATTACGGATTGTTCAGCGACCGCTTTGTAACCGCCGATTACGACGGTGATTCGCGCAACGATTTGGTTGTCATTCGAGATAACGGCGGGGCTTTAACGTGGTATGTTTCAACCAGCGTGACTAATCAGTTTGTGGCGTTAAATTACGGCACGACTGCCTCCGATACGCCCGCGCCGGGCGATTACGACGGCGACAGCCGCACGGATTTCGGCGTTTATCGAGGCGGATTTTTCTTCACCTTCGGAACGCTGAGCGCGCCCAGGGCAATTCCGTTCGGTCAAACCGGCGATACTCCGGCGGCGGCATATCTGGTTCATTAAAAAGTGGACGACGGTGGATCGCCGACAGGTAAATTATTTAAATTATCCGGCGATTCGCTTGAATCATCGCGCAGATTACAGGCAGAGTAAAATGGTGCGGCAGACCTTTTGCCAAAACTCGCTTTACTCTGCCATACTTTTGTTTGAACTTTTAGAACAAAAATTATGAGTAACATTCTGGTATTTATCGAACACAAGGATTGCGTGTTGAATAAAATCTCGCTCGAAGCCGTTGCCGCCGCGCAGAGCATCGGCAAAGATTTGGGATTGAAAGTTGCGGCAGTGATTCCGTGCGATAAGGACTGCGCGCTGGCACAGGAAATCGCCCAATACGACTTAGAGCGAGTGATCGTTGCGAAAAATGAAAAATTAAACATTTATACGCCCGACGGTTATGCCGATGCGTGGCAAAGCGTGATCGAAAAAACGAACGCGCAATACGTCGTGATGGCGCATACTTACACAGTGAGAGATTTCGCGCCGAAAGTAGCCGCCAGGCTCGGCAAAGAAGTTGTTGGCGACTGCATTCGTTATACGAATGACGGCGGAAAATTAACTTTTACGCGCCGTATTTTCCTTGGAAAACTCGATGCTGACGTAACCATCGAAGGCGACGCGCCGTATTTCGTCACTTTCCAATCGAGCGCGTTTCGCGGCGAGAATGCGGCGAAGGGAAGCGCCCAAATCGAAACGATGGAGGTCGAGATCGGCGAAATTAGAATGTCGCCGGAAGAACCGTTTCAGGAAGTCAAAGCATCGGTTGATTTATCGAAATCGGGAATCATCGTCGCGGTCGGACGCGGCATTAAATCGCAGGAGAACCTACAAGTCGCGCAGGAACTTGCCGATGTTTTGGGCGCGGATTTGGCGGCTTCGCGCCCGATTTGCGATGCCGAATGGCTGCCGATTGACCGGCAAATCGGGTCGAGCGGGCAAACCGTCGCGCCAAAAGTTTATATCGCGCTCGGAATTTCCGGCGCGATTCAGCACATCGTCGGAATGAAAAACGCGGGAACAATCGTAGCGATTAACAAAGACAAAGAAGCACCGATTTTCGACATCGCCGACTACGGCATCGTCGGCGATTTGTTTGAAGCCATACCGACTTTGGTCGAAGAAATCAAAAAGGCGAAAGGTTAAATTTTACCGAAACTAAAAAGAAAAAGCGCGGCGTGAAATGAATTTCACGCCGCGCTTTTTCGTGTCAATAAAAATATTATACAGATATAATTTAGGTTGGTGTTGTATATAACCAACCATAAAACGTCAGCTTTTTCACCCGTGAGCCGTCTCTGAGAAACGGCTCAACGGCTTTAACGACAGCTTCTTCAACCGCTTGCAAACTCTCAAAAACGCGATTCTTTAATTCTTTCCGCAACTCTTTGAACAATCGCTCCACCGGGTTTAATTCCGGCGAGTATGGCGGGAGGTGTTCGATTCTGATTTCCCCTCTAATCTTCAGCCGGGTGCTGCGGTGCGCCGCCGCTCCGTCAGTGATCAGCCGAACAAATGTTTTCTCGCCAACAAAGACGATGAATTCATTAACAAACGCCTGAAAACTTTCAACCCGCATATCAGGCAAAATTAGTGCGAACAATTCGCCCGTCCGCGGATTCAATGCCACTGACAAGTAACCATATTCATAACCGATGATTTGCTCGCCCGACGGACGGGCGCCGCACGCCATCCACCTTCTGCCGAGTTCGGTGCGTGTCCCAAAACGCATTTCATCCTGAAAATAATACGCCGCTGCCGTCACGCTCTCGACAAAGTTTTTTTATATGCGGACTGCTCTTCCCCTGATGCTTTTTTGTTCTTCGGGCGCGGCACTTTGGCTTTGATTTTCAGTCGCTGAAAAAGAAGCGAAACGCCGCCCTGCGTGTAATCGACATCAAACTCGTCCTGCAAAAACCGGCGAACTTCCGCTTGACTGCCAAAGCCGTTTTCTGTTCCGGCTCGCTCCAGCAGGCGAGCCTGTTGGGCATCACTGAGTTTGGCGCGGCGCGGTTTCCAATCAAGTCGCAAATACTCGTTTACGCCTTTGTTGCGATACTTTTTCCACAAATCATAGCCGTGTTTCGGCGTGATTCCGCAGATTTGGCAAGCATCTTTGATTGATGCCGCTTCCTGGCTTTTCAATAATCGCAGCAATTGAACTCGTAATCGGAGCCGGGCATCTTTTTCTTGCTTTTCTCGCTTCCGCAACTCCGAGCCGGTTTCGACAATCAGGTTGGCAAAATCAAGTTTTCTCATCCAGCTAGATTAACACACCTGGCTTTTTAATTTCTGTATTATATCAGTCGGCACGGAAATCGTAAATTTTCGCTTTTCAATTTTTTAATTTCTTATCGGATTTTTATATGTTCCGTCGCCATTGTCGGCGACCCAA
>CADCUR010000278.1:0-2443 GCA_902805935.1 uncultured Pyrinomonadaceae bacterium
CGCAACCGGCGGTGGTTGCATTACCGCACCGCAGTTTTTGCACGTCCGCATTTCCTCGCTCGCGTAAAATCGTTTGAAAACCGTCTGAAACTGTGTGGTGATGTCTTCGAGTTCAAAGTATTCTTCATACAATTTCTCGTTGCAGTTTTCACAAAACCACAGTAAGCCGTCTTTCTCGCCGTCGCGTCTCTTGCGTTCAATCACCATTCCGATAGTGTTTGCACCGCGAATCGGGTTGTGCGGAACGCGCGGCGGAAGAAGAAACATTTCGCCTTCCCGAATCGGCACGTCAACCGCTTTGCCGTCTTCCTGAATTTTAACGACAATATCGCCTTCGAGTTGATAGAAAAATTCCTCGCCTTCGTCCCAGTGATAATCTTTCCTGGAATTCGGTCCGCCGACAACCATCACGATAAAATCTTCGGCGTCGTAAGCGCATTGATTTCCGACCGGCGGTTTTAAGAGATGACGATGCTCGTCAATCCATTGTTTGAAATTGAAAGGTTTTCTGATAGACATAAATTTTACCTCAAACTTATTTTGCGCTCGCCGGCGCGTAATTTAAAGTTCGGCGATTTTATTAACCGTCCGCCAATTTCGCGCCGTCGCCGACACTTTCAGCTTTTTGCTGATGTAATCTTTGCCCATCAAACTGTCCGAAACGCCGCCGCGCAACCAGCAAAATACCTCGCGGTTACGCACGACAAATTGTTCGTTTTCGTTGTTATTTGAAAGAAGCAGTTCGCGTTTTTCTGCCGGCAACTCTTCGTCCAGAAAGAAAACGTGCAAATCTTTGTCGTTTTCAAACCGCCCGTCGAACGGATTATTTGCCACGATGGCTTTGATTTCGTCAATCGTTCGCATCAATACTTTTATCTTCAAAACGAATTCCTTTTCAATCGCGCTTTCAATCTTCGCTGCTAGTTTTACGTCGTCGGTTTTCGCCGTTTCAAACGTCACATTGCCGCTGTTGATGTATGTTTTGACGTTTTTGAAACCGAGCGCGGCGAACATCTCGCGCAAAGTTTCCATCTTGATTTTGTTTTTCCCGCCGACGTTAATGCCTCGCAGAAAAGCCGCGTATTTCATTTGTTTAATCAATCGTCTCTTTAACCAATCGTCGCAATAACTTTCAATTCAATCGCAATCGGAGTCGGCAGTTTGTTGATTTCAACCGTCGTCCGGCACGGCAGATTTTCGCGGAAATATTCGGCGTAAATTCGGTTGTAAATCGGAAAATCCGCTTTCATATCGGTCAGAAAAACCGTCACGTCAACGATTCGTTCCCAACTCGAACCGGCTTCTTCCAAAATATAACGCACGTTCTGGAAAACCGAGCGGCATTGCGTTTCGATGTCGTAGGCAACGATTTCGCCGCCGTCGCCTAACTCAACGCCGGGAATTTTTTTCGATCCTTTTTCGCGCGGACCGACGCCTGACAGGAATAACAAATTCCCTACGCGCCGGGCGTGCGGGTAAAGCCCGACCGGTTCGGGCGCTTTGGAAGAATTGATAATATCCTCTTCGTTCATAAATCTTTACCGCCGAATCTCAATCCAGTATTGAGAAATAAACATTTTCTTAGAAAACTCTAAAGTTCTTCCAGCCAATGATGCTGCGCGTAACAAACTGAGATGGCATTTTTCAGCCAATTCTTGCTCGTCGCATCGAGATGTTTCGCCGCCGTTTCAAAATCCTGCTCGTCCTTCGGGCGCGGGTTTTTCGATTTGTAAAGCAAAACCGCTTCGGGACGCAGAAATTTGATGCCGGAATCGTGGGTCAGATGCAGTTCCGAAAGCGGTTTCGTTATCTTCGGGTTACGGCGAAAAATCCAGTCGTCGCCGTTCGTGTCATTGAATAGAACTTCGAGAAACCGCAGTTCGCCCGGTTCATTTTTTTCGTTGAAACAATGAATTTCAAACGTCGGCAACTCCAAAAATTCATCTCTCTTCCAATCCGCAAGCGCGCCGTTCAACGCTTTCTTCAAAAGCCAGCCGTCAAGGTAATCGTGCAAAGCCTTTTGATCCGAGCGAAAAACGGCGATTTCAATGTCTTCGTGCTGCCGAGTTTCCCGACGGACGAACAAATCAATCGCCCAACCGCCCGCGATGAACCAATCCGGCTCGAATCGGCGCATCAAAGCCGCGACCTTTAACGGCACGTCGAACATAATTCAGAAAGCCGACCGGTTTTATTTTTCGCTCAACCGCTCGCCGTGATAAACCGCGTGAGCGCACTCGATGAATAAATCTAAATAATAATCGCGCAAGTCTTCCGGCGCGGGATTTTTGTTTTCCTTTTCGGCGATAAACTTCATCAATTCAAACGCCACTTCTTCGCCGGTTTCAATCCTAACGGCTTGTGTTTCGCTGCTGCTCATAATTCAAATTTCCTCGTCGCTCGATAGGTTCGCCGGATTTTTCAAGACTGGACGAATCCGGCG
>CADCUR010000278.1:2453-20857 GCA_902805935.1 uncultured Pyrinomonadaceae bacterium
ATCATCAGGAATTTGATCTGAAGTAATTATTTTTTCTTGTTCGTTTTCTTCCATAGTAACTTCTCAATAATTTATTTTGATACAAACATTTTTCTCTTCGGTGAAAAACCGCAATGCTTCAAAACCGCCTTCGCGCCCGACGCCCGATTGTTTCATTCCGCCGAACGGCGTTCGCAAATCGCGCAGCAGCCAAGTGTTTATCCAGATGATTCCCGATTCTAATCGTTCTGCAATGCGATGCGCGCGCGAAAGATTCTCGGTCCAAACCGTCGCCGACAAACCGTATTCGACCGAGTTGGCGTAACGCAAAACTTCGTCTTCCGTGTCGAAAGGCATAATCGAGACGACCGCGCCGAAAATTTCTTCTTGGTTCGTGCGGCAATCGAAACACAAACCTTCAATCACTGTCGGCTCGACGAACCAGCCATCGGCGCATCTGCCTTCGGGTTTTACGGCTTTGCCGCCGCACAAAATTTTTCCGTTCTCCGACTGCGCCAAATCAATATACGAAAGAACTTTTTCCAGATGAGATTTTGAAACGACCGCGCCGACGTTTGTTTCCGGGCGAAGCGGGTCGCCGATTTTTAATTGCGAAACTTGACGAACGAAATCAGTTTTGAATCGTTCGTAAAGCGGGCGCTCGACGAAGATGCGCGAGCCGCACAAACAAATTTGACCCTGATTCGAGAACGACGAGCGAACGGTCGTCTGGAGCATCGCTTCATAATCGCAATCGGCGAAAATAATGTTCGGGTTTTTGCCGCCGAGTTCGAGAGAAAGTTTTTTGAACATCGGCGCGGCAACTCTAGCGATGTCTTGTCCGGTTTTCGTGCCGCCGGTAAATGAAATCGCTTTGACATCTTTGTGAGCGACAATCGCGCTTCCGGCTTTTGCGCCCGTGCCGTGAATGATGTTTAAAACTCCATCGGGCAAACCGGCTTCGATGCAGAGTTTCGATAAAAGATAAGCCGTCATCGGCGTAATTTCCGACGGTTTCGCCACGACCGTGCAGCCGGCAGCGAGCGCGGGCGCGATTTTCCAACTGAAAAGATAAAGCGGCAAATTCCACGGCGAAATACAGCCGACCACGCCGAGCGGCTGGCGCAAAGTGTAGTTTATCGCCTGCCCGACCGTTTCGTGCGCTTCGCTCGCGGTGTGCATCGCGGCGGTCGCGTAGAATTTAAAGTTGGAAACGGCTCGCGGAATATCAACTGTTTTCGCCAGAGTTTTCGGCTTGCCGTTGTCAACGCTTTCGGCTTCGGCGAGCGCATCCAAATCGCGTTCGATTAATGAAACGATTCGCATCAAACAATCGTGCCTTTGCTCCGCCGATTGTTTCGACCATACGGGAAACGCTTTGTTAGCCGCTGCGACGGCTCGTTCGACATCGCGCTCGTCGGAATCGGGAATCAGCGAATAAACTTCGCCGCTTGCCGGATCGAAATTGTCGAGGTAACCGCCGGACACGGGTTTTACCAATTCGCCGTTAATGTAGTTTTCTATTTTCAGCATTGTTTTACAGCCGTTTATTTTACAATCTTTCGCGCCTGAATAAAAACCAGGAAGCGATGGGCTTTGATTCGTCAGTTGTGAGTTAATATCGTATAATTTACTCGTTCGCAAGAAGGGTAAAAGATTATGAAAAAAGTTTTAATTTTAAGTTTAGCGACGTTGTTTTCCATCAGTTGCAGCAGCGCGGTGCAGCAAGCCGATGCGCCGTCTAACCAGAATGCGGGAACGGTTAAATCAAACGATTCGGCAATCGTTTCGAGTCATTCGGCTGAAGCGGGGAAAACCGTCTCGCCGTCCGCGCCTGACAAACCGGTTTCTTCCGCTTCGACCGAATCGCCGATGGCGCGCCCGATTGACGCTGCGGAGATGACCGCCGACATCGAACGGGCGGAACAGGCGTTTAAGAAAAATCCGAAAGCGAAGGAAGATTTGGCAAAAGCGTATTTCGTTCGCGCGACGGCTTTAACGGGCGCGGCGCAGTATCGCGCGGCGCTCGGCGATTATCGCAAAGGTTTGAACTTAAATCCGACGGACGAAGAGGCGCGCAAAATGCACGACCAAATCTTGAGCATTTTCAAATCAATCGGACGCGAGCCGCCGAAAGAAGGCGAAGAACCAAAGCCTTTGCCGTTCAAAAAAGAATCGTAGAACAAAACGCGGCTAGACATTTCGGCTGCGCAAACAATAAACTAGAAACTTTGCAGAACAGACGGAAAATTCGTTTTTTCCGTCCTTTTCATTTTTAATAACGGAGACAATTTAAAGATCTTATGGCACTTTCAGCAAATGATATTAGAAAAGGAATGGTTATTTTATTTGAAGGAACGCCGGCAAAAGTGATGGAATTTCGCCATCACACGCCCGGGAATCTCCGCGCGATGGTGCAGACGCGCTTGAGAAATCTTTTGACGGGAAATTCCTTCGAGCATCGCTTTCGCTCGAACGACACGCTTGAGCGCGTAGTTTTGGAACAGCACGATATGGAGTATCTCTATTCGGACGGCTCGCACCATCATTTTATGAACACGGAAAATTACGAGCAAGTGTCTTTGACCGAAAACGAACTCGGCGACGCGGCGCAGTGGCTGATGCCGGGTTTGAAGATTCAAGTCGAATTTTACGAAGGAACGCCAATCGGCGTGCAGCTTCCGGCTTCGATGGAGTTAACCATTACCGACACCGAGCCGGTGATGAAAGGCGCGACCGCCTCGAATTCCAATAAACCGGCGACGCTTGAGAACGGCGTCACGCTTTACGTTCCGCCGTTTATGACCGTCGGCGAAAAGATTCGCGTCAATCCGAGCGAATCGAAATATATGGAAAGAGTGAAATGATTTTTTTCAAGTTCCAAGTCTCAAGTCTCTGCTGCAAACTTGGACTTGAAACTTGGAACTCGGAACTATGTTTTTACTTTACAGTTTTCTGCTAACCGTCGGCTTCATCATTCTGCTGCCGCGCTTTCTTTTTCAGGAAAAATACCAGGCGGGCTGGCGCGAACGGTTCGGAAATTTGCCTGACTTTCAAGCAAGCGAAAAGCCCCTGCTGTGGCTGCACTGCGTTTCGGTCGGCGAGACGAACGCCGCTCGTCCGCTGGTCGAGGAACTCAAAAAAAACTTTCCCGAATATCGCCTCGTCGTTTCGACTACTACTAAAACCGGACAAGATTTAGCCAAAAAAGTTTTCGCCACCGACGCGGAACTCGTTTTTTATTTTCCGTTCGACTGGAAATTTACGGTGCGCCGCGCTTTAAATAAAATCAAACCCGACGCGATTTTGATAATGGAAACGGAAATCTGGTTTAACTTTGTGCGCGAAGCGCGCAGAAGCGGCGCGAAGGTTTTCCTCGTCAACGGGCGTTTGTCGGAAAAATCGTTTAGCCGCTACAGTCTGATTCCGAAGACGATGCGCCGCGTGCTGCATTATATTGATTTGGCGTTGATGCAGACGCGAGCGGACGTAGAGCGGCTGGTCAATTTGGGAATGCGCCGCTCGAAAATCAAAGTGACGGGCAACATCAAATTCGACCAGGCGTTTGCCGAAACCGAAGAGGCGCTGACCGGAGAATTTCAGAGGCGGTTTGCCGCCACCGCCGAAGACGCGCCGCTGATCATCGCGGCAAGCACGCACGCGCCGGAAGAGCGTTGGATTTTGCAGGCGTTCGGTGCGATGCGGAAAAATTTAAAGGAAAATACGCCGCGTCTTTTGATTGCGCCGCGCCATCCCGAACGATTTGCGGAAGTTGAGGAATTAATAAAGGCAAGCGGCTTCGTTTCGGTCAGGCGGTCGGCGACCGAATCAAGCGGCGACGCAACCGCCGAAGTGATTCTGCTCGACAGCATCGGCGAGCTTCGCGCCGTTTATCCGCTCGCGCGAATCGTTTTCGTCGGCGGCAGTCTGATTCCACACGGCGGGCAAAATATCCTCGAACCGGCAATGAACGAGCGAGCCATTGTTACCGGATTTTACACGATGAATTTTGCGGAAATCGTCAAGGAATTCGCGGCGCGGAACGCGCTCATTCGTCTGCCGAAACTCGCCGAAGACGAAATACCGGACGCGCTCGCCAGTGTTTTTGCCGAGTTGACGCAAGACGCGGCGCGGCGCGAAGAACTGGCGAAAAACGCTTTCGGCGTAATGAAAATCAATCGCGGTGCGACCGAAAAAACCGTCGAGTATATCAAATCGTTTTTGGCGGCGAGCGCGTAGGCTGTTGGAATCAGATGATTTACGTTTTCTATTTTTTCGCCGCCGTGCTGGTTTTTCTCGGCTGCCGGTCGCTCGGCGGCGGAATTAACTATCTGAAATTTTTCCGCCGCGAACTCGCCAAACCCGAATCCGATTACGCGCCGTTTTGTTCGATTATCGCCCCGTGTCGCGGGCTTGACGCAGATTTATGCGAAAATCTTTCCGCGCTTTTTCGACAAAAATTTTCCGCTTATGAAATCATTTTCGCGGTTGACGACGAGCGCGACGAATCGGTTTCGATTATAAAAAAATTAATCGAATCTTTCTCCGGCGTTGAAAAAAATGTTTCGGCGAAATTCATAGTCGCCGGAAAAGCGATTGATGAAAGTCAAAAAGTTCGCAATCTCCGGCAGGCGGTTTTGGAAGTCTCCAGTGAGAGCGAAATTTTCGTTTTTGTTGATTCCGATGCGCGTCCCGCCGCTGATTGGCTGCGAAATTTAATCGCGCCTTTGCAGGACAGATCAATCGGCTGCGCGACCGGTTACCGTTGGTTCGTGCCGCAGCGCGGCGGATTTTCGACGGCTTTGCGCTCGGTTTGGAACGCTTCGATTGCGTCGCATCTGGGCGCGAACCGGGCGGGCAATTTTTGCTGGGGCGGTTCGACGGCAATCAGGCGCGAAACGTTCGAGCGTTTGCAGATCGGGGAAAAATGGCGCGGAACTTTGTCGGACGACTTCGCCGTTACCCGCGCGATGAAAGAAGCCGACTTGCCGATTCATTTCGTGCCGCAGTGTCTGACGGCGACCGTCGAAGATTGCAGTTTCCGTGAACTTCTGGAATTTTCCACCCGGCAGATGAAAATTACGCGCGTCTGCGCCGCGCCGCTCTGGAAGGCGTCGCTGATTGGTTCATTGCTTTTTACGGCGACATTTTGGACGGGCGCGGCGTTGCTCTTTCTGCTTTCGGGCGGGCATTTTTGGCTGACGCTCGCTTTTTTGTCGGCGATTTTCTGGCTCGGATTTGCAAAGGCGTGGCTTCGCCTGATGGCGGTTAAACTCGTTTTGAAGGATTACGAGAAAGAATTAAACAAGCAGTTTCTGCCGCATTTAACGCTCTGGACAATCTCGCCAGTTCTTTATTTCTACAACTCGGTCTGCGCTCTGTTTTCGCGGAAAATCATCTGGCGCGGCATCGAATACGAATTGAAATCGGCAACCGAAACCCGGATTTTGACAACTAACGAATCGTAAAATCGAATGATAAAAACGAGAAAAGTATATTATTCCGAATGTTTTAGTAGTAACCTCTAAATTAGGTCCTGGTAATAATCTTCAAATCCTAAGATTTTCAAATTTAAACTAACAAAATGAAAGTTGAAATGTTTGCTCGGTTCAATCAAAGAGTTTTTCGCTCATTAGTTTGTTCGTGCGTTTTTTCGCTGCTGGTTTTTTCCCAGACGAATCTCGGGCAAACGCCCGCGGCGAGTCCATCTCCGCTGACCGAGCCGAATCCGAAGCCTGCGCCGAAAGGGAAAATGCCGGTCATCGTTATTCCCGGACTGCTCGGTTCGGAACTCGTCAATAAGGAAACCGACGAAACCGTCTGGTTCGATTTGGCGCGGTCGAAAACCGACGATTTGCGTCTGCCTATTTCCGCCAATCTCGCCGCCAACCGCGACAATCTCGTGCCGCGCGATATTCTGCGAAATATAAAATATCTGAGATTTTTGCCCGAAACCGAAATTTATGAAAGAGCCGCTACTTCGCTCGAAGTTCCGGGCGATTATAAGGAAGGCAAGTGGGACGCGCCCGGCGAGACGGGTTATCAAGACACTTATTATGTTTTCCCGTATGATTGGCGGCGCGATAACGTCGAAAACGCTCAGCTTCTGATTCGCCGGATAGACGAATTAAAAGCGAAATTAAAACGTCCCAATTTGAAATTCAACATCATCGCGCATTCGATGGGCGGTTTGATTGCGCGTTACGCGGCGATGTATGGCGACGCGGATTTGCCGGCGGGAGCGCGCCGCATCGTTCCGACTTGGGCGGGCACCTCGCGCATCAATAAAATTTTTCTGGTCGGAACGCCGAACGAAGGCTCGATTTCGACGCTCGACGCGCTGATTAACGGTTACGGAATCGGTCCGCGCCGAATCAATTTGCCGTTCATCCAAGAACTGAGCCGGTTCGATGTGTTCACGATTCCCGCTCTTTTTCAACTGCTGCCGCACAGCGGAACGATTCGCGCCTTTGACGAAAATCTAAAGCCGCTGCGCGTTGATATTTACAATCCAGCGACGTGGGAAAAATACGGCTGGGCGGCTTACGCCGATTCGGATTTCGCCAAACAATTTACCGCCCAAGAACAGAGCCAAGCGCGCGCCTATTTTCGCGCCACGCTGAATCGCGCCCAGCGTTTTCATCAAGCCCTGGACGCGGACATCAGCCGGGCGCGCCCCGTGGCGATTTACCTGCTCGGCTCAGACTGCAAACCGACGCTCGACGCGATGGTGATTCGCCGCGACGAGAAAAAGGGCGGTTGGCGAACCGTGTTTCGCGCCGACGGATTTGAGCGCGGCGACGGCAAGAAAGTGACAGACAAAGAATTGGAAGATTTGCTTTATGCGAAAGGCGACGGAGTGGTCACCCAGCGCTCGTTTCTGACTTCGACGCTGCCAGGCGCGCGGATTCGCGCCGACAAGTACCGAACGGCTTTGCCCGCGCGCGATGTCTCTTTCACGTGCGAAATTCACAATCGTCTTTTGAGCAACGCGGCAGTGCAAAATAAATTGTTCGCCGATTTAATTAGCGAATAAATAAGCGCTGAGTCCCGAGCGCTGAGTCGAAAACGGTTTTCGACTCAGCGCTCGGGACTCAGCGCTTGAAAGCTGGGTTGATTTATTAACGAATCTTTGCGACATTGACGTAAATCGTTTCTGACAACGGGAAGCGAAAATAATTTTACGCGGGAGAATTGGCGATGATTAAAAGTTTGCTCGAACCCGACGAAAACCAGCCCGAGAAAATCAAACCCGAATCGAAAGCCGAAGCATTAAAGGACGCGGCGATTGACGAAAACTTCGCTTCGTATTTTGCCGGTATAGAATCGCCCGAGGCGCGCGAACCGGAAAATTCGTCGGAAATCTCCAAACCGATTGCTAACGCATTCATTTTCTCGGAAAAAACCGAAGAGAAACCGACCGCCGAAACCGAACAGTCCGGCAGCGAATTGTCCGCCGGATTCCCGTATGACGAAACGAATTACCAGCCGCCGACCGAAACGAACACTGAAAAGTCCGGCGTTATCTCTTTCGCCGAAATTTCAAACGAAACGGTAAATTACCAATCGCCCGCCCAAACGAAAACGGAACAATCGAAAGTTGACAATTCCGATTTGCTTTTTCAAACGCCCGCCGAACCCGAATCGTTCGCCGAAACCGCTCGCAAAAGCGGCTTGGCTTACGCGGCGGCAATCACGCTTTTCGGCTCAATAGTTTTTATGCTGATCATCGGCTGGTTTGCCGATTTGCTGCTCGGCAGTTCGCCATGGGGCATCGTCGGCGGAATCGTCTTGGGCGCGGCAATCGGCTTTTTTCAATTTTTCAGAATGACTTCGCAAATCTTTAAAGGGGAAAAGTGAAAGAGTGAAAAGGTGAAAAAGTTCGGTCGAGTTCCGTCAATTTAGCTTTTTCACTTTTCCCCTTTTCACTTTTAAACTTTGACCGCTTTTGCCTTTTCCGCCGTTCCTTTGTAAAATCTATGTTTCGCCATGAGCGATGAATCCGATAGTGTTATAACCGAACAGCAACCGTCGCCGATTTCGCACCGGCGAATTTTGTGGACGATGGGTTTGGTTGCCGTTCTTGCGGGTTTAATAGGGTTTATCTTTATTTCCTGGCAGTTCGGTTTGGGCGTAATTTTGGGCGGCATTTTGTCGTTCGTCAATTATTACTGGCTGAAAATCTCGCTCAAGCGACTTTTTGACAACGCCGTCGCGCACGGGCAAAAGCCGCGATTTTTGGCGATTCGGTATTTTGGACGTTATTTGACGCTCGGCGCGATTTTAACCGTCATTTTTTTAACCAAAACCGTTCCGGTCGTCGCCGTGATTTTAGGTTTGTCGAGTTTCGCGCTGGCGATTGTTATCGAAGGTTTCGTTCGTATATTTTTAACTTTTTTTAAGAGCAAGGAATTATAAAAAATGTTTTTATTGGCAGCAGAAGGCGGCGCGCACCATACGCCGCTCATCGTTGATTTTATTAATCATTATTTGGGCGAGCCGGTCTACCGATTTCAAATGGCGGTTACGCGTCCGATTTGGGACCGGATTTTGCTTCCATTCGGAACGACGCCGGAAGCCGTTTTCGGCGAATACTCGCCTGAAACCGCGATTCCGTGGTATACGATAATGTTCGTCATCGCCTGCATTCTAACGATGGTCGTCGTTTGGATTCTTAAAGGCAAACTGTCGGCGGAAGACCCGTCGAACGGACAATTGACGCTCGAAGCCGGAGTTTTAGCGTTGCGCGGTTTGGTCGTCAGCGTCATCGGCGAACACGGATTTAAATATTTTCCGGTCGTCGGGACATTCGCCGTGCTGGTTTTGATTTCCAATCTGATGGGCTTGTTCCCGCTGTTTATGTCGCCGACGGCTTCGATCAGCGTCACGCTCGCGCTCGGCATCGCGTCGTTTATCTATTATAACTACGTCGGCATCAGCGAAAACGGACTTCTGGCGCATCTCGGACATTTAACCGGACCGAGACTGCCGCTGCTTTTGATGCTGCTTATCACACCGCTGATTTTCTTAATCGAATTATTTAGTAATATGATTCGCCCGATGACGCTCGGCATACGGCTGTTTGCGAATATGTTCGCCGACGAACAAATCGCGGCGATCATTTCCGGGCTGTTTCCGCCGTACACGCAGATTCTCGTGCCGGTCATTCTGCTGCCGCTCGCGCTGTTCGTCGCGCTCGTGCAGACTTTGGTTTTCACTTTGCTTTCGATGATTTACATCAGCGAAGTATCGCACGCGCCGCACGACCACGCGCACGAACACGAAATTGAAATGAAAGAAACCGGCGAAACGGCGCGGGTCGAATACGCCTAACGATTTTAGATTTTGGATTTTGGATTTTATGTTTAATACGAAATTCGATTTCCGGAGCAGATTTTTTGAAGGTTTTAAGCTGAAGATTTTTTAATTGAAAACTTGCTGTTCATACAGAAGATGCCCGCACGCAGGAGCCTCGACTCCAACGAGAGTAGAAATCGTGTTGCATACCGGAAGCGCGGCGAAATTATAACCGAAAAGGCAAGTTTGAAAAACGAGAAAATTCAGCCGAAAAGTCTTCGCCAATTAAAATAAAACACTAGGAGACAATTAAAAAAAATGAATAAATTGAAATACTTTTTCTTTTCGGCGCTGGCATTGGCTTTAATGGCGATTCCGGCGATGGCGCAAGCAGGCGGCGCGAACGCGGCTGACAACGCACAGACGGTCGAGGCATATCAAGCGATTGCCGCCGGAATCGGTTTCGGCATCGCCGCTGGTTTAGGCGGTTTGGGACAAGGTAAAATCGGCGCGGCGGCGGTCGAAGGCGCGGCTCGTAATCCGGGCGCGGCGGGAACCGTGCAGACGATGATGATTATCGGTCTGGCTCTTATCGAATCCTTGGTGCTGCTTGCGCTGGTTATCGTTTTCGCCAAATTATAATTTACAATCGTTTGGCTACCTGCGGGCAAAGTTTCGGCTTTGCCCGCATTTTTATTAGGATTTCAAACGAACAGCGGCGACAACTTGCCGCAAGATTTTTGAATCGAATCGTTATTTGAGGCGTATAATAATCAACGCGTAATCGCTGCAGACGGCGACAAATTTTAGATTTATCTTTAATTGCAATGTTAGACCAATTTATCGGACAAACTTTAGCGGACAAATACCGAATTGATTCGGTGATGCGCGTTGGCGGCGGTTTGGGAAAAGTTTATCGCGCGACGCATCTTTTGATGGACAAACCCGTAACCGTCAAAGTTCTCGCGCCGGCGTTCACGGTTGATGAAAACATCGTCAGGCGTTTTTCTCTCGAAGCCCGCACCGTGTCGCGCATCGCGCACCCGAACATTTTAAACGTTACCGATTTCGGCACCGATAAAACAGGCGCCACTTACATTGTTTTTGAAGACGCGGACGGCGCGTTTTTGCGAGACGAAATCATTCGCAACGGCGCGCTGCCGTTTGAACGCGCCGCGAACATCGCCCGCCAAATCGCCGCCGCGCTCGTCGCAGCGCACGCGGGCGGCACGATTCACCGCGGATTGACCGGGGAAAACATTTTGCTTACGCGCGCCGCCCACGGTGCTGAACTCGTCAAAGTTATGGATTTCGGCGCAATTGCCGAAGGCGAAAATGATTCGGCAAACGACGCCGCTTCGACGAGAAATTTAGAATATCTTTCGCCCGAACAAAACGCTTCGGTCGCCGAAGCCGACGAGCGTTCCAATATTTACTCGCTCGGCGTAATTTTCTATGAGATGCTCGCGGGCGAAGTTCCATACGCGGCGGACAACGCGACGGATTTGCTGCTCAAGCAGGCGCACAATCCGCCCGCGCCGCTCTCGGCTTTTCGTAATGATTTGCCGGCGGCAATCGAGCCTTTAATTTTCCGCGCGCTGGCGAAGAATCCAGATTTGCGCTACCAAACCGCCGCCGAATTCGCCGCCGATTTAGACGAGGCGGCAAACGTCTCAGGTGAGACGGAAACAGTTGTTATTTCGCGGGCGGCGTCTGGTGCGCATTCGAAAAACGTCAGAAATAATATGTGGAAAACGGCGTTCGTCGTTCTGGCGGGAATTTCCCTGCTGGCAATCAGTTTGATTTACGCGACATCGAGCAAGCAAACCGACCCGGCGACCGTTTTGCAATCGGACGCGAACGGCTTGCCCGTCCAGCCGCTTAATCCGGCGACGGGAATAAACGAGCAGGGCGCGTCGCTTCTCACGCCCTATTCGCCGGAGATGTTAGCGAATTCAAATATGATGACGATGCCGCAGCCCGTTCCGAGCAGCGGCGGCGACGGTTTCGGCGACGGCTATAACCCCTGGGCGCGCGGAGTTCCGCCGCCGGGCGCGCCGCCGATGTATCAACAGATTCCGCCGGGCGGACAAATGATTGACCCGAATAATCCGAACAGTATTTTTATGCAGGACGGCACGGTGCTTGTTCCCGTCCCGGTGAATGCGAACACGAGCGTCAATGCGAACACAAAACAAACGACGGCAAACGCAAACGTAAAAACCGCGCCTGCAAACACAACCGCGCCGTCGGCAACGCCGACACCGGCGCCGAATCCGCAGCCGTCTCCGACGAAAACGCCCGTTCAGCCCGCGCCGAAGCCGACTACGCCGCCTGCGAAAACGCCGCCTGCCCCAACCAACCGAAGCGCGCAAAGCGGGAAAGAACAGGATTCACAATAAAAGCGCAAAGAATTGAACACGAAGAAACACGAAAATTTCAAACCAAGTTCTTTTCGTGTTTCTTCGTGTTGCTTTGTATTTGAATGTTTTTCGCTTCTTGCGGCTTTTTGCGGCTAATCATTCTTAATCGTTTCCAGAACACCGCGCGCCGCTTCAATTAGATTTTCTTCCTGCGTTACGACTTTCAAAACGCCGCTCGGCGCGAACGACGACGCGGGATTTTCGGCTAAAAAACGCATCAATTTTTCGGGCGCAACTTTCGCGTTTTCGCCTAATTTAATCGCGAAGCCTTCGCGCGTTTTATCAATTGACACGACGCGCATCTGTTCGGCTGATTTTCTCAACCGGGCGTAGTCAAAAAGATTATCAACCGAAGCGGGAATTTTACCGTAGCGGTCGCCGATTTCCGCGTAGATTTGCTGCAATGCCGAATCCGAATCAGCCGAAGAAATTCGTTTGTAAGTTCTCAAGCGCTGCGCGGTCTCGCTGATATAATCGTTCGGAATCGAAACGTCGGCGCCCAAATTTATCGAAACGCTCGATTCCTCTTCGATTTCCTCGCCCTTTAATTCCTGAATCGTGCGTTCGAGCATTTTCGTGTAAAGGTCAAAACCGAGCGCATCAAGCTGACCGGATTGCTGACCGCCGAGGATGTTGCCCGCGCCGCGCAATTCCAAATCTAAAGCGGCGATGCGAAAACCCGCGCCCAAATCGGAAAACTCACGAATCGCCGAGAGTCGCCGTTTGGCAATCGGCGTCAATTCTAATTCGCCCGGAATCAAAAGATAAGCGTAAGCGCGGCGGTTCGAGCGACCGACGCGACCGCGCAGTTGATAAAGCTGCGACAAGCCGTAATTATCGGCGCGGTTGATGATAATCGTGTTCGCTCTGGGAATGTCTATGCCGTTTTCGATAATCGTCGTGGCGACGAGAACGTCGAATTTATAACCGACGAAATCGAGAACTGCGTTTTCCATTTCCTTTTCGTTCATCTGTCCGTGCGCGACGATGATGCGCGCCGTTGGCACGATTTTTTTGATGTGCGCGGCGATTGATTCGATTGATTCGACGCGGTTGTGAATAAAGAAAACCTGACCGTTTCTGGCTAATTCGAGTTCGATTGCCGATTTAATCACGCCTTCGGAAAACTGCACGACCTGCGTGTTAATCGCCAGACGGTCGCGCGGCGGCGTTTCGATCACCGACATATCGCGCATTCCGAGAAGCGACATATTCAGCGTTCGCGGAATCGGCGTGGCGGATAAAGTTAAAACATCAACTTTTTTTTTCAATTGCTTCAATCGTTCTTTGTGCGCGACGCCGAAACGCTGTTCTTCGTCCACGACGACCAAACCGAGTTTCGGCAATTTCACATCCGCCGACAAAATGCGGTGCGTGCCGATTAAAATATCAACTTTGCCCTCGTCAGCCGCTTTGACGACTTCCTTTTGTTCTTTGGCGGAGCGAAAGCGCGAGAGCAGTTCGATTTTCACGGGAAACGCGGCGAAGCGCTGCTTGAAACTTTCAAAATGTTGATACGCCAAAACGGTCGTCGGCGTGAGAACGGCGACCTGCCGGTTGTCCATCACGGCTTTGAACGCGCCGCGCATCGCCACTTCAGTTTTGCCGTAGCCGACATCGCCGACAATCAATCTGTCCATCGGCACGGCGGTTTGCATATCTTCCTTCAAATCTTCAATCGCCGTCGCCTGGTCGGTCGTCAGTTGATACGGAAAAGCGTCTTCAAATTCTTCCTGCCAAGGCGTGTCGCCGGAAAAGGCGAAGCCTTGAACTAATTTTCTTTCAGCGTAAAGACGCAGCAGTTCGTCCGCCATATCGCGCATCGCGCGTTTAGCTTTCGCCTTTGTCTTCTGCCAGCCCAAACCGCCGAGTCTGTCCAAAGTCGGCTGCGCCGCTTCGCCGGACGAAAAGCGCGAAACCAAATCGAGACGTTCGACCGGCACGAAAAGTTTGGCACCTTCAGCGTAATGAAGAAGCATAAACTCGCGTTCCGCGCCTTGCGCCGAAATTGTCTGCAAACCTTCAAAACGCCCGATGCCGTGGTCAACGTGAACGACGAAATCACCCGGTTTCAAATCTCGAAAATCGGAAATGAACGCGCCGAGATTAGATTTTTTAGTTTTTTGCGGCTTAGATTTTTGAAACTCGGCTTGCGTCGTTTCGCCGAAAATATCCGTTTCCGTGTGAACGACGAAATCGAGCGCGAGAATTTCAAAACCGCCGGACAAATCGCCGACGAGCAGCGAATCGTCTGGAACGGAAACATCGTAATCGCGTAGAATCTCGCTTAATCTCTCGGCTAAGCCGTGCGATTGTAAAACGATAATTCGTCTGTTGTTCGTTGTTCTTTGTCCGTTGTTTTCACCCGGCGAGTTTTGCGTCTTGGCGGGAAAATCTTTTTGATTTAGTTCATTGGCAAACTCTTTGACATTGCCGTGATATTTGCGCGTCGAGCGCGAGCCGATTTCAATCTCGACGCTTTTTTCGTGGGTCGAAAAAAGGAAAAGCGGTTTATGTTCGGCAGCGACGGCGCGCCGACCTCTAGAGAATGAATCAAGATTTTCCGTCGAATTCGCGCCTTCGCCGACGCGCGAACTTCCGTCGCTTTGGTCGTTAAATTGAAATTCTTCGTCCGTTTGCGCCGCCGTTCTGCCGAGCGCGCGGAGTTCGACGCGCTGTTTCGTTTCAAATTTTCCGCGCAAGTTCTCGCCGCTCAAAAATAATTCCTTCGGCTCTAATCCGATCTCGCCCGCTTCGCTAATTTCGGCGAAACGATTGTCGAGATTTTCGTAAAATAAAGCGAGCGTTTGTTCGACGAGCGTCGGTTCGTCAACAACCAAAACGTAATCGTCCAGAAAATCGAACACGCTCGACTCGCGCGGATTCACCAGCGGAAACAGAAATTCCCAGCCGGCGAAATCTTCCCCTTCCTCGGCAAACTGCGTTCGGTCTTTCAATGCTCTGGCAAACTTTTCGTCGGAAAATCTTTCGCGCGCGAAAAACGACCAGTCTCGAAAATCCTTCGCCGTCGCCGAAAATTCGCGCATCGGCGCAACCTGAGTTTCCTTTAACTGTTCGGTCGAAAGCTGCGTTTCCGGGTCGAACTCTCGAATCGAATCAACCGTGTCGCCGAAAAATTCGATGCGCACGGGCATCTCCGCCTCCGGCGACCAGACATCGAGAATTCCGCCGCGCACGCTAAACTCGCCGACGTTTTTCAAAGGCTCTTCGCGCACGTAGCCCGAAGCGACGAGCTTTTCAATCAACGCTTCCGGCGCGTAATCGGCGTCGCGTTTGAGATGCGCGCCGAGATTTTTTATCTCGTCCGGCGCGAGCGTTTTCGTAATCAGAGATTTTGCCGAAACGATCAAAAAATCGGGTTTCGTAACGGTTAAATTCCACAACGCCAACGCGCGTTTCTCCAGCGTTTCGGCGTGCGGCGAGATGTTTGCGTAGATGTCGGATTCAAACGACGGAAGATTTAATAACAACGATTTTCTTTCTCGATTCCAGAAATCCAAATCGCATTCCCAGGTGTCCGAATCTTTGTTTGAATCGGTGACGACGACGAGCGTTTTGTCCGCCGTTTTTTTCAGTTCGGACAAAACGTAGGCTTTCGCGGCGACAGAAGTTAATCCGCTGAGGGAAACAACGCGTGTTCCGCGTTTTATCTCATCGCGCAGACGCGCGATTTCCGTTCTTGTTTCGGTCGAAAAACTCATAAAAATTTAAACCACAGATTAGCACAGATGAACGCGGATAAAAATACATCTTATCAGTGTTTATCTCGTTGCATCTGTAGTTTATAATCGGAGTTCAATTAGCGAAAATTTTTATGAGCATTCCCGAATTTGACGAAATCATCGAGCCGAACGACCAAACCGAAGCACGCCGCGAGCATCTCGAAAAGTTGAGAGATTTAATCGGAAATGTCTATCCGAACAAATACGAGCGCGAAGTTATCCAAGACGGACAAACGATTATTCTCGACCAGCAGGCGACGATTACTAACGTCGCTCGATTCGCCAGACCGATAAAAGACAAACACATTTCCGAATTGCCTGAAGGCGAAAAACCATCCGACGAACAGCGCGACGCGGCGAATGCCGAATTGAACAGCTACCGCGTTCGCATTGCCGGACGCTTGGCTGTGCCGCCGCGCGTGATGGGCAAAGCGGCGTTCGTTCATTTGAGCGACGGCGTTGAACGGCTGCAAATTTACGTTCGCAAGCAAGATGCGCGGGCGATAAATAACGACACGGGTGAGACGATTGACGATGAAGGCGCGGCTTGGGAATTGTTCGGGCTGCTCGACCACGGCGATTTTATCGGTGTCGAAGGTTATTTGTTCGTGACGAAAACCGGTGAATTGAGCGTTCACGTCGAGACGATTCAGTTTTTGTCGAAAGCCAGGTTTCCGATGCCCGACAAAATGCACGGCATTAGCGACCCGGAATTGCAAAGGCGTTATCGTTACGCCGATTTGATTGCGTCGAGTCTGCAAATCGAACATGAACCAGGTGAACTAACAACGCGCCAGGTTTTTGAACGACGCGCCAAATTAATCAGCGGAATGCGTCGCTTTCTTGATGATGCTGGATTTATCGAAGTCGAAACGCCGATGCTCACGCCGAAAGCGACGGGCGCGGCGGCAAAGCCTTTTAAGACGCATCACAACGCGCTCGACATTGATTTGTATGCTCGAATCGCGCCCGAACTTTATTTGAAACGTTTAACGGTTGGCGGTTTTGAAAAGGTTTACGAACTCAACCGCAATTTCCGCAACGAAGGTTTGTCCCAAAAACACAATCCCGAATTCACGATGCTCGAATTTTACTGCGCCTATATGGACGTGAACGGAATGATGGATTTCGCCGAAGCGATGATAAAAGAATCGGTAAACAAAGCGACAGGCGGAAGTTTGGTTGTGAATTACGACGGAAAAGAAATTGACTTTTCAAAGTTTGAAAAACTTTCGATGAAAGAATCACTTAACAATCGTCTGGCTTCCAACGATTATCCAGGTTTTTCTTTTAGTGATTACATTGGTGAAAACTATGATGTTTCCTGGTTAGATGATGCAAGGAAACTACGTGCATTAGCTGTTTTGGCTGCTAAAGGTAAATCATTTTCTGATAAATCAACTGGAGAATATAAATTGGTCGCAATGTTAGAGGATGAATCCCAAAAATACCGAGAAGAACTTGAAGTAAGAAATAACAAAACAAAGGAATTTGCAAAGAAGATTTGGCAGGAGTCAGTTGCAGAAACCGAAGAAACTTACAAAAATTCTGAACCTCAATCCGAACAATTAGCGCGAGATTTAGTTTATTTGTTTGAGGAAATAGTTGAAGAAACTTTAATTCAACCGACCTTCATCATTGATTATCCGAAATCAATTTCGCCTTTGTCGAAAGCGTCACCGGAGAATCCGCAAATTGCCGAGCGGTTTGAATTGTTTATCAACGGGATGGAATGCGCCAACGGTTTTTCGGAACTCAACGACCCGCAGGAACAATACGAGCGACTCATTGACCAGATGAAAGAACGCGAAACCGGCGACGAGGAAGCGATGGTTTTGGACGAAGATTACATTCGCGCGCTGGCTTATGGGATGCCGCCCGCCGCCGGAATCGGCATCGGGATTGACCGCCTGGTGATGCTTTTGACGAACAAACATTCGATCCGCGACGTGATTCTTTTCCCGCATATGCGACCGGAGAAAAATAAAAACGCCGAGGAAACCGAAGACGCGCCGGAAAATTAAAAGTCAACTTGAAACCGTTCGAATAATCAAAGATAGTAGTTTGGAGCGACGAATTGATTGAAAAGCCGAGAGAAAATAATGGCTGACTTTGCGAAAAGTTTAACCGCGAAACTGGCGCGTCGCGGCATCGCCGCCTCCGAATTTTGCAATCTGTCGAACGCGGTCGAGCGGCGAATCGTCAAAGAATACGGCGCGGTTTTCCTGAACGCCGACGCTGAGGTCGAAATGCCGGACAGATGTTGTTTCAAAAACGAAAGCGAAGTTGCGGCTTTTCAGGCGACGTTGAAAATCAGCAAACGAACAATCGGCGGCTGCACAATCGAGCTTCAGCGGGCGGCAATGAACGCGCTGCTCAAAGCGGCGGACGCCGTGGACGCAATCACGCCGAAAGGCGCTTGTCCGGCGCGTCGTTCGTTCGCCGATGTGCAGATTTCCTGGAACGAAACGGTCGAAGCAGCAACGGATTATTGGCGGGAGAATCCGAACGCAGAAGGGATAACGCTGTCTGCCGAAGAAGCGGAAAATCTCGCTTCGCTTGCGGGCGAAAGGCAGATTAAACTAATTTTCGAGTTGGAAGAACAGAATTTTTTATTTCATCCCGACCGCGCGCGCAGCATCGCGGTTTACACGGCGATTCCCGGCGCGTCGCAGCATCTGTTGATGCTCGCGCTTGACATTGAAGAATACGCCAACGAAAAAGTGCGCGGCGCGCTCGCCGAAAACGGCTGGTTTCAAACCGTCTTTCGTGACCGCCCGCATTTTACATATCTCGGCGTAAAGGAAAAAGATTTGCCGTCGCTCGGATTAAAAAGCGAGCGGTTTGAAGACAGGGAATTTTGGTTGCCGGACATTTGATCGGCGGCGTTCGCCGAACGAGCGAGTAAATTTACTTCAGAAGAGTAAGAAAATCTGAGAGAAGAAAAAACGATAGACAAAAG
>CADCUR010000279.1 GCA_902805935.1 uncultured Pyrinomonadaceae bacterium
CCGAACGATTCAAAAAACGCCGGAGTAAATCGAATAAAACGCCTGCTTTCGCCGTTTTGCCGTTCAAATTGCTGCAATTTAACACGGGCGACGATTCGGAAGACCAATTTTTGAGCATCGGTTTGACCGACGCGCTGATTACCAGATTATCTAAAATCAAACGCGTCGTCGTTCGACCGACGAGCGCGGTCGTGCGTTTCGCGGACGACTCGGATCCGTTTCAGGCGGGCAAAGAGTTAGAAGCCGATTTCGTTTTGGCGGGAAATATCAGGCGCGCGGGCAATCGCGTTCGCGTGTCGGCGCAGCTTCTTAAAATCGCCGATAAATCAACGACTTGGGCGGAAACTTTCGACGAGAAATTCACGGACGTTCTCGAACTCGAAGATTCGATTTCCGAACGAGTCGCCAAATCTCTGCTGCCGCAATTGACGGGCGAAGAACAAAAACAACTGCACAAACGCGAAACCGAGTTGCCCGAAGCCTACGAAGCGTATTTAAAAGGGCGTTTTTATTGGAGTTTGATGACCGAAGAAGGTTTTGCCAAAGCGATTCATTTTTACGAACGCGCCGTCGCGCTCGACCCGAATTACGCTTTGGCTTACGCGGCGATTGCCGAATACTACATTTTTCTGGCGATTCACTGCGTCATTCCGTTTGCCGAAGCCAGCCGCCGCACCAAAGAAGCGGCGCAAAAAGCCGTTGCCATTGATCCGCATCTGAGCGAAGCGCAAGCCGCGCTCGGACTTGCCGCTCTTAATCACGATTTTGATTGGAACAAGGCAGAAGAATGTCTGCTTCGCGCCATCGAAATCAATCCGAACTCGATTCCGGCGCACAGCTGGTATCACACTTTGCTGCTCGAAAGCGGGCGTTTCGATGAGATGACGGTTGAACTCGACCGCGTTTTAGAACTAAACCCCGAAGGGCTTTTGAGTTTGCATTATCTGGCTTGGGCGCATTTCCACACGCGCCGCTTTGACGAATCAATCAAGATACACCGGCGAATGCTCAAAAACGAGCCGAATTACGCCTGGGGACATTTTACTTTCAGTTGGCTGCTCCGATGCGTAGGAGAATTTACAGAAGCCGTTGCAAAAGCCAAAAAAGGCGTCGAACTCGCGGCGAACAATCCGATGTACCTGACGGCGCTCGCCGCCGCGTTTGCCGAAAACGGACAGCGCGCTGAGGCTCTGGAAACGCTTGACGCAATCAACCGAATGGCGCCGACGCTCTACATTTCGCCGTATATGCTCGCCATTATTTATTGCAGCTTGGGCGAGCGCGAACAGGCTTTTGAATCGCTTGAAAAAGCTCTCGACGAGTGCGATGTCTGGGTCGTCTGGCTTTACGTTGACCCTCAGTTTGACCCACTGCGCGATGATGCGCGCTTCGATGATTTGCTCAGGCGAATGAAACATCCGCTCGCGCCGCGCGAGAAAGTTATTGAGACTAAAAAAACCGACTGAAGAGTCGAATGTTGCGGCGAGCGAAAAATCAATCGCCGTTTTGCCCCTCAAAATCTTGGGCGCGAATACCGGCAGCGCCGACGATGAATATCTCGGCGTCGGTTTGGCTGATGCAATGATTACGCGCCTTTCAAATGTGCGTCGGCTGACAGTGCGCCCGACCTCTTCGATTTTGCGTTTTCAAGACTGCGCCGATTCGTTTGCCGCCGGGCGCGAGCTTGACGTAAATTTTGTGTTGTGCGGCACGATTCGCCGCGCCGGAACGCGTCTGCGAGTTTCGGCGCAGTTGCTCGATGTAGCAAAAGCAGCGACTGTTTGGGCGCAAAAGTTTGACGAGGAATCTGCTGATGTTCTGACGCTCGAAGATTTAGTCGCCGAGAAGGTCGGCAGGCTACTGATTCCGCAGCTTACCGGCGAAGAAAGCCGCCAACTCGCCAAACGCGGAACCGACGATCCGGCGGCTTACGAGGCATACTTGCGCGGACGTTTTCAATGGAATAAATTCACGCCGGATTCTTTGTTGAAATCAATCGAATTTTTTGCAGAGGCGGTGCAAATCGAACCTCGCTACTCGCTCGCCTTTGCTTCGATGGCGGAGTGTCATTACTGGCTCGGAGCATTCGGCGTCGGCACGCCGCGCGAGCATTTCGAGGCGGCGCGGACGGCGGCAAAACGCGCCATCGAATACGACGCGACGCTCGGCGAAGCGTATTCGGTGCTGGGCTTTGTCTCGCTTTTTTCCGCCCTTTCGTTCAAATGGCGCGAAGCCGAAGATTTGTGCCGGCGCGGGCTGGAACTCAATCCGAATTACCCCTGGGGACACATCTGGTATTCAGCGTTTTTAGCCAGCGCGGGACGTTTCGACGAATCAATCGCCGAAGCGCGGCGGGCGCTCGAACTCGATCCGCTCTCGCCGATCAATCAGCAGCATTTAGGTTGGATTTTCTATCACGCCCGACGTTTCGACGAAGCGGCGCGCCAATACGAAAAAGCGATTGCCGATCATCCCGATTTCGGTTTCACGCGCAGCACTTACGGCTGGACGCTGCGAGCCGCCGGACGCTTGGAAGAATCTTTGACCGAAACGCGCCGCGCCGCCGAACTCAATCCGGGAACATCGCTCGCGCTGTGCGGTCTTGCCGCGACGCTTTACCGACTCGGCGAAACGGGCGAAGCTCTCGAACTCGTCCGACAAATCGAAACGAAAGCGCGGGAGCGACATTTCTCGCCGTTTCATCTCGCCGTGATGTATGCCAACATCGGCGAGATTGACAGCGCCTTCGAGCAGTTTGAAGCGGCAATTACCGACAACGACGCTTGGGTAATTTGGCTCAGCGTTGACCCGCAGCTCGACGTTTTGCGCGACGACGCTCGCTATCAAAATTGGCTGCGCCGCACCGGAAATCCGCTCATTCGTTGATGAGCCTATGGCACAGGCGAAGCGGGGTAAGGCGGCGGTAAATAAGCCGTCGGAACTGGCGTGTCGTTTGCCGCGCCGAATGAAACAGTTGTTAAGCCCGCTTGCGAACCGGGAAGTTTTCCTACCTCATCAATTGGTCATCGTGTTTTATTGTTCGATAATGCCGAAGTTCGCCGTCATTTTTTTAACCTCGGCTTGCGGAAATTCTTCGAGCAGCTCTTCGCGCAGACGCTTCGCTTCTTCGATGGATTCGCCAGCATAAACGGCGATGTAATCCATATACAAAAATCTTTCTCCCGCTTCATCCATTTTTCCGGCGAAATCGTAGCCGACGGCTGACATATTCGGGCAACTGTATTCGGCAAAAACCTTGTTCGCCGGAAATCGCTTTTGCAGCTTGATTCTTTCAGGCTCGACCGCCTGATTGACATCTAACTCGTCGCAGCCTTCGTCGTATTTTTTAACAATGACGGCATAAAAAGCGGCGGACGAATATGTTTTATTCGCGGCGAGACGCGCCGGCATTTGAAACGATAATTCCCAATCGTCGAATCCTTTTTGTTTGTGGTGACAAGGTTTCGACGGATGACCGCAAACGGCGTTCGACAGTTTTTTCGGCGCCGGTTTCGGCGTCGGCGCGGCTTTTGTTTGTTTGTTCGCAGAAATCTCGCTTGCCGACGAAACGGAACTAGCGTTTGATAAAATCTCGTCGCTTCGCTGATTTGTCGCTTCCGCCGAAAACATTTGCGCGCATCCGGTTTGAGCGATTATTGTTAAAAATAAAAACAGCGATTTAAGTGTTGAGCGGTTCATTGTTTTTCCTCGATAATTTGAAATTACGTTCCACAAACTAACGCGCATTTTGCCCAGAAAAAATGTCAGCTTGCCGTAAATTTTCGCCGGAAAAAAACCGCCGCCGAATTTGAAATTCGATTCGTTCGTTTACTTTTCGGCGGAATCGAAGCGAATTGTGTCGAGAATTTTCAGCACAATTTCCGAATCTTCCCGTTTGCCTTCATTTGTTTGAAAATTAAATGCCGCATCCTAAAACTCCTTAAAATAAAAATCTGTTCACGCCTGAAACCCCTGATTTTGCTGGTAAATTCGATTTCAATTTTTTTACTCCACGGTAAATAAAAATAAATTTGACATACTCTTTCACGCGCTCCGTCAGTAACGAATTAGCGCGCGAAAAAGTATTGGCAGAAAGAAATTTTGCGTCTGCGGCGAGCCGTCAATTACTTGAATGGTTCTTCAACCGTCCGTTCGCCGTTCATTCCGATTCTCTTTTTAATGACTTTGTTTTTATCTTTCTGAACATCAATAAATTCCAGATAAAGATTGTCGTCCTCGCCGAGACGCAGCCAGCCCGGAACGCTTGTTTTTTTGTTCAAAAATCGAATCATCGCGCCGCCTTCCGGGTCGGCGACGAAATGGAGTCGTTCGCGGTTTCGGTCGTCGCCTTTTCCGGGCGGAGCGTCAAAACCCATTGACATTTGTCCGTTGTCTAATAACCCGACTACGAATCGCTCATAACCCTGTGGATCGAGAATCATCATTCCGTGAGCCGGATTGATGCGCGGTTTTCCTTCTACCGGCGGATCGGGCATCGGCGCACCCAGTATCACGCGCTCGCGCCCTTGCTCGTCAACGATAATCAGACCGCGCGTTTTAATCACGGGCGAGATTTGGCTCGATTGATCGGCTGCGGTTTTTGATTGCGCTTCGGCAGGTGAAAACGGAATGATTGTTTGAAGCAGTAAACCCCAAACACCAACCATCAGCGCGCCTAAAAGAATTTTCGTTACCCGGTCAAACTTATACATATAATTTCTCCTTGTCTTTTTTGAATTTTGATTTGCATCTCGCACTCGTTGGCTTCTTGATTCAACTCGTAGCGCAGAGAGCGAATATTTTTTGCTCCGCATTTGTTTTTCCCGCAAAGCGCTGAAATCTTTTTGCCTTTACGGGAAAAACAAAGCAATAATTTACGGCGTCGAGACATTTAGACTAACCCATTTCCACCCGCCGAATGCGGGACCAACCATCGAAGCCTTCGCCGTGTCCGGCACAAATAAAAGGCTTGCCTCGCCGATTGCTTCGACCGGCGTCATTCCGAACATCGGCTCGTATGATTTGTTGTCTTTTATTTTAAGCGATTTACCATCGGCTTTGACGCTGATACGGTAGCGTCCGAGCGGAATGTTGTGAATTCTGAAACTGCCCGACATGCCGAGAGTCGTACGGATGACGATTGTCTGTCCCGCCGTCCCGTTGAACATTTTTCCTTCGGGCGTTAAGGTTACTTCGAGCATTGCTCCTTCCCGAACGGCGAAGGGCGGCGCGCTGTCATTGTTTGCCTCTGCCGAATACCAGTTGAGAAAGATAGCGCCGCCATAGAAGGTAGAAGGAAGATGCGAAGATTCCTGCAAATTTTCGCGGCTAGTTATTCCGTAAGGCAGCATCACAAAGTTTTCCACCGCGCCGTCCACGGTTGTAAAGCTGTCGAGTTTTCCGTCCGCCGGATGAAGCGAGACTGCTGCCACACCATCGCCCCATTCGATTTGATAACCGGCGTTGTAAAAATGCGCCGAGCCTTTCGGGACGACGAATTCGTAATAGCCTTTAGCATCGGTCGTGCCTTGCGCGCCCGAATAATGACCGGCGAAATACGAAGCGCGAATGCCGATTGCCGCATTTGCGAGCGGTTTGCCCGTCCAATCTTTGACGTAGCCGCGCACACGATTCGGCTTCGGAGCGAGCGCGGGAAATTCGGGCATCGGCGGCATTTCATTGCCCATCACGTTGATCGACAGTTGGTTTTTTTCGACGTTCACAACTTTCGCCGAACCGTCGCTGCCGGTTGCGTTCGGGCGCGTCTGGTTGTTCGCGGGAAGATTGTCGGGTTTGGACGAAGCGTTGTTCGGCGAATTAATGGGCAGCATTTCCGTCCATGCCAGCATAAGGAAATCATCTTTTGCTGTCCAAAAACCCATAATGCCGCGTCGCTCGGCGGCATTGACCGAACTAAAAACCGTGAACTCCGGGTTTTCTTCGCTGACCGCGTAAGTCCAGCCTCCGGTTTGCAAACTTTCGGTGAATTTTCTGACGAATTGCGTCCGGTTCGAATTTCGGAAGCCGCCGGTCCACACCAAAACTTCGGATTCGCCCTGCCGGACTTTTTCGCCGCCCAATGCGATGAGCTTGCTGAGCGTGTCTCGGATTTCGGCGGGAACGCTTCGGTCGTTGACGCGCAGCGCTCCGGCTGGCAATCGCACGTTATTCAATGTCGAATTTGTCGCGGGCTGCGCGTCTTTGTCGGTTTGCGCCGCCGCTTGCAATGCGGTCAACGTCAGAACCGCGCAAATAATAAAAAGCAAACTATGAATTTTTAACATTTTGATTTCTCCTTCGATATAAGCTGTGTCTTTCCCTTTCAATTTGTAGTGCGCGAAAGATAACGAAAAAGTATCAATGAAAAAAGGCGGTCAAAATTGACCGCCTGGCAAGCGACTTATTTTCAAGTATCAAAGTTTTTCGATTTCTTCCGAGCCGCAAATAAAAAAGCGGCAAAATTAGCCGCTTGCAACGTGGTCAGCGTTTGAACCGCATAAATGATAAAAAGCAGATTATAGAATTTAAACATTGTATTTTCTTCTCAAAATTTTGATTCGTTAGCCGGCTTTGCGGTAACAGGTCGTCGCGCCGTTCGCGCCGGTCAAGCAGAGTTGAATGATTTCCTGTGCGTCGCGCTTTATTTGCCAGGTGAACGTTTGATTTTCGGCGGGAAAGGTTTCCGTTTTTACGCCGTTCGGCTGGCAACTGTTGATAAACTGCTTTTTGTTGTTTGAAAAGTCGAGCGCGACACGTGCGTCGTCAACAGCAAAAGTTCCTTCTTTAATCGCGGTTTCGGTAGCAAAACAATTAGCCTTTTGCGAAGTTTTCAGCAAACTAAACTGCGCCCGCCCGTTTGCCAAAAAGCTGAATTTCGCCGTCGCCATATTGCCCGGCGGCGTTCCGGTTTGCAACATCCAATCGCCGACTAAATCTTTCAACGCGCCGCCGGTTTTCAAAACTTTCGTTTCGGCTGCAATCGTTCCCAAGCTGTTCGCGCCGTTAGCGCGGCGGTAAACGTCGCGCAAGATTTGCTGTTTCGGGTCGCTCATTTGCGTTTTCATTTGGTTTATAATTGCGGGCAGAGTCTTCTCTCGGACGGCTTCGCGCTCGGCGTATTTTTTCATCTGATTTGTCTGGTCGGAAAGCGCAATCGCCTCATTGATAAATTTGATGGTTTCACGATTGCCATTTTTCCATTCGGAGACGATCACCGCTTGAAATTCGTCCTTTTTCTCATAGCTGAAACCGGCGGAGAACAGCCATTCATAAAGCAGAATCGTGCGCATTACATCTTTGACTCGCAGCGGCGGATTGCCGTCCGCCAAAATCTTGTCGTACGGGTCGGACGACCCATTTTGATTTGCGGTTTGAGCGAACGCCGACAAACCCGCGCCCGCCATCAGCAGGGCGAAAACGGCGACGGCGAAAATTTGTTTTGAGCGATTGAAAATTCGGTGTTTCATAATTTTTATTTGTTTTTTGAAAAATTTGCCGCTTAAAATCACGGCTTCAAACTTTAGTGCGCAAAACGACGCGCAAAAGGTTCAGCGAAATTTTCAAACAAAAAAAGCGAACTGTTGAAGTTCGCTTTTTATCAGAAATTGTTTAAACATCAAGACTGTTTTGAGTTAATTTCCAGTAGCCAGTTGCGGCTAAAGACGAGTAAAACAGCCATCATCGAAAAATTGAGGACGACGAGCAGCGGCGTTCCCAAAACGGGCGCGGACGACAAAAAACCGCTTGCCAGCAGCGGATTGAGAAACTTGAAAACAAACAGTCCGACGATGATGAGTGGCAGAACCGAAAAGCCGGCGATATACAAAGCGGCAAAGCGATTTTCAATGCTTCGCCACGCAATCAAAATCGGCGGCAGACAAATTGCCGTGACAATGACAGCCGCTAAGATTTTGATTGTCGCCAAACTCAACTCGTTTTCCAGAAACGCCAGCAGCACGACTTTTTCATCGCCGCCGCCCATCATCGCGGTAAAAATTCGGGCGAACGGCAAGGGCGCGAAGACAAGTGAAAAACCGACGGCTTTGTAATTCAAATTTTTGGCTTTGAGCAGCAAAAACGCGCCCGTCCACATCACCGCAAAACTTAAAAGCGGTCCGGCGAGCGTTGCCAGATAAGCCGATTGCGTGGCGCGGCACACTTCGGCGAGCTGCCAGACGTTAAAATCGCGCTCGCCGTAACCGCCGCAGATGATTCTACCTGTCTGGATATGAATCTGCTCGTGCAGTTCGCTCGTGCAGCGCATCAGCGCAAACAGCGCGAGCGTATATTTCCAAGTGATTTTCAGATTTAATTTAGCATTCTCGTTAGATGTTTCCGAAACATTGATTCTTTGTAAAACCGCCTGCATAAAATTTCCTCCGCCGTGCGTCAATTGTTTTGCGCCGCAATTGCGGCTTCAATTTTTAGTGCGCGAAACGAACGGCAAAAGGTTCAACGACGAATAATAAATCATCGAATTGTAGAAAAACGGCAATTTTTAATTTGCATCCACATCGGTATTTTCTATTCCTTGCCCGGCTTATATTTTTCGTAATGAGTGCGATAGCCAAGCAGCCGCGCCGTCGGACCGATTACAAAGTAAAAAGCCTTTTGTAGAGGAACCGGCGGGCTATCGAGCCAGAGTTCGTATTTCGGGCTGAATCTTGACATTTGCAGCAAAGCCTTAGGCAGTTGGGTGTTCGATTCGGATTCGTTAAAGAAACCGTATGCCTGCGTCAGAAACACGGTGAACTCTTCGGTCAGCGCGTATTCAGGCGTGAGAGGAGGTTTGATGACAACTTGGGAATCCGTCTCATTAAAGGGTTTGTGCGAAGTTCCGGGATTTACCAGCAGCGACTCGCCGGGTCTTAAAATTTTCTTTTCGCCATTAACCATAAGGCTTAACGTTCCTTCGGTGACGATAAAATTTTCGGGCAGTGATGTATGAATGTGTTCGTGCGGTCCCGGAGCGTGAGGCTCAAGCAACAACTCCGTCCAAACAAATCCGTTTTCGCGTTTAAGGACGGTTTGGCGAAAGCCTTCGCTCTTGCTGACAAACACCTGACCTTCGCGCGGGAAATAATCCGAGCCGGGTTCCGCTTCGGGAAAGATAACCTTGTCGAGCAGAGCGCCGATAAAAACATACGCCAAAACAAATCCTAAAATTCCTAAAAACAACTTTTTCATTCTTCTCTCCTCAGTTAAACAAATTACCGTGCGTCCAAAGAATTTGGAACGCCGTCTGATTTCGTCATCGCGACGAGCAGCGGCAAGATTCCGTTAGAGTCAGAAAATTTAAGGGCGCTCGATGATAATCTCCAAATCCGTCCAATTTCCGCGCGAAGCGACTGCCGTTTTCGCGTCCGCCGAAAGCGGATTGAAAATGAGCTGCGCGCTGCCCGTCGTCTCGGTCGGCTGAATGCCGAAAACCGAATCGGTCGGCGCTTTCTGCCGCATTTTCAGCGATTTGCCGCCGGCGTCCGTAACGAAAATTTCGTAACGCCCGACGGGGACGTTGCAAATGTAAAATTCGCCGAGCGAGCTGTCTTCCACAATTTTGCGAATGACAAAAGCGCGGGCGAACGGGCTTTTGTCGCTCAAGACGCTCACGGGTTTAAGCGCGATGAAAATTTCCTCGCCCGGCTTGAGCATCCGGTCGAAACCGCCGATAAAATAACGAATCAAAAACGTGCCGCCGTAATAATTCGCTCGGTAACGCGGATTGTTGCTTGCGTCTTCGCGGTTGGCGATGCCGTAAGGCAGCATCACGAAATTTTCGATTGCGCCGGTCGCCGCCGGATAGCTTTCGCTCAAATCGCCGTCAGCCGGATGAAGTCCGAGCGCGGCTTGACCGCGGCTGTATTTCACCGTGTAACCGGCGTAATCGAAACGCGCGCCGCCGGTCGGAATTTTGATTTCATAACAGCCCGACGCATCGGTTTCGGCTGCGGCGGCGAGATAACCGTCATAAATCCGTGCGGATTTCAAACCGAGCTTCGCGCCCGCGACCGGTTCGCCTAAAGAGTTTTTGACGCAGCCGCGAACGTAACCGGCTTTTTTCAACACGGCGGAAAACTGCGGCACCGGCGGCATTTCGTCGCCCATCACGTTGACATAATCGGTTTTGCCGTCAACTTTATATGACAAGGATTTAATCGGCAAATTTTCGGTTTGCGCCGCTGCGCTACTTACCGCAGCGATGAGGACGAAAACGAAAAAGGCAACGCTCGGAATTTGTTTTGAACGATTGGAAATTCGGTGTTTCATAGTTTTTATTTGTTTTTGAAAATTGCGCCGGTTAAAGTTTTCGGCTTCAAACTTTAGTGCGCGAAACTGCCGGCAAAAGGTTCACGGCGGAATTGGAAATTGTGAAATTGCGGAAAAGGCGGTAATTTAAAGTCGCAAAAGTAATATAAAAATTTAAGATAAATTCTCAGTTATGAATAACGAGGCTCCGAACGACGTAACCCAGATGCTTTTTCAATTAAGCAACGGCGACACCGCCGTGCTTGACGCGCTTCTGCCGCGCATCTATACCGAACTGCGCGGTTTGGCGAGTAATTATCTGAGCCGCGAATACCGCAAAAATCACACTTTGCAGCCGACGGCGCTCGTTCACGAAGCGTATCTGCGGCTGGTCAATCAACGCGAGTCGCGCTGGGAGAGCCGAGCGCATTTTTTCGGCGCGGCGGCACACGTGATGCGGCAGATTCTGGTTGACCACGCCCGCCGCCACACGGCTGAAAAGCGCGGCGGTGAGTTCGAGAAAATGCAGTTGGAAGAATCAATCGTCATTCAATCGAACGAAAAATCTTTTGAGCTGCTCGCGCTCGACGAAGCTCTCGAAGAATTAGAAAAATTCGATTCGCAAAAATCGAAAATCGTCGAACTCAGATATTTCGGCGGCTTGTCGGTTGCGGAAACAGCTGAAGTTTTGGGCGTTTCGGAAATCACGGTCAAACGGCATTGGCGCGTGGCGAAAGCGTGGCTTTACGATAAATTAAAAGCGGAAAGTTGAAATTCATCTTTTATCTTTTGAGAAAATAAGAGGCGGCGCAGGGATTAAAAACCTTTGCGTTGCCTCTTATTTTGTTGCGAATTGAAGACTTATTTTTTTACCGCTTTGACGGTTGCTGTTTTGGCGGGCGCTGTCGGAGTTATCGCGCCGACGCTTAATGATGTCGCGGCGAGGCGCACTTGACCATTCATCTCGGCGACGGCTTCAATCGCGTATTCGCCGTTTGCCAATTTCTCCGTCAGTCCGCCATAAACGCCGTCGCTCGCCGCGCCGTCGCCGCTTTCGCCGTCGTCGCGCAAAATGATTTCCGTCGCTTTGCCGTCTTCGGATTTGATTCGAGCCTTCACCGCCGCATTTGTGACGGGCGAATTATTGACGGAAAGTTTTGCTAAAATCGGAAACTGTCCGGCACTCGCCTTTTCCGCCGCAAGCGTAAACGAAATTTGGTTTTGAGCTGTGTTTGTCCAAGCCGCGACGATAACGCCGATTTCCGCCGCGCCCGTGTTTTCGAGCTTTAATTTCAAATTGCCGCCGGTTGCCGATTTGTCAATCGAAATCGTGCGAAAATCAGCGTTTGCTTCCGGCGAGTTCGCCGCGCTTTTGCCGACGATTGCGCCTTTGTTGTCAACAAGCGTCGCGGAAACAGCAGGCTGCGCCATCAAAGTAACGGCGGAACTGCCGCTCGTTTCGGCTGAAATATCAAGTTCGATTGTCTGGCGCGGTTGAAGCGTTACATCTTTCGCCAAGTTGATTTTCGTGTTTTCCGGCGCGGTGAAGTCATCTTGTTGTTCGGCTCGCGCATCGAAATTTGCATTAATGAACTGCACGGAATTTTCAGATTGACGATTAAAATCAAATGTCTGCGCTTGATATTGTTTCGGGTCTGGATTGTGATTTCCTAGACGGCTGACAGAAAGTTTACGCCAGACGAGCCGCCAAAAATCTTCTTCGCTCGTCAAAGCGGTGTGAACGTTTTTCGAGTAGCGAATGTCGCCGATTTCCCAGATTGCCGACGGAATTTCGACTACGCCGTCGCCGGACACGGTTGATTGACAGGTTGCGGGAACGCTCGTGCCGACGAGATTCGAGAATTTCACGCCTTTGCGGTTGCGTACCGCGCGGTTAAAGCCTTCGAGGTATTTCGGACGCAGTTGTTCGAGCGATTTGACGGGTTTGCCCAATGACCAGAACGTAAAACCCATCAAATCGGCGCAGGGCGAACCCATATTCGGCGTGCCGAGCATCACGAGATTTCCAATCGTCGGCTTGCCGTCCGGCGCGACTTTCATCAAATCGTTGATGTAACTGCGCGTGATGAGTCCGCCCATCGAGTGCGCGACGACATCCAGATGCCAGGCGTTCATACTTTTTTGCACGAACTCTATCTGTTTTCCGAGTTGTTCGGCGTTTTCGATGATTGATTTGGCGGGTTTCCAGGTTCCTTTCTCGCCCGTGTTCATACGCCCGTTAGACGAATCTTTGCCGACGGCGAACGTGCGCCAAATCGAAGAATGCGCTTTATAGAAAAGTTTGTCGTAACCGTCCCAAGACGTATGATCCGCCCAAAGCCCGTGCGCCAAAACGACGGGACGCGGCGTGATGACGATTTCTTTCGTCATTTCGCGCGTTTGTTTTTCGGTCAACTCGACTTTGATTTGGCGGCGCGACATCGGGAAACCGCCCGTTACCCACGCAAAACCGGATGTGTCCCACAAATAATCAACTTCGCGGATTTCGCCGGGCGCAATCGAGATGCTCGTTTCGCCGTTCTCCAGCGTGATGTTTTCTTTTAATTCCTTAAATTCGACTTTCGGAAACTTGGTTTCGCTTGAGTAATTGACGACTTTCGCGCGGATGCGGACGATGTTGCTGTCAACCGTTTCTTCGTCTTCGATTTTTTTCCACGTCTCGAAATCGGGATACGGATGCTCGGCAAATTCGACATCAAGAATTTCCAGTTCCGCCGGACAGCGTTTAAAGCTCCACGTTACCGTGTAAACAAAACTTTTTACGTTCGCCGAACTCGTGTCCCAAGTTTTGCTGCCGGAAAGCACGTCCGGGTTCTTCGGGTCAATTGGCTGTTCTTCGACTAAATCGCCTTCGCCTTCGACTTTCGTCGGCGAAGCGGCTGAGTTGTTACTGCCCTCGTTGTTTTTCGGCTGACACCAACCGCCCCTCACTACTTTAACTTCTCGATTGTAAGTCCCCGTAATTTCAGGAAACCGAAAACTAAACTGGTAAACTCCGCCGGCTGGATAGACGTTCATCGAAAAATCAGCCTCGCCTTCGCCAAAGGCTTTGGTGACGTGGTTATCGGTCGTCTCGCCCCACTGCTCGCGCGAGCCTTTCCCGTCATAAAAACAAGTGTCGTTTTGCACGTATCGTTTAAATTTTTTGTCCGTATCGCTGAAAACGACTTGCGCTTTTGTTTGGATTTGCTTCGGATTCAAACCGTTAACGAATATCTTGCCCGCGTAATTATAATCGCGGCTTGTAATGTGGTGCGTCGTTCCTTTAATCCGGTTTTTCGCTTTTTCATTAGAATCTTCTTTCAAAGTTTTAGAAAAAGTAACAATCCCGCTCCAGCCGTTGCATTTTGCCGCCGACTGATTTTGTTTCGGAGCGTTATTAACCGCGCTTGTTTTTGTTGATTTCGCCGCCGCTCGCCTTTGCGCTTGAGCGGGAAACGCCGCGCACAAAACGCTTGCCAATAAAATAAAATTAAAAGTTTGTCTGAATGATTTTTGAATAAAATTTGGGACTTGCATCGCTCTCGTCTCCGTTGATACTGAATTTATTGCCGCAGAAATTTCGGCTTCTAAACTGTAGTGCGCAAGACGAGAGAGAAAAGGTTCAATCAAACGATTCGATTTAGAGAAAATAAAAATATCGTCGCTCCGCGAATTTATTTACACTTAAAATTTTTTTGATACTTTTCTCCGAAATTTTTCGCGTTTAAAGATGCAGAACAAAAACGCGCCCGTAATAAAACCGCGCGAAAAATATTCAGGAGAAAGTAAAAATGAAATACATAACAGCAATTATTTTAACTTTATTGACAGTTGGTTCGATTGCGGCGCAAACTCGCTCTTCCGTGCCGGAAAATTTAGTCGGCAAATGGTTTGAAGGCAGCGCTTCGATTTTGCAGGAGAAAAATACGATGACCGGCGCGGTCGCCTCGCGTTACGGCAGTTCAATCGGTTACGAAATCAATTCGGACGGCACTTTTCAATACGCCGGACTGATGAAATCAACGCTCTACGGCTGCACGACGACGCTCTGGAACGACCGGCGCGGCAAGATTTCAATCGCAGGCGACGTGATAACTTTTACGCCCGTCAAAGATTACTGGCTCAACACTTACAGTTGTTCGCCGTCTTCCAATAAAGAGAAGAACAAAGAGCTGGAGGCGAAAAGTTACAACTTTGAGGTCGGCACAAAAGACGGCAAAGAATATCTGTGTATGCGCGAGGTCGGCAAGACGGAAGTCAAAGATATTCTCTGCTACCCGCGCACGAACGATTAATCAGCAAATTTAGATTCGAGCAATTTCGTATCGCGGTATCGAATAAATTTCACTGCCGCGATACGAAATTTAATTTTTTCTCGCCTTAACACCGACAAACAATTTGAATTTCTTGAGGTGTCTGATGTCATCCAATCAATTAAATTTAACTATTAATCCGGCAAATTCGATTAATACAAACCGCATCCTCGGAATGATCGGGATGATATGTGCGCCCGCGCTCTATGTCGGTTCGTTATTTCATACGGGTAATTACGACGAGCCGAATCCGAATCAAATTTTTTCGAGCATGTTCGGCGTGATTTATTTGTGCGGTGCGATGGCGAGCGCGATTGCGATGCGGCGGCAGCGCGTAACGAGAAACGGAATCGGCGCAGCCATTCTTTTTGCGGTGCAAATCATCGGTTTGTTTATGGCAATGTGGTTCAATGTGCTGGAATACGCTGCGCCTAATTTAAGGCAAAGCACAATCTTCTTTATTACGGATATGGCTTATCCGTTTAGCCACGTCTTGATGATTATTGTCGGCATCGCCGTTTGGAAAAGTGGCGTGTGGCGCGGCTGGCGCGTAGTCCCGCCGTTTCTGTGTGGTTTCGCACTGCCTTTGTTTTTCGCTTCGAGCGCGTTAATTGGTCGGGAAAACAGCGGCTGGGTTTTTGTCGGCGGCGTAACTTTGGGATTTTTCCTGCTCGGCTACGCAGCAAAAATCACGAAATAAAAGCGGCGAGCCAAAAATTCGCCGCTTTTATTTCGTGATTTTTCCTCGTTCGATTAAATAGCTTTGACCGCTTCGACAATGCTCACGGGCGAGCGCGTCGGTATAATGCGAGTCAGACGAAAACCGGCTTCGGTAAGAAGTGTGCGAAATTGACTTTCCGTTCGTTCCAAACCGCCGGGCGAAACGAGCATTTCAAGGTCGAGAATTTTGCCGAAATGCTGTTCGTTGTCTTCCGGTATCACCGCGTCAACGATTAAAATTTTCGCGCCGTCCGGCATCGCCGCGCGGATGTTTTTGAGGATTTTAACGTTTCGCTCGTCGTCCCAATCGTGAATGATGTGTTTGAGCAGATAAACGTCCGCCGACACCGGAATTTCCTCGAAGAAATCGCCGCGCACAAGTTCGGTTCGGTCAATCACGTTTTCATTTTCGAGCAATTCAGCCGCGCCCGCGAAAACCGGGGGCAAATCGAACAACACGCCGCGCAAATGCGGGTTCGCGTTCAAAACTCCGGCGAGCAGATGTCCGTAACCGCCGCCGATGTCGGCGAGCGTTTTAATGTTTGAAAAATCGTAAGCCTCGACGACCGCCGGAATCGCCTGGCGCGAAAAGCCGGACATCGCGCGGTTGAAAATTTCGCCGAGCGGCGCGTTTTCCTCGAACAGATACGGAAAAACTTCGCGACCGTGGACGCGCTCCCAAGCCGGCTTTCCGGTTTCGACGCTCCACAGCATTTCGCTGTAAACGCGCCAATGAGGTTCTTCGCCCATCCAGATGGCAGCGTCTTTGACGCTGTTTGCCGAGTCGCTCAAAAGCGTTTCGGCAAGCGGCGTGAGCGCGAACGTTCGCGGTTCGCTTTCACGAAAAATGCCCACGCTCGCCAAAGCGCGCAGCACGCGGTAAAGCGCGCCCGCGTTCATATTCGTTTGTTCGGCTAAATCCGCCGCGCTTTGAGGTTTCGTTTCGAGCAAATCGGCGATGCCGAGCTTTGCCGCCACATAAACGGCTTGCGCCACGAAACCGCCCATCACCATTTGCATCACGACGGCTTCGGGCGGCATCGCTTGCGGTGCGTTTGCGGCGCTTGTTGCTGTATTCATAATTTATTATCTCCTTGTAAATTTTTATAATTTCGGGCGCGTTTTATAATTTCGATAACACGCGCTCAATTTATAGTGCGCGGAACGAACCTGAAAAGTATCAACAAAAAAGGCGTCCAACTTTGAACGCCTTTTTATTTATAGTTTGTCTGAATGATTTATTCTTTCGCAGTCTGGTCAGCAATCATCTCTGCGCGGCTTGTTCCACCAAAGGCGCGATGATGTATTCGCCGTCCGCTTTGGCTTTCGCCTGAAATTGCTTCGCGGCGACGGGCGATGCGCTAACCCGGTGCGACGAGTTTTATTTCGAGTGTCAAATGGTCTTTCGCTTTGACGTTAACCAGTGGTCGCCGCGACGGTCATAATTGTAATTTAACCTTATACTGGCGAGAAACTCCGATTTCAGACGCGCCGATTCGAGCGCGACATCGTGCGCCTTTTCAATTCGGCTTCGATTTATTTTTGTTCGGTGATGTCGCGGGCGATAGCCGACGCGCCCGTAATCGCGCCGCCGGAATCCTTGATTGGAGAGATTGGGAGCGATACGCTGATTGCTTCGCCGTTCTTTCGCAAGCGCGCTGTTTCATAATGCTCGATGTTCTGTCCAAGTTTGATGCGTTCGAGAATCTGCGAATCTGACAGATTTCCGGCATTTTCGTTGATAAAAATTTCCGCCTTTTCCGCTTCCAAAGGCTCGGAGAAGAAATACCCTTGACCGTATTCACAGTTTAATTGCCGCAGATTTGCCAATTGGTCAGCGGTTTCGATTCCCTCGGCGACGACGTGCATTTTCAGATTTTGCGCCAGCTTGATAATCGTGTGAACGATTTCGGAATTTTCCGAGTTGTCTGTCATTAAACTGACAAACGAGCGGTCAACTTTTAAGAAACTTGCCGGAAGACGGTGCAGATAACTCAAAGAAGAATAGCCCGTGCCGAAATCGTCGAGGCTCAGTTCGATGCCGAGCGAACGCAGTCGATTCATTGTGGCGACCGCCATTTCGCTGTTATCCATAATGTGGCTTTCCGTAATTTCCAGCTTCAGGCAGCGCGGGTCGAGTCCGGTTTTTTTGAGAACCGCGGCGATTTGTTCCGCCAAATCCGGCTGCGAAAATTGCTTGCTCGAAAAATTGACGCTGACCGATAAATTTTCCGCCGCCGGATTTGCGTCCTGCCACTCGCGCAACTGCCGACAGCTTTCCTCCAAAGTCCACGCTCCCAACGGCAGAATCAAGCCGTTGTCCTCAGCCGCGCCGATAAACTCGAACGGCGGAACCATTCCGCGCTCCGGGTGTCGCCAGCGCACAAGGGCTTCAAATCCGATCAGCCGTCCGGTTTCGAGATTGATTATCGGCTGGTAATGCAGCAAAAATTCCTCACGGTCAAGAGCGCGGCGCATTTCGGTTTCGAGCCGCAGTTGCTTTGAAGCGTGCTGGTGCATCGCCTGGTCGAAAATTTCGTAACGCGCCTTGCCCTTAGCTTTGGCGCGGTACATTGCGATGTCGGCGTCCCGCACCATATCTTCGGCGCGTTTATGTCCCGACGCGCTGAGCGCGATGCCGATGCTGGCGGAGATGAAAATTTCATGTCCGTTTAAATCGAACGAATTTTTCAAGCTGTCCTGGATCCGTTCGGCGACTTTGACGGCATCGCCGTCTTCGGCGAGTTCGCTTAACAAAACGACAAACTCGTCGCCGCCCAGACGCGCCACCAAATCGCCCGTGCGCGTCGCCACTTTAAGCCGCTGCGCGATAAATTTGAGCAAATTGTCGCCTTCGGAGTGTCCGAGCGAATCGTTGATGACTTTGAAGCGGTCAAAATCGAGAAACAAAATCGCGTAAGAATTGCTGTGGCGGCTTTTGCCGCGCTCAATCGTCATCCGCAGGTGATCCATAAACAGAGCGCGGTTGGCGAGTCCGGTTAAGCTGTCGTGAAAAGCGTCGTGCAAGAGTTGTTCTTCGGCGCGTTTGCGCGTCGTGATGTCGGTAAAAACGCCCATCGTGCCGACAACTTCGCCTTCGGCGTTTGTAATCGGCGTGCCGCCGACGATGCTCCACCACGTCTCGCCGGTCTTTTTCTTTAACGGCAATTCGTATTGACTGGAAATGCCTTTCGAGCGAAGACGGTTGGCTTCTCTGACGAATTTGCCGTTTTCCTCGTCGAATAAAATTTCGTAAGTGATTTTGCCGAGCATTTCGCCGCGCGCGTAGCCGGACATTTCGCAAAAGCGGTCGTTAACGAATTCGATTACCTCGTCGTTATTGACCTGCACCAAGCCTTCGCTCATACTCGCCAGCAAAGTTCTGAGCTTGTATTCGCTTTCGCGCTGAATTTTCTCGGCTGATTTTTTGTCCTCAACATCGGTGTTCGTTCCGAACCACTTGATAATATTGCCGTCTGGGTCGCGTCCGGCGGTGGCGAGTCCCGAATGCCAGCGATAATCGCCGTCCGCCCTTTTCAGTCGAAATTCCACCGCGTAATCGGCGCCCGTCGTGAGGGATTTCGTCCAGTGTTCGACGACCGTCGGCAAATCGTCCGGGTGAATGACCGCCTGCCAGCCTTCGCCGATTAATTGCTTGCCCGTCATTCCGAAGTAGCGAAGCGTTCTTTGATTGACGTAATCGAGTTTGCCGTCCGGCTGCGCCGTCCAGACCTGATGCATTATGCCCTCGCCGAGCAGACGGTAACGCGCTTCGCTTTCTTGGAGCGCGGCAATCACCTCTTTTCTCGCGCGGTGGGATTCATTCTTTTCTAAAGCGTTCAGCACGGCGGACGGCAATCGCTTGAGGCTCGATTTGAGGATATAGTCAGTTGCGCCTTCCTTCATACACCTGACCGCCACTTCTTCGGTCAGAGAGCCGGTGCATAAAATAAACGGCGTGTCGAAATTGATCTCTCTGAGCAGGCGCAGCGCTTCCAATCCATTAAATTGCGGCAGTCCGTAGTCCGAAATAATCACATCCGGCTGAAAATCTTTTAATGCCTCGAGAAATGCTTCTCTGGTTTCGACCCATTCGGATTCAAAGTCGAGCTGCGCCAGGCGCAGCTCGCGGATTTCCAATTCGCAGTCGGCGGGATTGTCTTCGAGAATAAGAATGCGGGGTTTTTTATTCATAAATTTTGCTATTTACGGCAAAGAGAAAGTTAATTTTATTTTTTGAAACTATTGCGGCATCTGGTTGAGCAGCAGCCAGTAAAATCCCAAATCCGAAACCGCCCTGACGAAATGTTCAAATTCGACCGGCTTGACGATGTAGCTGTTGACGCCATGCTCGTAGCATTTGTTGAGGTCGCTGTCCTCGCGCGAAGAAGACAGAACGACGACGGGAATGTTTTTCGTGAGCTCGTCCGCCTTGATGCGTTTCAGAACTTCGATGCCATTGACTTTCGGAAGTTTTAAATCGAGCAGAATCACCTTCGGCGTGCGCTCGACCGGGGACCGGCATACTCGCCGCCCGCGAAAATAAATTCGAACGCCTGCTCGCCGTCTTTGGTGTGCAGCACGCGGTTGGCGAGATGCCTCGAACGCTAGACTGAGCATCTATCAGGTTTTCGGTTAATGAATGGGCGCGCGCGATAACTTCCTTTGAATGCAATGTCAGATTTTGCGCCTTTTCTCCTTCGCGTTTCTGCTCATTAACCAGCCAGACAAACCCCAGCACGAAAAGCATCGGAACGGCGATTAAAATTAAACCTTTGTAAATGATTCGCGCCTGTAATAATTTGTGCAGAGCGAGAGCCAAAAGCGTCGTTCCGATAAATGCCAAAAGCACTTGAATCGAGCGGGCTGCCAGAGAATCGTTCAGGAAAGAAGAACCGAAGCTGACGAAAAAAACCGGAATCATCACGACGGCGATGCCGGGCATCCATCTCGGCAAATCGTCGTCGGCTCGCCGCGGAACAAACCACCACGCATAATAAAGCATCGCGTCGCCGTAAATCGTGAAAGCCGTCGCCGTATGAATCGCCATCTGGCTGCCCAAACGAAACGGCAAAACATACGTGATACCGAACAGATAGCCGAGCAGCGATGTTATCCCGAAGCTCAAAGGAAAAGTGTGCGCGAGAACGAAACCTATCAATGCGCGCGGACACAAAGTCAAAAGACCGACCGTAAATCCCGAAAGTGCGAAGCAGACGGCGGTGGTTAAAGCCATTCGCCCCGGATCGGCAGAGAGCGTCTGATCCCACGGGTAAAAAAACAGCGTGTCAATGCCGAGCGATTTTTCCGTCACGTGTTGAAAAACAACCAGCTGACCGAACAAACCGACCAAACCGCCGCCCAAAACGGCTAACGCGTGCGGAACGCGCTTCGTAATTATTGCGCCCGCGCTCGAAGCTAGCAGAATAAAGCACAAAGCGGTGTTATACTGCATCGGAATCGCGCCCGGAATTATCTGCACCAGACCCTGAACGCGCAAATGCCAGCCGATTATCACGCACAGACCGATGAAGGCGATAACGACAAGCGAT
>CADCUR010000280.1 GCA_902805935.1 uncultured Pyrinomonadaceae bacterium
GGAGTTTAGACCGACTTCGACGCGTGGAACCGAAGTGCGTGTGGTTTTGACGTATGAAGCGCCGGGCGGCAAACTCGGTTCGCTCGTCGCCAAACTTTTCGGCGAAGAACCGAGCCAGCAGGTTTACGGCGATTTATACCGCTTCAAAAGTATGATGGAATCCGGCGAAATCATCACCGTCGAAGGACAGCCTTCGGGACGCGAACCGCAAGCGAAAAAAGCGTCCGCGTCGGCGTAAAATCCAGAAGTAGAGATTAATTTCAATTGACGTTTTATCTCTACTTCTTTTTTTATTTAGAAAAATATTACAGGGGAGAATAATAAAATGAAAGCAGTTTGTTGGATGGGAAAACACAGCGTACAGGTGATGGAAGTGCCTGACCCGAAAATTTTAAACGAGCGCGACGCGATTATCAAAATAACGAGAACGGCGATTTGCGGTTCGGATTTGCATCTTTACAACGGTTATATTCCTTCGATGATGCAGGGCGACATTCTCGGACACGAGTTTATGGGCGAGGTCGTCGAAACCGGCAAAGCCGTTACCAACTTAAAGCAGGGCGATAAAGTCGTCGTGCCGTTTACGATTGCCTGCGGAAATTGTTTTTTCTGCCAGCACGAAATGTTTTCGGTTTGCGATAACTCGAACCCGAAACCCGAAGGGCAGGAAACCGTTTACGGCTTTGCCGGGTCGGGACTTTTCGGTTTTTCGCATATGATGGGCGGATTCGCGGGCGGGCAAGCCGAATACGCGCGCGTTCCGTTCGCCGATGTAGGACCGATTAAAGTTCCGAATTCGATTGACGATGAAAAGGTTTTATTTCTGTCGGACATTTTTCCGACCGGCTTTATGGCGGCGGACAACTGCAACATCCAGCCGGGCGACACGGTGGCGATTTGGGGCGCGGGTCCGGTCGGGCAGTTTGCTGTAAAATCGGCGTTTATGTTGGGAGCGGAAAAGGTCATCGTGATTGACCATTATCAAGACCGGCTCGATTTTGCGAAAGCCAACAGCGAAAATGTCGAGACGATAAATTTCGACGACGCGGAAGTTCACGACAAATTAAAAGATTTAACTGGCGGACGCGGACCCGATTCGTGTATTGACGCGGTTGGACTCGAATCGCACGGCACATCGGTTGACGCGCTTCTCGATTATGCGAAAGCCGCCGTCTTTTTGGCGACCGACCGACCGCACGCGCTGCGGCAGGCTATTTTCTGCGTGCGCAAAGGCGGCACGGTTTCGATTCCCGGCGCATACGGCGGATTTATGGACAAATTCCCAATCGGCGCGGCTTTTAACAAAGGCTTGACCTTCAAAATGGGACAGACGCATATGCAGGCGTATATGCCGCGTCTGCTCGCCGCCGTCGAAGAAGGCAGAATTGACCCGTCGTTTGTCATTTCGCATCGCTTGAATTTGTCAGAAGCGCCGATGGCTTACGATAAGTTTAACGTTGATAAAAACACCTGGCGCAAAGTCGTTTTAAATCCACAGTAAATATTCAGACATACAAAAAGTTGCGATCGCCGTTTGGCGATCGCAACTTTTTTATTTTTACAATCAAAAAGTCGCAACCAGTTTGCGAAACGAATCGTAAAGGTTTATGTTGGTGAAATAGTCGTTCGGGTTGAGCGACGAAAATTAAACACGGAGAGTGTTGAAGAAATGAACCAGAAATATGATTACGGAATCGTCATCGGACGTTTCCAGCCCTTCCATTTAGCACATCAATCTTTAATCCAGCACAGTTTAACTTTAGCCGAAACAGTCATTGTCATTCTTGGCTCAGCGCGAAGCGCGCCCGACGTAAAAAACCCGTTCACGCCCGCGATGCGCGAGGAAATTATCCGCGCCTGTTTTCCGGCGGAAGCGCATCGTCTAATTTTTCGCGCCGTGCGCGATTATCCGTATAATGACCACGTTTGGACGGCGGAAATACAAAACATCGTCGGCGAGATTGTCGAAGAAAATGAAAACGCGGAACACGCGCGCATTGCCGTCATTGGATTTTTCAAAGACAAAAGCTCCTATTACCTGAATCTTTTCCCGCAGTGGAATTTCGAGGAATTTTACTCTTCGGATAAAAAACTTTTGAGCAGCAACGCGACCGTAATCCGCGAAAAGTATTTCGCTGGAGATGACGCTTGGCGCGAACTCGTTCCCGAAACCGTGGCGAGATATTTGGAGATTTTCAAAACCACCGAATTCTTCGCGCCGCTCGAAAGCGAGTTTGAATATATTCGTAAATACAAACAGGACACGCGCTTTACCGGCGTGCCGTTCGCGCCCGTTTTCGTGACGACCGACGCGGTGGTCGTCCAAAGCGGTCACGTTCTCGTCGTGCGCCGCCGCGTTCATCCGGGCAAAGGCTTGCTCGCGCTGCCCGGCGGATTTCTCGCGCCTGACCAGACGCTCGAAGATTCGATGATTCGTGAATTAAAAGAAGAAACACAAATCAAAGTTCCGGCGGCAGTTTTGCGCGGCAGCATTAAAAATTCGCACGCCTTCGATTACCCCGACCGAAGCACGCGCGGGCGAACCGTCACGTTCGCGTACTTCATCGAGATTGAGCCAAGTTTGAAAGACGGTCTCCCGCGCGTCAAAGGCGGCGACGATGCCGCCAAAGCCTTCTGGCTGCCGCTCTCGGCGTTGGGCGAAAAGGAAGAAGAATTTTTTGAAGATCACGTAAGCATTATCAGGTATTTTTTAGGTTTATAGGCTTTCATGTAGAAAGCTGAAAAGGAGAAATTATGAACAATCCGAGAAGAAAAGAACTTGCTCAGGAAACTCTACAAATAATTGAAACGGGAAATTACCGAAATAATTTGGGCGAAACTGTTTCAATCAAAAACGAAACGGTTTATGCCGTCGAAAATTCAAAATTATTTCGTGCCGAAGATTTTCCGAATGAATTTAATTTAACGAAAACAGCAGGCGAAACGAAATTTGAAGTAACGGACGAAACGACGCTCGAAGCGGCGAAACGAATTTGCAAGGCAGACGAAAACGCAAATCCGTTTGTTTTGAATTTCGCATCGGCAAAAAATCCGGGCGGCGGTTTTTTGGGCGGCGCGCAGGCGCAGGAAGAATCTCTAGCGCGTTCCTCGAGATTCTCAAAAATTAAATAATTTGCAAATGAAGATTTCAGATTCAAGAAAGCAATCCGAAATCCCAAATCGAAATAGGCTTTCGGGTAGAGAGCCGAACAAGGAGACAAAAATTATGTTTGAAATTAACAGAATAATTGACACGGACAGTTACAAGGCGAGTCATTTTTTGCAATATCCGCCGAACACAACCAGGGCTTTTTTCTATCTCGAATCACGCGGCAGCGACAGAGATTGGAATGAAACGGTTTTTTTCGGGCTTCAGTATTTACTGAAAAATTATTTTCTCGCGCCGTTCACGCAGGCGATGGTTGAAGAAGCCAGAGAAGTTATCGAGGCGCACGGTTTGCCGTTTAATTACGACGGCTGGACGCGCTTGGTTAAAAAACACGGCGGCAAATTGCCTTTGCGGATTCGCGCCGTGCCGGAAGGCTCGATTGTGCCGCTACACAATGTTTTGATGACGGTCGAGACGACCGACGACGAATTCGCGTGGCTCGGCAGTTGGTTTGAATCGCAGTTGATGAGAATTTGGTATGCGATTACCGTTGCGACGCAAAGCTGGCAAATAAAACAGGATGTTTATAAATCTTTGCGGGAAACGGCTGACGACGCAGACTCGGAAATTCTTTTTAAGGTTCACGACTTCGGCGGGCGCGGCGTGTCTTCGCAGGAAACGGCGGCAATCGGCGGCGCGGCGCATCTGATTAACTTTCTTGGAAGCGATACGATGGCAGCTTTGCTTTTGCATCGTAGATTTTATCATTGCCAAATGGCTGGTTTTTCGATACCGGCGGCGGAACATTCGACCATTACAAGTTGGGGACGCGAAAATGAACTCGAGGCTTATCGCAATATTTTGAAACATTTTGCCAAGCCCGGCGCGCTCGTCGCCGTCGTTTCCGATTCGTGGGATATTTACAACGCTGTCGAAAAGGTTTGGGGCGAGCAATTGAAACAAGCGGTCGTAGATTCGGGCGCGACCGTTGTGATTCGCCCCGATTCGGGCGAGCCGGTCGAAGTCGTTTCGCGCGTTGCGCAAATCTTGGGCGAAAAATTCGGCTTTGAGACGAATTCAAAAAATTATAAAGTTTTGAAAAACGTGCGAATCATTCAAGGCGACGGCGTAAATCAAGCGTCAATTCGAGCGATTTTGCAGCGATTGAAAAATGAGGGCTTTTCCGCCTCGAACATCGCATTCGGCATCGGCGGCAGCCTTCTTCAGAAAATTGACCGTGACACTTTGCGCTTCGCATACAAATGTTCGGCGATTGTAGTGGACGGCAAACGCCGCGAAGTTTATAAACAGCCGATTACCGACAGCGGGAAAACGAGCAAGCGCGGGCGGCTCGATTTGATTTCAAACGGCGGCGCATTTGAAACTGTTAAGCTCAAACGGCTCGAACAAATTTCCGCTGAACGCTCGGCGTTGCGCGTCGTTTATGAAAACGGCGAGTTGCTGATTGACGACAATTTAGACGAAATCAGAAAGAGAGCGGCGGCGAGTTTTCAAAATTTAGCGGCTCGTGTAAATTAGATTTTTGTCCTTAGTCCTTTGCCCTTCAGCTCGTTTTGGAATCAATCGAGATTTTCTCAAACGAAGTGAAGGTCAAAGGACTAGAGACTAAGAACTAAATGAAAGCGGCAACTTTTATAATAACGGCGTTGGCAAACATCGGTATCGGCTTTGTGCTGTTCTTTGTGTTGATACTTTCGCTTAACGGTTTCGCGGGCGACGAAGCCGTGCCGGGCTTGTTATTGTTTGGCGTTTGGGCTGTACTTTGTTCGCTCGCCGCAGCAGTTTTGAGTTCGGCGGGCGCGAAGTATTTAAGGGAAAAAAGATTTTTCAATCCTTGGCTCGCTGCGCTGTTGGCGATTGCCTTTTTTGTCGTCGCCGGCGCGGCGGTTAATTTCGTCGGCGTTATCGCCGCCGTCTTTTTAACTTCAGCGATGCGCTAAAAAAGTAATGAAAACAGAAAATGAACCAATCGAAACATACTCGGAGTTTTGGGATTTTTACGTCGCCGAACACAGTCAGCCGCTGACGCGCTATCTGCATTTCGTCGGCACGATGCTCAGTATGATTTTGCTCGTCTGGATCGTTCGCAGCGGCAATTGGCTTTATTTCCCGCTGTGTCTCATCGTCGGATACGCCTTCGCTTGGTTCGCGCATTTTTTCGTCGAACACAACAAACCGGCGACTTTTAAATACCCGCTCTGGTCTTTCGTCTCCGATTATAAAATGGTTTTTTATATGCTGACGGGCAGAATGAACCGAGAAGTCGCGCGCGTTTCGGCTGGATAAAGCTAACGGAAATTTTACTGTTTTTTCTCAAGCGAAGATATTTCAGCGTAAAGGCTCTGTAACTTTACAATGTAATCTTCAAACGCAAATTTTTCTTCGACGGTGGCTCGCGCCTGTCGTTGCAGGCTTTCCCAATGGGCTTTCTCTGAAAGAAGAAATTTCAACTTTTCAACTACTTGCGCCGCGTTATACGGCTCGACCGTAAAGCCGTTTTCGCCGTCTTTAATCACTGCGCGAACCGACGCGACATCAGAGGCGACAACGACGCATTTTGCCGCCATCGCTTCGAGCATCGCCATCGGCAAACCTTCGCCGTAACGCGACGGCAGCAGAAAAATGTCGCACGACGCGAGTTGTCGCCACTTTTCAGCGCCCGCCACAATGCCGCCGAAATAAAATTTATCGCCGAGAATCCGTGACATTTCGCCGACAAAAAAATCTTTGAGCGCGCCTGCGCCGAAACATTTAAACTGAAAATTAAAGCCTTCGTTTTTTAAGACGCGGCACGCTTCGATGATTTCGTGCAAACCTTTCGATTCGTGCAGCCGTCCGAGAAAAACGATTGTTTTTTCTTCTTTTAATGCGCGTTCGATTGGCGGAATTTCAGTCAACGCAACGGCGTTCGGCAAAATTCGCACGTCCAAATTACGCCAGCGACTCTCAAGGCTTTCTTTTTCGTGTTCGCTGAGGACGACGATGACGCTTGCGAGGCGAAACATTTTCTCGGCGAGCGCGGCGAGAGAGCGGCTTTCAAATTCATTCATCAAAAAACGTCCGCCGTGCAGGTGCAGTAAAATTGGTTGCCCGGCGATTCGCGCCGCCGACGCCAATGCGAAATCGCGCCCGATTGAAAGCGGCACGAGAGCCGTGTTGAGATGCACGATGTCAATTCCCTCGCGCCGAATCGTTTGCAGAAAACGCGGCACTAATAAAATTTGCTGCAGAAGCCATTTGCCGCCGGTTTTTTCGCCGTCCTTTTTGCCTGCCCGGAAATGGTAAAAATCCGCCGCGCCGCCTTTGATGATTTGACGGGCGAGCGTCGAAATTCCGCTCACGTTGGCGTTTTCATCGAGACTCGGCGCGGTAATTAAAACTTTCATTTGAATTTCAAAGAATAACGCAGCGGCGAAAAAATGTCAGTTTGACGCGGGTTGCAAGATGCGGGCGATTAGCTTACAAAAGATACTGCGTCAGATGAAAGTCGAAACCGCCGTTAAAACCGAATTAATAAAAACGGAAAATCGCGTTCCGCGGTTTGTGATGCCGCTCGTCAAAACGCTGATTTTTGTCGTGGACGCTCTTTTAGCGACGGGCTGTTTTATGCTCGCGTTCGTTTGGCGCGAGGGCGAGGCGATTTTTTCGCCGACCGCTTGGGCGTGGTCGAAAGAGTTTGTTCCTTACGCGGGCGTTCTGTTTTTCATCGTCCCCATTCGTCTGGCGATGCTCGTTTATCAAAGAGTTTTTCGGCTGCACGGCGCGTTTTCCTACATCAACGAATTTATCAAAGTTTTCAAAGCCGTCGCGGTCGGGTCGCTTTTGATTGTCAGTTTCACGTTTCTGTTTCGCGGCGGTTTCGCGTTTCGTGAATTTTCATATTCGCGCGGCGTGTTCGTGCTTGATTTCGCCTTGGCGTTAATCATTTTCCCGGCGTTTCACCTCGGCTTGCGTTATCTGCAAACGCTCGTGCGGGCGCGAGACATCAATCTGATTCCGACGCTCGTCGTCGGCACAAATGCCGAAGCCGAACAGACGATTCGTGAGCTTCAAGAGCGAAAGGATTTGGGTTATCGCGTCGTCGGAATTATAGCCACAGAGAACGCAGAGCGGCACAGAGAAGAAGAAGAAAATTTTTTCTCTATAAACTCTGCGTCCTCTGTGGCTGAAAATTTTTCCGGCGTTGATGTGGTCGGGGATTTGGAAGACTTGCCCGAAGTAATCCGCGCGCTTGAGATTCAAGAAGTTATTATCACGGATAGCAATTTGCCGAGCGAAAAACTTTTTGAAGCGATGATGAGCATCGGCAGAAAACAAAAGGTTGAGTTTCGGCTCGCGCCGTCGGTGTTTAATTTTCTGCCGCAGAAAACCAGCGTCGAACAAATCGGCGTGCTGCCAATGGTCAGACTTTTCCGCGAACCGCTGTCGGATGCGGAACGATTTATAAAACGCGTTTTCGATATTTTAATCGCCGCCGTTTTGATAATCGCGCTGTCACCGCTCTGGCTGCTGATCGCGCTTTTTATTAAACTCGATTCAAAGGGAGCAATCCTTTTTCGCCAAGAGCGCGTCGGAATGGACGGCAGGCGATTTCTCTGTTACAAGTTTCGCACAATGCGAGCGGACGCCGATGAAGACTTGCACCGCGAAGCGTATCGGAAAAATATCGAAGGCGCGCGCGAAGCCAACGCCGGGGACGACGAAAAACCCGTTTTCGGCAAAGTCAAAGACGACCCGCGAGTGACGCGCGTCGGACGATTTTTGCGGCGCACGAGTCTCGACGAGCTGCCGCAGTTTTTGAATGTTTTAATCGGCGATATGAGCGTCGTCGGCGCGCGCCCGCCGATTCCATACGAAGTCGAAGAATATGATTTGCGGCATCGCAAGCGGCTCGATATGAAACCGGGCATCACCGGCTTGTGGCAGGTTTCCGGCAGAAACCGTCTGCCGTTCGAGGAAATGGTCGAGCTTGATTTGTATTACATCGCCAACTGGTCGCTGCGGCTCGATTTGAAAATAATTTTGCTCACCTTGCCGGCGATTTTGCGCGGCGACGGCGCACGATAGAAAAACAAATAAAGCTGTTTTATTGAAATCAGTTTGCTGTTTGAAATACGAAATTGTTCTAAATTCCGTAGCGTAAATTACAGATTGTTTCCCAAAATAGTTGCCGAAACATTCGAGAGATTTTAGAATGCAAATTTCAGAACTTACAATTGCCTCTCCCGTATCCTTACTTGAATAGAAAATAAAAGAAATGAATTTTTTTAACACATTTCGCGCCCGGCTGCTGATAATTCTGGCGATTCTGCTCGTCGCCACGCTCGGCGTCCAGCTTTACATCAGCGTCAATAATCGGCGGGAAAACATTCGGCTGCGCGAATTGCAGGAAGATGCGCTCGTCGCGGGAATTACGCTCGGCTTCAACAGTATGCAGTCAACCGACCGTCTGATGGATTTAGTCAAGCGCGACGGTCAATCGTATTTCGATGAGCAAACGACCGAACGCATTAAAGACATTATCGTCATCAACAATAAATGGCAGGTTACTGACACGCTTAATTCAGGAGATTACCTACCGAACGAAGCCGAAAACGGCGAGATACAGTATCGGCAGTTGAGCGAGTTGACCGATTTGCCGCCGCTGAATAAAGGCAGCCGGTTAGGTGAAGACCTCGCCAGGTTTCCGAATGCCTACACGGTTTCGACCGACGAAACCGACGGCGAAGCGCACGCCATTCCGATTGAGACGAGTCTGGGACGCTGGTATGTGATAGTGATTCTTAAAACCGACAAAAAGAATATTATTCAGAAGGCGAGCCAGCCGCTCATCTACACGCTTTTGATTCTACTGTTTTCGACGGCAATTACTTTTCTGCTCGTCTGGCGTTTCACGCGCCCGATTGCCGATTTGTCAGAAGCAGCGCGCCGCGTCGCTGCTGGGGATTTAAGCTATCGTGTGCGAGACGCGGGGCAGCGCACCGATGAAGTCGGGCAACTCGCCGCGCAGTTTAACGAAATGACCGCCGAACTCGAAAAAACGCGCCATCTCGAAGCGCAACTCCAGCAGGCGGAAAAATCGGCGGTCGTCGGGAGACTTGCGTCGGCAATCGCGCACGAGATACGCAATCCGCTGAATTATATTAACTTAACGCTCGACCATTTGCGGGCGAAATTCGCGCCGCAGGAAAACGGCAGGCGCGAAGATTTTGAAAAGCTGACCGCGCAGCTAAAAACCGAAGTCGGCAGAATCAACAATCAGATTTCCGATTTTCTGCGCTATTCGCGCCCGCTAAAATTACACTTGCAGCCGATTGACGCCAGACGAACCGTCGAAGATTCGTTGCGAATGGTCGAACCGCAAGCCGAAGACCAAAACATTACAATCAGCGTTGTCGAGCGCGAAAATGTTCCGCGAATTTCAGGCGACGCGGAAGTTTTGCGCTCGGTGTTCAGCAATCTTTTCATCAACGCCGTGCAGGCGATGGGTACAGACGGCGGAAAATTAAACGTCACGATTTCGCCCGACGGCGATTCGGTTGTCATTGAAATCGCCGACACCGGCAGCGGAATTCCGGCGGAGAATTTAGATAAAATTTTCGAGCCGTATTTTTCTACGAAAGAAACGGGAACGGGTTTGGGCTTGGCGATTGTCAAAAAAATCGTTGACGACCACAACGGCACGATTGACGTTGAATCGCATCTAAACGAAGGAACGAAATTTACTGTGAAACTGCCGAAGGTAATTTAGCTACGGAAAAACATAGATACTACGAAATTAATCGAAAAAATTTTGTGTTCTTTCGTGCTTGTTCGTGGCTAAATTTCTTTTGTGGCAAAATAAAGATATGGCAAGAAAAAGCATATTAGTCGTTGACGACGAGAAATCTCAGCGCGAGATTCTGGAGATGATTTTGTCGGGCGAAGGCTACGACGTAACGACGGCTTCATCGGGCGAAGCGGCGATGAAGTTCGTCTCCGACCGGCATTTCGATTTGGTTTTGACCGATTTGAAAATGACGGGAATGAGCGGGCTCGATTTGTTGAAGGAATTAACCGATTTCGACAAATCAATTATCGTCTTGCTTCTGACGGCGCACGGTACGGTTGATTCGGCAGTTGACGCGCTGCGGCTGGGCGCTTTCGATTACCTGCAAAAACCCTACGACCGCGATAAGTTATTGGAGACGATTTCGCGCGCCTTGAATAAACTTTCGACGCTCGACGCGGAAATCGTTTCCGAGTCGCCGGAAATGGATCGGGTGAAAAAGCTGATTTTGAAAATCGCCAACTCGAATTCGACGGTGCTGATTCGCGGCGAATCGGGAACGGGCAAGGAATTGATCGCGCGTTCGATTCACAACAACAGCCCGCGCACCGACCAAGTTTTTCAAGCCGTCAACTGCGCGGCAATCAACGAAAATCTTTTGGAGTCGGAACTTTTCGGACATGAAAAAGGTTCGTTCACCGGCGCGGTTAATGAAAAGAAAGGTTTGTTTGAGGTCGCCGACAATGGAACTTTATTCTTGGATGAAATCGGCGAACTCGACATCGCTCTGCAGGCGAAAATCCTGCGCGCTCTTCAGGAAAAACAAATCCGTCGCGTCGGCGGAACGAAAGAAATCAATACGGATGTGCGCGTCGTCGCGGCGACGAACCGCGATTTGCTGGCGATGTCGCAGGAAGGACGCTTTCGGGAAGATTTGTATTATCGCCTCAATGTTTTATCAATCGAACTTCCCGCCCTTCGGACGCGCCGCTCGGACATTCCGATCTTGATTGATTACTTTCTCGGCAAGCACACGCGCGGCACGAATCGCAAAGTCACGATTGAACCAGCCGCGAGAAAGCTGCTGGAAAATTACAATTATCCGGGCAATATTCGCCAGCTCGAATCGGCAATCGAACGCGCCATTCTGCTGTGCGAAAACAATCAAATCACAACGGAAGATTTGCCGCCGGAAATGTCGGAGTCGGCGCGTCCCGTATCGGCGAACGATTTGTTTAAATTGCCCGCCGAAGGCATCAATTTTGAAGATGTCGAGCGCAGTTTGATTACGCAGGCGATGGAGCGCACCGACAACAACATCACAAAATCGGCGAAACTTTTGGGGCTGACGTTTCGCACTTTGCAGTATCGGCTGGAAAAATTCGGCTACAAAAAAGACGCGGACGGCACTGAGGAAGAAGAATCTTAAACGGTAATTTTTCGGGAAAAACCATTAATGGCGAATTGAGGCAGACAACTTAGAAAAGTTCCGGTCTTGAAACATTACTGATTCGACCGGAAAAATTACAATCCCGAAACGCAACTTTACACGCTCGGTTCTCGTTAATTTTGTTGTATTTTGAACCTAAAAGGAGGTGCGGCGATGGAATGGTTTTCGACTTTATCTTTAGCGCTCGGCACGGCGTGGACTTCGGGCATCAATCTCTACGCGACCGTTTCGGTTTTAGGACTGCTGCAAAAATTCGGCGCGACCAAATTGCCCGGCGGTCTGGACGTTCTGGATAATTGGTGGATTATCGGCGTTGCCGCGTTTTTGTATTTAATTGAGTTCGTCGCCGACAAAATTCCCTACGTGGACAGCGTTTGGGATGTCGTTCATACCTTCATTCGCGTTCCGGCGGGCGCGATTGTCGCATATGCGGCGACCAGTCAGATGGATGAGAGCGTCGGCGTGATTGCGACGCTTCTCGGCGGCGGTCTCGCATTTTCATCGCACGGCACAAAAGCCGCGCTGCGCGCCGGGGCGAATCTTTCGCCTGAACCCGTGTCCAATTGGGTTTTGTCAATTGCCGAAGACGTGATTGCTTTTGCCAGCGCGATTCTCGCCGTCTTCGCGCCCGTTTTGATTGCGATTGTCTTAATAGTTTTTGCGATTTTCTTCGTTTGGTTCGCGCCGAAAGTTTTTCGCGCCGTCAGAAAATTGTTCAGCGGCATTCGCGCGATTTTCGCGGGCGACAGTTTTCGAGAAGTCGCGCGCAAGGCTTCGTGATTTTTTGTCACGACTTTATATTTTTAACAACAGTTTCGACGCGGCATTAAGAGTTTCGTTTTGGTTTTCGTGATGGCTTTGGTCGCGCTGCTGCCGTTTCTGCTGTTGATTGTTTTGCCAACATATCTGGTGATGCGCTACCTTTTAAAAAAGAATCGGAAACGGCAAACAGCCGACGAAATTGTGCGGGAAGAAATTAAACCGTAATAAAGAGAATGGAAAGATTATTTCAAATTACAGCGGTGATTCTAATCGGAGTCGCCGCCTATTTTTTGTGGCAAGAAAATAAGGACGGCACTTTTATCGCTGCGGTTCTCGGCGCGGTCGCTTTTTTTCTGAGCATTCGGTTTCAAGTCAAGGCGAGATTGAAGCAGCGAGAAAATGAAACTGCGGAATGATTTTTGTCATCAGTCCTTTGTTCTTTGTCGTTTGTTATTGGTCTCCAATGTTATTCGTTTCCAATTACATTCAAGCCGACAAAGAGAAACGAAGGACAAAGGACTAATGACAAATGACTAATTTATGAAAATAGTTCTGTCAGCTTTCGGCTCGCTCGGCGACCTTCATCCGATGATTGCGCTCGGCATCGAACTACGCGCTCGCGGACACGAAATCGCATTCAACACGCTTGAGGTTTACCGGGAAAAAATAGGGGCGCTTGAATTTGAATTTCATCCGATGCGTCCCGACCTCGACCCGGAACGAGATCGCCAACTTGCCCGCGAAATAATGGACGCCAAAACCGGCACGGAAACACTTCTGCGTGAGGTTCTATTGCCGAATTTGCGCCCAATGTATGAAGATATGATGCACGCCGTTCGGGGTGCCGACGCTTTTATCACCGGCGAAGGCGTTTACCCGGCGGCGTCGGTCGCCGAAAAAACCGGCGTCAAATGGATTACGACATCGCTCGCGCCCGGCTCGTTTCTCTCGCCGCACGATCCGTTCGTGCCGCCGACGACGCAGTGGCTCAAACATTTTCGCTTTCTCGGCGCGACGGTTCACGGCGCGATGTATTCTGTAATTCATCGGATAGTCGCTTCGTGGCTCGGCTCTTACCGCGAATTCCGGCGCGAAATCGGTTTGAGCGAAAATCACGACCCGGTTTTCAAGGATAAATTTTCTAAACTTCTTCATCTGGCGATGTTCTCGAAAGTACTCGGCAAACCGCAACCCGATTGGCATTCGCCGACTTTGCAAACCGGTTTTTGTTTTTACGACGGACAAGCCGATTTGGGAACGATGCCCGAAGATTTGCAGACGTTTCTCGACGCGGGCGAGCCGCCGATTGTTTTCACTCTCGGTTCGGCGGCGGTGATGGACGCGCGCGATTTTTTCGAGGAAAGCGCCAAAGCTGCTCGCCTTCTCAATCGCCGCGCCGTTCTGCTTTACGGAATTTTCAACGACGCGCCGAAGATTACCGACGAAAACATCGCTGCTTTCGATTACGCGCCTTACTCGCTAGTTTTCCCCCGCGCCGCTTGCGTCGTTCATCAGGGCGGAGTCGGCACGACCGCGCAGACGCTTCGCGCCGGAGTTCCGCATCTCATAATGCCGTATTCGCACGACCAGCCCGACAACGCGGCGCGCTGCGAACGGCTCGGCGTGGCGCGGACAATCGCGCGCGATAAATACGGGCGGGACGCGGCGGCGAAACAACTGCGCGAGCTGCTGGCGGATTTGAGTTATAAAGCAAAAGCCGTCGAAGCCCGAAAAATCGTCGAAGCCGAACACGGAACGCGCGTGGCGTGCGACGCGATTGAACAAATACTGAGAAAGTGAAAAAGTAAAAAGGTGAAAGAGTGAAAAAGTGAAAGAGCGAAAAGGTATGCCTTGCAAATATCAACAAACCTTTTTCACTTTTTCACTTTTTTACTTGATAACTTATGAGCAAACTTGAATTGACAATTGGCTGCGGCACATTCAGGATGTCGGGCGCGATTACCTGGCTGATACTCGTAGCGGCGGCGCTCGAAGCCGGATTAGACAAATTATGCGAAATAAATGTCATCGAACAAGTGATTAATGCCGGACAGACAACCGTTATGCAGGACGCCCGGCGACGCGGACAAACGGTTTCGATTCACGGCTGGATTTACTACATACCACGGGATTTTTCGGGATTCGCAGGCGGCACTCGACAGCCTAAAAGATTTGAACGATTTGGGATTGAAGATGATTGAGAAGCAGAAGGGCGAATAAAAATCGTGAACTTGAGGGCAGAATAAAGTAAAATTATTTATTGGAAATGAAATGCTCAAATTTGAACGCTGCCCGCCGCCAATAAAATAATGAAAAGTAAAATCAGTTTGTTTTTAATCGTTTTGTGTTTCACCCCAACGGTTTTCGCGCAAATGTCGCGCAAGCCGACGGCTGCGCGCGCGTCGGCGGGCGCGATGCCGAAGAAGCCTGATTCGGCGAAACGATTTATCAACCAAGTAGATTCGCAGGAAGCGTTCGACCAAATCGCCCGAACTTATCATCAAAACACGCCGTATGCGCTGCCGCACGCGATGTTCGTCATTGACCGCCGCCATAAAAATAAAATCTATTACGTCAATTCGCAAAAATACCGCTTTCATAAAGATTTTCTGCTGGCAAATTATTTGGTCGCGCGCGGCGGCGATGTTTACGAGACGATTTACATTCGCCAAGACCGCCGTTTTATCGTCGGCACTGTTGCGTGGCAGAAAACGGTCGAGAAATTTACGTTTGAACTTTACGAAGGCGATACAGCTTCCGCCGAATTGATAAAACTCGCTTACGATGTTATCAACGAAACTTTTTTTGCCGATGTCGCTTTCAAACCGAACTCGTCCAGGCAGGACGACGCGACGGCGGCGCTCGGCATCAACCGCGTAACGGCGGACGAGATTCAAAAAAATCAGGAATATCTCGCGCTCAACACGGGCAAAGCCGTCGGTCGCATACACATCATCGAAAAGCTCGACGACACGGTGGAAATCGGCGACAACGAGATTTTGATTCTCAAAGAACTGCCGCTCAATCTGCCGCCGGTGCGCGGCATTATCGTCGCCAAACCGTCCACGCCGCTCTCGCACGTCAACATTTTGGCGAAAGGCTGGGGCATTCCGAACGTTTATATCAAAGATGCCGACAAACTTTTCAAAGAACTCGACACTTTCGTGGTCGAACTCGAAGCGAATCTGACCGATTACAACATCAAACGAGCGGATTTGGGAACAATCAAGGAAAAATATTTATCGCCCGACGAAACAATCGCGCCGTCGAATTTGACGGTCACGAAACTCGCCGCCCTAAGACAGATGCGAAAAAAAGACAGCATCGTTTACGGCGCGAAATCAGCCAACTTGGGCGAGATGATGAGCGCGCGCATCCCAACGCTGCTCGTGCCGGACGGTTTCACCGTGCCGTTTCACTGGTATGACCGGTTTATGCGCGAGAATAAATTCAACGACCGGATTGACGAATTTCTTGACGATCTCGATTTCGTTCACAATCCGCGCGTTCGCCGCCAAAAATTAGAAGCGTTTCGTGCCGAAATTCAAAACGGCGAATTTGATGAAAAGCTAAAAGCGGAAATCATCGCTAGATGGAAAACGCAGCTTCGAGGTCAACCCGTGTTCGTCCGCAGTTCGTCGAACGCCGAAGACTTGCCGAACTTTTCCGGCGCAGGACTTTATTCAAGCGTCGCCAACGTCCGCGGCGAAGAGGAAATCATCCGAGCGGTGAAAAAAGTTTGGTCTTCGCTTTGGAATTTTGACGCTTACGAAGCCCGCGTCCGCAACTACGTCAACCAGCGCGAAGTATATATGTCGGCGCTCATTCAGGTCGGCGTGAATATGCAGAGCGGCGGCGTTTTAATTACCAAAGACCCGTTCGACCCGGAAAATGAAAACGCGGTTTACGTCGCGGCGGTTTGGGGACACAACGAAGGAATCACGGCGAACAAATTCGTTCCCGAACAAGTTTTATACAATCAGAAATCGAACGCGATTCAAATTCTGACGCTCTCGCAGCAGGAATCAATTTTGAAATTCGGCGAAGGCGGAGATTTGATTGAAACGAATGAGGAAGCGCCACCGCGCCGCGTGCTGACCGATAAAAACGTGCGCGAACTCGTCCGCGTCGCCGGACAAATCAAACGCATCTTCGGCGGCGTAAAAGAACAGGACATCGAATGGGGAATGCTGAACGGCAGACTTTACATTCTTCAGGCGCGTCCGTATTTTGAAAAGTAAGCGAGTTAGAAAACGGTAAGGGCGCCGAGATTTTTTTACAATCCGGCGCCTTTACCGTCTCTCAAATTAATCGCTGTTAGATTTTCACGCCGAAAAATTCACAGTCCAGCCATTTCCCATTTGCGAACGATTTCGTTGATTAAGTTCGCCACTTTGTCGGTCACTTTTTGGTAGTATTCGTCCGCCTTTTTCTGGTCGAACTTCGGATAGCCCTGACCTTTCTGGTAAAGTCCGATCGAAGACGGAAACGGAACCGCCGACCAGGTTCCCGCCGCCGGATACGCGGTCGCCAAATCGTCTTTGTATAAATCTCGCCGCACGAGCGTCGGGTCAATCGCCTGGATAAACGCCGTTTCGTTCAAACCGGCGTGTCCGCCATCTTCGCCGAAAACCTGTTTTGTTTCGTCTGCGGCAAACGACCACCAATTGATCACCAGCGTTCGCACTCGTTTCTCGGCGGCGACTTCCGCGGCGACCGATTGCAGAACGGCGGTTTGCCCGCCGCCGTGACCGTTTAAGATAATAATGTTGCGAAAACCGTTTTTCGCCAAGCCTTCCAAAATCTGTTTGACGAACGGGCGATAAGCAGTTTCGGAAATCTGAAACGCGCCCGGATACGCTTCCATACTGCCCGTCATACCATATGGCAAAGTCGGCGCAATCATCGCGTTCGTCCTTTGCGCGATGGTTTTCGCCATCGCCGTCGGCGCGGTGTTGTCCGCGCCGTTGTTGATGACGCCGTGCGGCTCTAAAGTTCCGACCGGCAGCAGCACGGTTTTAATGCGCGACGGCACCGCGTCGCGGAATTCCATCCAATTGATGCGATCCATTTCGCGCGTCGAAACCGCGTCTTTAGTCGTTTGCGCGAAAAGACCGACAGCGAAGGAAAAAAGCAGAAGACCAACAATAAACAAGCGATTCATAAATTTCTCCCTGTAAAAATAGAGACGAAGATTTTTTACCACAAAGGCACCAAGGTCACAAAGTTTTAAAGGTTGAAACAGGCGAAAGATGTTTTTGTTCTACTTTGTGTTCTTCAGGTCTTTGTGCCTTTCTGGTAAACGATTTTCTTAAAGCGCTAACCGGTCAAGGCTGCTACTGCTACTGCTGCTGTTCCGCGTCGAGCGCGTGGCTTTCATCGTCGTAAATATCAAAGACCGGCAGCACGCCGCTCAAAGTTAAAACTTCTTCGACCTTCGGCGGCAGATTCGATAACTTCAAATTTCCTTCGGCGCGGCTAACGGCGTCGGCGAGCGCCAGCAGTTCGCCGACGCCGCTCGAATCGAGATACTTTACGCCCGCAAAGTTAAGCAGAACATTTGTATTTCCCGCCTCGGTCAAGCGGCGCACATTTTCGCCCAACCGCCGGCTTCCGCCGCCCATTATAATATTTCCCGATAAATCGAGAATAGTCACGTCGTCTGTTTGTCGTTCGTTTATCTCCAGCATTTTTCTAATCTCCCAGATTCGGCGTATTTATTCAACCGCGACTTAATCGCGAATCTAAAACCGAATCGCAAGCTGCTCCCCCAAAAATCAAACGAATTTACAATCGGTTTCGCGGTCTTTTAGAAGATGTCAACGAAACTTACGGTAAATAGCTGGCTTGGGATTTATAAAAGCAATCGGCGAAAAAGCAAGAATAAATTCGCTAAACAAAAAAGCGACTCCGCTTGAGAATCGCTTTGTATAATAGCCCTATGGCAAAATTCAACCGCCTACATTTTTCCCGCTTTATAATCGGCGAGCCATTTTTCAAACCGGCTCGTGTCGGCTTTGTCGGTTTTGCCGAGCGCGACCGCTTTGTCCGCCAGCGCGAGCGCTTCGTCACGACGACCGGCGGCGGCGAGCATCTGCGTTTTGAACGCCAGATTTTGATAAGTTTCCTTGACTTTAATTGATTTGTCAGCCCACGCTATCGCCCGGTCTTTTTTTTCTTCGCCGGAAAATTGACGAGCGACGGCGAGCGGGATGTTCCAATCGGTCGGGTTTGCCGCAATCGCTTGCTCAACTTTCGTAAGCATCAAGGCTTCGACGTTCGGAATCTCGATGCTGAACGGAACGGCGACCCGTTCCCAACGCATCACGACTTGCGCCGAGTTTGTCGTTGTCGTCGGAATATTGAAGTTTAGCCATTCCTGATTGTCGGCAACGGTAATCGGTTTTGCCTTGACGCGCAGCACGTCTTTTTTCTCGTCATAGGCGAAACTGCCCCATTGTCCCGCGTCGCTGTTAAAGATAATCGTCCATTCGTCTTTGCCGGGAATCGTGTGCAAGCTGTAAGTTCCGGCGGCGAGTTTTTGCCCGTTAATCATCACCTCGTCGGTCACGGTAAAAGTCGTCGCTTCGTTTGCGCCCGTGCGCCAGACGTGACCGTAAGGCACAATCGGCGCGTCTTTGGCTCTCGCCCGCGCATCGTCGAGCGTCGCCGTGCCGCTTGCCGCCGCTGCTGCCGGGGCGTCGCCCCAGATTTTTCTCCCTTTCATAGCCGGACGGCTGTAGGTAATCGTAACATCGGTGACGCCGACGGTCTGCATTACGCTCGCTTTTTGGCTCGCACGCGGCAGCCGGACGGTCTGATTTTGCGCCGCCGCTTCGAGAGCGGAAAATAAAACTAAAAACAGCGTTGCGAAGGCATATTTACGGAAATGTTTGAAAGCGTTCATATTTATTTCTCCTTGAAGTTTGTAAAGGCATTCTGACATAGAAACAGTGCGGGATTCAAATCAAACAGCGACGTATATTGAAAAGGGTAATTACCGCACAATCAGCTTGCCGCGCAGCATATTCATTCCGTAGCCGAAGTTAAATTCGCCGGTCTTATGCGGCGTAAATTCAATCGGCGTGGTTTTGTAAGCGGGTAAATCCGCGCGGTTCCGAAATCGCCGAAAACGATTTGCTCGCTGCACGAAGAGGTTTCGTCGCGGTAGAAATTCAGGCGGACGGGCAAATCTTTTTCAATCACGATGACATCGGGCGCATAGCCGCCTTTGACCGTCACTTTTATTTCCTGCACGCCGGTTTCATTCGTCGCGGCTGAAATCTGTTCGCGCTCGCCGAAGAAATACCAGAGCGTCAAACCAATCAACCCGATGCCGCTGATGACGACCGAAATTTCTATTGTATCCATTTGGCGTAAACCTCCTCTATTCGTCAATTAATTTTCGGCACGGCAAACGAGCGCAGCCGCAAACTGTTGGTAACGACCGAGACGCTCGAAAGCGACATCGCCGCGCTCGCCAAAATCGGCGAAAGCAAAATTCCGAAAAACGGATAAAGCAATCCAGCGGCAACGGGAATGCCGACGACGTTGTAGGTAAACGCCCAGAAAAGATTTTGCCAGACGACGCGAATCGTTTGTTTCGATAAAGCGATTGCCGCCGCCAGTGGATGCTCGATCAATTTTTCGGCGGAGGCGACGATTCGCAGAAAATCGTTTTCGGCGAAACCATCAGAAGCAATCACATCCGTCAAACTCGGTTCGCCCCTAGTTATCGTGCCGGTTTTATCGAGAACAATCGTGTTTAATTTGTGCGCCGTTTCCAAAGAATCGCCGCCTTTGATTAAAATACCGTTTTCCGCGCCGCGTCCCGTGCCGACCATAATCGCCGTCGGCGTCGCCAATCCCAGAGCGCACGGGCAGGCGATAATCAGAACCGAAACGAAATTAACCAAAGCCATCGCAAAGCGAACTTCAGGCGACGCGGCGACGAACCAGACGACGAACGTCGCAATCGCAATCGAGATGACAATCGGCGTGAAAATGCTGCTGATTGTGTCGGCGAGTTTGGCAATCGGCGGTTTCGAGCCTTGCGCGTCCTGCACAAGACGGACGATTTGCTGTAAAGCAGTGTCCTTGCCGACTTTTGTGGCTTTGAAAGAAAACGCGCCGGTTTTGTTGATCGTCGCGCCGAAAACTTCGGCGCCCGATTTCTTTTCGACCGGAATTGATTCGCCCGTCAGCATTGATTCATCGACCGCCGAAGAGCCTTCAGTCACCACGCCGTCAACCGGAATTTTTTCGCCCGGACGAACCAGCACGATGTCGCCGGGAACGACTTCCTCGGTTTCGATTTCCAGCTCTTTCCCGTCACGAATGACGCGCGCCGTTTTCGCTTGCAACCCGACGAGTTTTTTTATCGCCGCGCCCGTCTGCCCTTTCGCCCTCGCTTCGAGCATTCTGCCCAATAAAATTAAAGCAATGATGACGCTCGCCGCCTCAAAATAAACCGGAACCTGCATTGCGCCGTTCATTGGGTTCATTCCGGGCATCGTCGCCGCCATAAAAAACGACGGAAAGACGGTCGCCAGTATCGAATAAACGAAAGCCGCGCCTGTGCCGACGGCGATCAAAGTGTTCATATCAGCCGCGCGATGCCGGAACGCCGCCCACGCGCCTCTGTAAAATTGCGCTCCGCAGTAGAAAACGACTGGCACGGTCAGCGCGAGTTGCAGCCAA
>CADCUR010000281.1 GCA_902805935.1 uncultured Pyrinomonadaceae bacterium
TTGGAAATAAGTTCTTCTTTCGAAGGCAAACTGGCAATCGCTTCGACTTGTTTCAAGTCAACGACTCTGCCCTCAACGATGCCCGCTTTGAACGTATAAATGTCGCCGTTGTCTTTGACGAATTTGGAAACTGTCTTTGACAAAACAACCGCGTCATTTTCCGTCCAAGCGATTCCCGTTACGCCCTTTAAATACTCGCTCGCGCCTTCGTACGGCGTTCCTTTAACTGCGATTCGCGCCAAAGTGTTTTTGACGACTTGATATTCCGCTCCGACGTCGCGCAGTTGATTGCGAAATTCCTGGTCTTTGTTAACTGTCAGTTTGCTAAAACCGACAATCATCGCCGACTTTGAGTTATTAAGGCGCTCGGTGATAGCGTCTAAATCCGTCTGTTTTCTTTCTCTTGTTTTCATTTCTGTAATTCGCTCCTCGCTCGCGCTTTAGACGTAAGTCAATTCGTCCATCAAAACGCCCGGACTCATCGTTGCCGCCAGATTGATTTTTTTCAAATAACGACCTTTCGCCGTCGTCGGTTTCGCCTTGATCACGGCGTTGATTAAAACGCGCGTGTTTTCCAAAAGATTCGCTTCGTTAAAAGAAACCTTTCCGACCGGGCTGTGAATGACGCCGGTTTTATCAACGCGATATTCGACTTTACCGGCTTTGGTTTCCTGAATGGCGTTTCGCACGTCCATCGTTACCGTGCCGGTTTTCGGATTCGGCATCAACCCGCGCGGACCCAAAACTTTGCCGAGCGTTCCGACCGAGCGCATCATATCCGGCGTAGCGATAACCGCATCGAAATCGAGCCAGCCACCTTTGATTCGATCAACTAACTCATCGCCGCCGGCGAAATCCGCACCGGCTTCTTCGGCTTCACGGATTTTGTCGCCTTGCGCAATAACGACGATTACTTTCGATTTGCCGCCCAAACCATGCGGCAAAACAATTGTGCCGCGAACGAGCTGGTCGGCTTTGCGCGGGTCAACGCCGAGCCACATCGTCAATTCGACTGTTTCGTCAAAATTAGCAAAAGCGACCTCTTTAACTTTTGCCACGGCTTCTTCCAAGGTGTGTTTTTTGTTCGGCTCGATTTTATCAAGAGCCGCCGTATATTTTTTTCCTCTTTTCATTTCTACCTCCGAGGTTCAAGCGAATCGTTTTTCAATTCTCCCTCTTTCGATTTGGGAAATGGGATTGAAATTAAAACCGCATTCCCAATTCCTCAATCCGCAATTGTCAAACCCATACTTTTCGCCGTGCCTTCGATTGTTCTCACGGCTGATTCGAGATTTGTCGTGTTCAAATCAGGCATTTTCTTTTTCGCAATTTCTTCGATCTGCGAGCGCGAAATTGAACCGACTTTTGTGCGGTTCGCCGTGCCTGAGCCTTTTGCGATTCCCGATGCCTTCCGAAGCAAATCGGCGGCGGGCGGCGTTTTCGTATCAAACGTAAATGAGCGATCGGCGTAAACCGTAATCACTACCGGAACTTTCATATCCGGGTCGTCGTTTTGCGTTTTCGCGTTAAACGCTTTGCAAAACTCCATAATGTTGACGCCGTGCTGCCCGAGCGCCGGACCAATCGGCGGCGCGGGATTCGCTTTACCAGCCGGAATTTGTAATTTGATATATCCTGTAATTTTCTTAGCCATAATTTTGATTTACGATTTTGAATTAATTTTTAGCTACCGAGAACACAGAGAATCTTGAAGTTTTGTTTTTCTCTGAAACCTCGGTGTTCTGGGTGGCTAATATATTTTCAAAAATGTCCTCGTTTATTCTTCTTCTGCAAACGTAACTTTTTCCACGTCTAAAAAGCTGAGTTCGACCGGCGTGGCGCGTCCGAAAATCGTTACCGTAACTTTCAAAGTCGCCTTTTCTTCGTTCACCTCTTCAACCTTGCCGGTGAAACTCGCAAACGGACCCGATTTGATTCTGACGACTTCTTCAATGGCGTAAGAGAATTTCGGTTTCGGTTTCTCCGTCGCAACTTCGATGTTGTGGACAATCTGGTCAACCTCCAACTGCGTCAAAGGCGTCGGTTGTTTTCCGCCTAAAAATCCGGTGACTTTCGGCGTAGATTTTATCGCGTGAAAAACATTGTCGGGAATACGTCCCTGTTCGTTGCACTCAATTTCGACCAGCACATAACCCGGATAAAACATCCGCGACGACTCGATGCGTTTGTTGCCGCGCATCTCCACGACGGTTTCCTTGGGCAATAAAACTTCCGTGATTTGCTCGCCTAACTCCATATCTCGAATACGGGCGTTTAGACTCTCCAACACTTTGTTTTCATGCCCCGAGTAGGTGTGGATAAAATACCACTGTCTCATTTGTAATCCTTATATACCGACAATTTTATTAACCAACCAGGTCAAGCCGTCAATAATATAAACCCACGCCCGGTCAATTAAAAAAAGATAAAGAGCAAAGAAAATAACGTTGACAATTACAATAATCGTCGTATTTTTAACCGCGTCGGAAGAAGGAAACGTAGTTTTATCAAGCTCCTCGCGCGTATGACGAATAAATTCGCCGACGCTTTCCTTTTTTTCGATACCCTTATTGTCTAAGGTGTCAATTGTTTCTGACACTTGTTTTACTCCTTAAATTTTTGTGGCAGGGGTACCAGGACTCGAACCCGGACCTACGGTTTTGGAGACCGACATGCTAACCATTGACACCATACCCCTAAGACTATTTTCGATTTTAGACTGCCGATTTACGATTGAATTGTTCTTTTCAAATCGCAAACTGCAAATCTAAAATCGAAAATAAAAAAAATTATTTATTTTCCTTATGCAAACGATGACAGCGACAGCGACGGCAAAACTTATTCAACTCCAACCTTCCGGGCGTGTTCTTTTTGTTTTTCGTCGTTACGTAGTTGCGTTCTTTGCACTCGGTGCATTGCAAAATTATATTATCTCTCGGCATTACTTCAACCTCTTACATTATTTACTCGACAATATCGCTAACAGTTCCGGCGCCGACGGTTCGCCCGCCTTCTCTGATAGCGAATCTGAGTCCCTTTTCCATCGCAATCGGCGCAATCAAGGTGATCTCCATCTGAATGTTATCTCCAGGCATCACCATCTCGACGCCTTCCGGCAAGTTCGCCACGCCCGTCACGTCCGTTGTTCTGAAATAAAACTGCGGACGATAACCCGTAAAGAACGGCGTGTGACGCCCGCCCTCTTCTTTTGTCAAAACATACGCTTCGGCTTTGAACTTCGTGTGCGGCGTAATCGAACCCGGCTTGGCGATCACCTGCCCGCGTTCGATGTCTTTTCTATCTACGCCTCGCAAGAGCAGTCCGACGTTGTCCCCGGCTACGCCTTCGTCCAAGAGTTTCTTGAACATCTCAACGCCGGTCACGACCGTGTTTCTCGTATCTCTGATGCCGATGATCTCGACCGTTTCGTTGACTTTCACTATCCCGCGCTCGATTCTGCCCGTCGCCACCGTGCCTCTGCCCTGAATGGTGAAGATGTCTTCGACCGGCATCAGAAACGGCTTGTCCGTGTCGCGTGCCGGAGTCGGAATGTAATCGTCCACCGCCTGCATCAACTCTTCTACGGTCGCCTCCCATTTAGCGTCGCCTTCCAAGGCTTTCAGCGCCGAGCCTTTGATGACCGGAATATCGTCGCCCGGAAATTCATAACTCGATAAAAGCTCGCGGACTTCGAGTTCGACCAGTTCGAGCAATTCTTCGTCGTCCACCATATCCACTTTGTTCATAAAGACGACCATCGCCGGAACCCCGACCTGGCGCCCCAAAAGAATGTGTTCTCTGGTTTGCGGCATCGGTCCGTCGGTGGCTGCCACCACCAGAATCGCGCCGTCCATCTGAGCAGCGCCGGTAATCATATTCTTGACGTAATCGGCGTGCCCCGGACAATCCACATGCGCGTAATGGCGGTTCGCCGTTTCATACTCGACGTGCGCCGTGGCGATCGTGATGCCGCGCGCTTTTTCTTCCGGCGCGTTGTCAATCGAATCAAAAGCGCGGACGGTGATCTTCGGATTATGCTTTGCCAAAACTTTCGTAATGGCTGCCGTCAAAGTCGTTTTGCCGTGATCGACGTGTCCGATCGTCCCAATGTTGACGTGCGGTTTGCTTCTATCAAATTTCTCTTTGCTCATCTTTTCTCCAAATAAACTGTTGATTTCGATTCAAAATCTAAAACTTTTAGGTGGTCGCCCCCTTTACTTTGGCAATCACTTCTTCGGCGACGTTTCGCGGAGCCTGATCATAACGCTCAAAGTGCATCGTCGAGGTTGCGCGTCCCTGAGTTGAAGAACGTAAATCCGTCGTATAACCGAACATTTCCGATAGCGGAACGTAAGCCGTGACAACCTGAACGTTTCCGATGCGCGGTTCCATTTTTTCAATCTGCCCGCGCCGACGATTTAAGTCACCGTTGACTGCGCCCATATATTCATCGGGCGTGACGACTTCAATTTTCATAATCGGTTCGAGCAAAACGGGTTTGGCTTTTTTCACCGCGTCCTGAAAGGCAAATGAGCCAGCCAGATGAAAGGAAATTTCGTCCGAGTCAACTTCGTGATACGAACCGAATAGGAGTTTGACGCGCACGTCAACGATTTCGTAGCCCGCCAGAAATCCGCGCTGCATTGCGTCTCTGACGCCTTCCATCGTCGGTTTGATAAATTGACGCGGAATCGAGCCGCCGGTGATTTTGTCTTCAAAGACGAATCCTTCGCCCGGCGCCGGTTCGATCTCCAATTCGACGTGACCGAATTTGCCGCGACCGCCCGATTGTTTTTTGTAGATTTCCTTGCCCGGTGCCGGAGATGTAATCGTTTCGCGGTAAGCGACCTGCGGCTTGCCAACGTTCGCTTCGACGCCAAATTCCCTTTTCATTCGGTCAACGATAATTTCTAAGTGAAGTTCGCCCATTCCGGCGATAATCGTCTGTCCGGTTTCCTGGTCGCTCGACACTTGAAAACTCGGGTCTTCCTGTGCCAAACGATTGAGGGCAACGCCCATTTTGTCCTGGTCTTGGCGAGTTTTCGGCTCGACGGCGACGCGGACAACCGGGTCGGGAAATTCCATTGATTCAAGAATGATATGCTTATTTTCGTCGGAGATTGTGTCGCCTGTCGTGACGTTTTTCATTCCGCCGATGGCGACGATTTCGCCTGCTGATGCCGAATCAATGTCTTCGCGTTTATTCGCGTGCATCAACATCAGGCGACCGACGCGCTCTTTCTGATTTTTGATTGTGTTGTAAACGTAAGAACCGGCGGTAACCGTGCCGCTGTAGATGCGGACGAACGAAAGCTGTCCTAAATGTTTATCCGCCATCAATTTGAAAACCAAGCCGGAAAACGGCGCGCCGGCATTCGCTTCACGCGGTTCGATTTCTTGAGTTCTCGGATTGATGCCTTCGATGGGCGGAACATCGAGCGGACTCGGCAGATAATCAACCACCGCGTCGAGCAGAGTTTGAACGCCTTTATTTTTGAACGCCGAGCCAGTCACGACCGGAACGATTTTCATCTCCAAAGTTCCTTTGCGGAGAGCTTTGCGAATTTCTAGTTCAGAAACTTCCTCGCCTTCCAAATATTTTTCCATCAAATCGTCGTCGATTGAGGAGACGGCTTCTACTAATTTCTCGCGTGCCGCTTTCGCCGCGTCAACGAGATCGGCAGGAATTTCCGTTACTTCGTATTCCGCGCCTTTTGTCTCGTCATTCCAAATCAAACCTTTCATCGTGATTAAATCAACGACGCCTTTGAGTTGGTCTTCGAGTCCGATGGGAATTTGCAGAGCGACGGCGTTTGCGCCGAGACGGTCAATGATTGATTGGAACGAACGGTCGAACGACGCGCCCGCGCGGTCTAATTTATTAATAAAGCAGATGCGCGGAACTTTATATTTATCGGCTTGCCGCCAGACGGTTTCCGATTGCGGCTCGACTCCGGCAACGCCGTCGAACACAGCGACCGCGCCGTCGAGAACACGCAAAGAACGTTCGACTTCCATAGTAAAGTCAACGTGACCCGGCGTATAAATAATATTAATGCGATGCTCGACGTTATTGCGCGTCCAGAAACACGTCGTGGCAGCAGAAGTAATCGTAATTCCGCGCTCTTGTTCCTGTTCCATCCAGTCCATCGTCGCTGTTCCTTCGTGGACTTCGCCGATTTTGTGCGAAACGCCGGTGTAGAAAAGCACGCGCTCGGTCGTCGTGGTTTTACCCGCGTCAATGTGCGCCATAATGCCGATGTTTCTGTATTTGTCTAAACTTATGTTTGCCATCTGTTTTGTCCTTTGTCATTCGTCCTTCGTCCTTCGTTTTTCCTTAGCTTGAATCGAGATTTCACTCAATGGCTAAGGACGAAGGACAACGGACTAAGGACTAATCACTAAAATCTGTAATGCGCGAACGCTTTGTTCGCATCAGCCATACGATGAACGTCGTCTCTCTTTTTAACGGCGTTGCCGCGATTGTTCGTCGCGTCAAGCAGTTCGCCGACAAGTCGGTCTTCCATCGTTTTCTCGCCGCGTTTGCGGGCGTTCGTCACAATCCAGCGAATCGCCAGAGTGCTGCGCCGGTCACGGCTTACTTCAAGCGGGACTTGGTAAGTCGCGCCGCCGATGCGCCGGGATTTGACCTCCAATGCGGGAGCGACGTTATCAATGGCTTTTTTAAAAACTTTCAATGCTTCTTCGCCGGTTCGCTCGGCGACTTTTTCCATCGCGCCGTAGAAAATCGCCTCGGCGACCGATTTTTTTCCAGCCCACATCACACCGTTGATGAACTTAGTCACCATAATGCTGTTGTAAATCGGGTCGGGCAAAACTTCTCTTTTTCCTGCAACTCTTCTTCTTGGCATAATCTTTTTCAATTACGAATTACGAATTTCAAATTACGAATATCGAAATACTTTTCTTTAATTCGTAACTGAAATTCGTAATTTACTACTTCTTACCTTTAACCGGCGCCGCGCCTTTCGGACGTTTCGCTCCGTATTTCGAGCGGGCTTGATTTCGATTGGCAACGCCTGACGAGTCGAGCGTTCCGCGAATGACGTGATAACGAACGCCCGGCAAATCTTTGACTCGACCGCCGCGAATCATCACGATTGAGTGTTCCTGCAAATTGTGTCCAATGCCGGGAATATACGTCGTCACTTCGATTCCGTTGGTCAGGCGAACACGCGCCACTTTCCTTAAAGCCGAATTCGGTTTCTTCGGCGTTTGCGTGTAAACGCGCGTGCAAACGCCGCGTTTTTGCGGACTCGCCTGCAGCGCCGGACTCGCGGTTTTGTATTTGACGGCTTGGCGACCTTTGCGAACAAGTTGATTGATTGTCGGCATAATTTCTTTTTCTCTAAAACTAAAAACGACAGTAACCTCTGACCTGCCTCTTACCGAACACTCTCGGCAGTTAGCGCAAGCGGCTACCTCTTAAATAAACTCGACTGCTTAAAAATTACGGGAATATGTTTTTACAAAAGCGTTTCGGTAAATTCCCTGTTCAACTTTTCTGTGGCGTGGCTTTTAATTTAGGTTAGCAAAACAATTTTTCTTTGATTGATTTGCCCTAAACGCTGGAGCGTTTTTAAATTGTAAATATCAAAACCCGCGACGTTTAGTTTTACGCCACAATAATTGTTCGGCATTTGATAAACTTCCAAATGCCTGCGCTTTCAAGCAAACTTATAAACCTTCGCTTACGGTTTGCGCCAGACTTGTCTGTCCGAAACTTTAGAATATACGAAACGAGAAAAACTTTGTCAAGCGCGCCCTTTGCACAAACAGAAAATTGTTTGTAGAATTTTCCTTTTCCGGCAACAAGCGAAATTTCAACCGATTATTAACAGCGATTATGAACAATAAATTTGAAGATTTCTTAAACAAGTATTCTGAAGACGAATGGCTCGAAACATTAAACGATTTGCTTCCGGCAATGCACGCGGTTGACCGAAATGCAACTCAGATTTGGTTCAGGTTTTATCCGCTTTCCTTATACAGGTATTTAAGAAACGCAGAGGACAAAGCCGTCGCCGTTCAAAAATTCGTGATGCAGGGCGACTACGAACTCAAAGACCAGATAGATTCTTCGCACGCATTTCTTTACGGTCATCGTTTTTGGAAAACGGTGAAAGATGAAATCACAAAACGCAGTGAATCTTTTAATGATAAAGATACAAATCTGACCGATGAAATCAAACAAATCGCCAAAGCTGTTGCCGACCGTTCAAAAGCGAATGAATCTTTGACCGTCGGCATTGTCGCCGTCGGCTTGATGAGTTTGACGCAAGTCGGATTGGATGCATTTATCAATGCCGCCGGTGAAACGAACGCGCCGAAAGGTTTGATGAAAAAATCGCCCGACCAAATCGTTGCGGAACGCGCCAAAGACGACAGTCAGGGATTGTTCGGATTTTTGAAAACGATTGATAAACAGTGGACGGTGCGCTACGACGAACGCGCCGATCGCGGCAAGTTTAAATTGATGGACGACGAAGAAATAGCATCGGGCGCGGCGCGCGACCAGTCGCAGAATTGGCTGGCGAAAGATGCGCGCTGCGGCGAAGGCGTGATTCCGGTGGAATGCCGTTCAGCCGCCTGCGGAACTTGCTGGGTCGGAATTTTGGCAGGCGCGGAGAAACTGTCGGACGTTGCCGAGCGCGAAAGAAAACAGATGAAGATTTTCGGCTATAATCAACCGGACGACGCGAAACCGATTTTGCGGCTGGCTTGTCAGGCGCGAGCGCACGGCGCGGTTTCAATCGTCATTCCGCCCTGGAACGGAGTGTTCGGCAAACGAGTTTACGGCAATGTCGAAGACGTAGAACTCGAACCGGCGACGACTTCCGCCGCGAAGTTGCGGGAAACGATTGCAACGGCGACGGAAAATAATTAAATCAAATTTGTGAACGATTCCAGGTTAAATCGAATTGCAAACTTTCCGCCAATAGTATTTGTTCTGTTGGCGGTTTTGCTTTGGAGTACAGGCGGACTTTTTATTAAAGGAACATCGCTTGACGCTTTTTCCGTTAATCTCGGACGCTCGCTTTTCGCGTCAATTACCGTCGCAATCTTCACATACCGGAAAGGATTAAAGCTCGACGGATTCACGCTTCTCACATCGTTTTTATACGCCGGAACTTTGACTTGTTTTGTTTACGCGAACAAAACGACGACCGCCGCGAACGCGATTTTTTTGCAATACACCGCGCCGGTTTACATTTTGATTCTCGCGCCGTTTATCTTAAAGGAAAAATTTCGCGCCTCGGATTTGATAACCGTCGCGGTTTGTCTGGCGGGAATGAGTTTGTTTTTTCTCGAACCGCAAAGCGACACGAATAATCTCGCTTCCAATGTTTTCGTCGGCAACATCGCCGCGCTCGCGTCGGGAGTTTTCTTCGGCTTGTATTTTATCCTCTTGCGGCATCCGCGCTCGCTGGAAAACAAAAATCCTGCCGTGTCGGTTTTCTACGGCAACATTATTATCGTTCTGCTGATGCTTCCGCTCGTTTTCAATAATCCGCCGACGCAAATAAACTCGAATGATATTCTAGCGATTTTATTTCTGGGAATTTTTCAAATCGGCATCGCCTACGTTTTATTTACCAAAGGCGTTGCCGAAGGCGTGCGCTCGCTCGACGCGAGCATCATCGGTTTCGTCGAACCGCTGTTGAATCCGATTTGGGTTTACCTCTTTTTGGGCGAACGACCGAGCCAGTGGGCGATTCTCGGCGGCGCGATTATCATCGTCGCAATTGTTTTTCACACAATCAAATCAAACCGCAAAGAATCCAGCCGCGAGGAGCCGCGAACGAACACGAAAAAGTTTTAATCTTTCTATTGCGCTGTTTCGCGGGCATTCGTGGCTAGATTCTTTTTGTGCTAAACTATCAGAAATTTAACGGAAAACCGGGCGCGATTGCTCGTTTATCAAAATCATTTAACAAAACACTTTTGGAGAAATTTATGACTGAACTAAACATTCCGTCGAATGTAAAAAACCAAGAACTCATTAACTGGGTGAAAGAAATGGCTGATTTGTGCAAACCCGACGAGGTTTATTTTTGCGACGGTTCGCAGGAAGAATACGACCGTTTGTGCGAAGAGATGGTCGAGACGGGAACTTTCATTCGCTTAAACCCGGAAAAGCGCCCGAACTCATTTCTTGCGCGCTCGCACCCGTCGGATGTAGCTCGTGTCGAAGACCGCACTTATATTTGCTCGCTGGCGAAAGCCGATGCCGGACCGACTAATAATTGGATGGCTCCGAAAGAAATGAAAGCGACTTTAACGCCGCGTTTCGACGGTTCGATGCGCGGGCGAACAATGTATGTCATTCCGTTTTGTATGGGTCCGATCGGCTCGCCGATTTCGCAGTTCGGCGTGCAACTTTCCGATTCGCCGTATGTCGTCGTCAATATGAAATTGATGACGAGAATGGGCAATCAGGCGTTAGAAGCATTGGGCGACGGCGAATTTGTTTATTGTCTGCACTCGGTCGGAATGCCGCTTGAAGAAGGACAGCCGGATGTCGCGTGGGCTTGCTCGCCCGACCCGAAGGATAAATACATCGTTCATTTTCCCGAAGAGCGAACGATTTGGAGTTACGGTTCGGGCTATGGCGGAAACGCTCTTTTGGGGAAAAAATGTCTTGCGCTTCGCATCGCTTCAAAGCTCGGACAGGAACAAGGCTGGCTCGCCGAACATATGTTAATCGTCGGCGTCAAATCGCCTGACGGTCGCAAAGATTACGTCTGCGCGGCGTTTCCTTCGGCTTGCGGAAAGACGAATTTTGCGATGCTCATTCCGCCGAAACCGTTTCAGGAAGAAGGCTGGGAAGTGACGACCGTCGGCGACGACATTGCCTGGATTAAGCCCGACGAAAACGGACGGCTTCACGCCATCAACCCGGAAGCAGGATTTTTCGGCGTCGCGCCGGGAACGAATTACAAAACGAATCCGAACGCGATGGAGACAATTCGTGAAAACACGATTTTCACAAACGTCGCGCTGACCGACGACGGCGACGTTTGGTGGGAAGGAATGGACGGCGACGCGCCCGCGCACGCGATTGACTGGCAAGGCAACGATTGGACGCCCGACTCGGACGCGAAAGCCGCGCATCCGAACTCGCGTTTCACCGCGCCTTCGATTCAATGTCCAGTGATTGACGACCGCTTCGACGACCCGAGAGGCGTTCCCGTTTCGGCGTTCATTTTCGGCGGGCGCAGGAACAGCGTCGTGCCTTTGATTCAGCAATCGTTTAACTGGGCGTTCGGCGTTTATATGGCTGCCACAATGGGTTCGGAGATGACTGCCGCTGCGTTCGGCAATGTCGGCGAAGTCCGCCGCGACCCGTTCGCAATGCTTCCTTTCGCCGGTTATCATATGGGCGATTACTTCAGCCACTGGCTCGATTTCGGGCGCAACATTCCGAATCCGCCGCGCATTTTCTCGGTCAACTGGTTCCGCAAAGACGAGAACGGCAAATTCCTCTGGGCGGGTTTCGGGGAAAATATGCGCGTCCTGAAATGGATCGTCGAACGTTCGCGCGGCAAATCAATCGGCGTCGAAACGCCTTTGGGCTGGATGCCGCGTTACAGCGATATGGACTGGCGCGGAATGGAAAATTTTACCGAACAGGATTTTGAAAAAGTGATGAGCCTCGACCGCGATTCGTGGATTAAGGAAATCGCTTCGCACGACGATTTGTTTTTCAAACTCTACGACCGCCTGCCGAAAGAAATGACGTTCATCCGCGAGCTTCTGGTTTCCAATCTCTGGCGCTCGCCCGAATTGGGTTTAGCCGCGCCGCGTCCTGAAATGGCAGACAAAACTTTTGAGGAAACGCGAATTAAAGATGCGTTTCGCGCCGTGCCAGACAGAACGGAAAACGAAACGTCGAAGGCGGCTGCGAGATCAGAATAAAATTGAAATTTGATAGTAAAGAAGGATGAAAATGATTTTCATCCTTATTTACTATCAGTAAGTTCCGCGAATTAGTATAACGAATGTCCAAAAGAATATAGAATATAGAATAATTCCCATAGGAAATACTTCTCTAAAAAAAACTTTACAGACATCCTAACTGAAGATTTCAAAAAACGAACGCTTTCAGCCGCCAGCGAGTTTTAAGTTGAAGCTTTTTTTGGTAAACTAACGAACGGAGGTCAAAATTATGTATTCAAACAATTTACATAACAGAATTATGAAGTCGGTAATTCTACTCTCCTTGTTTTTCGGCTTCATCTTAATTTCAGCGGCGACCGTGCAGGCGCAAAAACGTTATTACCGTTACGAGGGCAGAGTTTATAGGGCTGACCCGAACAGCGAAGGCAGGCAGGTCGCTCGGCAATACGGCTACGAAGACGGTTTAGAGGACGGCTCCGATGCAGGACGCGAGCGCGACGTTTACAACCCGCAAAATTCCGGCGATTGGAAAAAAGGAACCAATGGCTATGAGGACGAGTTCGGCGACAAGCGGTTATACCGCCAGGCTTACCGCAGCGCATATCTTCAAGGTTACAAAAACGGTTACAGACGTTATACCGACAAGATTTTCCTTAAGAATAAAAACGTCTATCGGCGACGGTTATAGTTTTTCAAAAAATAACTTTTGAAAATTACAAAAATAAAAGCGCTAACCTCAACGAGCTTAGCGCTTTTATTTTTGCGCCGCCGGTTTTTGATTCGCAGGGCTTCATCACGCTTTGCTTGTCGCCGATTTTGGTAATCAATAGAAGTATGAACAAATACAAACTCAAACAAAAGAAAGAATTCGTGCGCGAGCGGGCGAATAGAAAGGGCGTCCAGCTTTCACGTTTACCGTTCGATCAACGAAAATTTGCCTTTTATGTTTTGGGAGCGTTTGACGGACGAGCCGATTCAGGACGGCAATTTTAACGACCCGGCTGCCGAAATCTGTCAGCGTTTTTATTTTTCGCTCGATTTATACGGGACTGACAGGGAAAGTTTCATGAAAGTTAAAATCAAGAGAGCAGTTAATTGACTACTTCTTTACGATTTCGTCCACAATTGCTTTTAATCTATCAGTCGCGTTTTTAAGCGATTGAACGCAAGCTGAAAACCATTCTTCGTTCGCTGTTTGATATTCTCTCTCGACCGATAGCGCGCGGCGCGTTTCTTCGGGAGCCGTTCCGCCGTAGATTTTTCTGATGTTTACGAAATTTTCTGCCGACATCGCCAGCCGGGTTTCTTCGGCGGAAAGCGCCAACTCGCCGCCTGTAATTTCGCGCGACGCCGTCTGAAGAATTTCGTGCGTGATTTCGCTGCTCGCCGCGAGCGCCGCTTTGACCGATTCGTGAACGATTTTGTGGGCGACGCGAAACGACAAATTTTCACGACGGACAATCGTATCGGCTAATTCGGTGACCGTGATGAAATTTTCGCCGGCGCGTTTATGCAGCGTGTCAACTTTAAAGGTCGCTCTTTCGAGCGTGTTGGCGAGCAACGAGACGGCGCGATGCGCGTCGCGGATTGCGCTGTAGATTAACGGCTGAATATCGTCTTCCGAATCGTTGATGTCGCCGAACGGCGTGTTGTGAACCGCCGTCAGCACGCCGAGCGATTGCCCCAAACCTTTGCTGGCAATCGCTCGAACGTGTTCGAGCGCAACCGGATTTCGCTTCTGCGGCATAATCGAAGAAGTCTGCACATAGCCGTCGGACAAAACGATCACGTCGAATTCCTGCATCGCCATCAGCAGAAATTCCTGCGCGAACTTTCCGACGTTGACCAGCAATGCATTGGTCGCGCCGAGCAGTTCGGTAAAGTAATCAATCGAAGCGATGGAAGCGTAGGAATTAACGGTCGGTGCGGTAAAGCCGAGCAGCTCTGCGGTGCGCGTCCGGCTGATCGGAAAGCCGGTCGTCGTAATCGCGCAAGCTCCGAGCGGGCAGTAATTCATATTCTCGAAAGCGCGCTGCAAACGCTTCGCGTCGCGCCCCAAATTCTCGGCGATTGCCAGCAGAAAATGCGCGAGCGTCGAAGGCTGCGCGGGCTGCGTGTGCGTGTATGCGGGAATTAAAGTTTCGTGATGCTGCGCCGCTAAATCAAGCATCGTGCGGTGCAGATTCATCGTTTCGCGCAGAAGTTTGAGCGTGACGCCGCGCAGGTGAAGGCGGTAAATCGTGACATCAATGTCGTTGCGGCTGCGCGCCGTGTGCAGTTTTCCGGCAGTGTCCGGGTCGCAGTTTTTCGTAATCTCCTGCTGAATATAGAAAAACAAATCTTCGTAAGTGCCGTCGTATTTCGTCGCGCGGATTTTCTGCAAATCAAGTTTTCGCAATCCCTTGAGCAGCATTTTTAATTCATCAACGGTAATGATTTCCTGTTCGGCAAGCATTACGGCGTGCGCGTAATCAACTTCCAAAAGCGCGTCTAAAAAATATCGCTTGGCGTCTTCAAAACAATCCGCCAATACGTTTTCGGTGTATGACGGCGCGGGAAATTTTTCTTTTGTTTCAGGTGACACTTCTTTCACTCTCCGTGTAATTTCTGTTGCGGAAACGCGCAACGAGTAAGAACATAAAGATAAATGAAAACCTCGTTGCTTTGGACGCATTAGCGCATTTTTTATTTTGTTTTTGCGGTTGATTTAGCCGACGCTTTCGGCAAACTCAGCATATTGGCTAACAAACGATACGCGCCCGGGTTTCCGACGGGCAGCTGACGGAAAAAAGAATAAGCATTGTAAACGTAATTCCCTTTTCCGATTTTCGCGTAAACCAGACCGCCCGTGACCGGCGGCTCGCCTTCGTCCTGTGTTTCGAGCAGCGGCGTGTATTGCGCATCGAGCGCCGTCAGCGTGTAGAGATTTCTCTCTTGAATCCAGTTTTCCCAATCGCCGGCGACGATTTTGTTCGGATAATTAAATATCTGATTGTCCGGCGCTAAAATCTTGACCGGCGCGTTTTCGTCTGTGACGCGGACGTTTGAAATACGCTGATTTCCGTTTGTCACCGATTCCATTTTCGCGGGAAACGGCGCGAGGTTGTTTTGGATAAATTCCGACTGCTGATACTGCACGATTAAAGTTCCGCCGTTTTTGACGAAATCGAGCAGTCTGCTGTTATTAGCAACGTAATCGGGGCGCACTTGGGACGCGCGAATGCCGATGACAATCGTATCGAACTGCGCCAAATCCCCGGTCGAAAGGTCTTTTTCTTCGAGCATCACGACATTTAACCCCAAACGCTGAATCGCCGCCGGAACCGCGTCGCCGCTGCCCATTATGTAACCGACGCGCACCGGCGCGACTTTCAAATCCAGAACCTGCGTCGTCACGGTCGCTTTCAAGTAACGGCGATGCGTCTGAATATGCGGGTAAGCGATTTCCTGCATTGATCGGTCGTAAGTTTGATTATTGACGACCGCGACCGCCGTCAAATCATACTTATCAACTTTGGCGTTTGCCGGAATCGTAACGTCGAAAACGATTGCCGTTTTTTCGCCTTTTTTCTGCAAATCGAAATCAGCCGCCGCCGGACTCGAAGACCAACCGGCGGGAAGATCGAGTTTTGCCGAACCTTTCGTCGGGCGCGGCGCGTTGTCGGTTACCGAGACGACCAACCGCTGTTTCTGCGTTTTGTTTGAAACCGGAACAATCAATAAATTCGTGTCGAGTGCGATATTAACCAGCGGAACGACGTTCAAATTGCGCCGCAATTCGCCGCGAATCTGATCGGCGTAACGATATTGCACGGGCTGTGAAACAATCATTTCAACGCCGCCGATTTCCACTGTAACGTTGGCGAAAACCAGAGGATTTTGAAACGGCGCACTTTTCGCCGCGTCGCGTCCCGTCCAGTCAAAAGTGGAATTTCGGCGCGGTTTTTCCAACCAGTAAGGCTGCGTCGGTTCGGTTCCGGCAGCGACCGTCAGTTTAAAGTATGCCGCGTTGGAAGCAACTTCCGGTCTCGAAAAAAACGAATTGCCCGTCGGTTTCGGTTCAATCGCAGTTTCGACCTTCCAACCTGACGGCGCATTCAGAGAAACGTTTTTAATCTGCGCCGCCGTGCCGAAAATCTTCACTGAAATTCCCGTCGAATCGCCTGCGACAATTGTTTCCGTTTCGCTCAATGCGTCAACGACGACTCCGGCGGCGGTTTGCAGAGCTTTGGAAAATTCCTGTTCTTTTTCGACGAGCAACGCTTTGGCGTATGGATTCGCCGTCGCATCTTTGGCTTCGCGCGCTTGTCTGACGCCCTTTGCTAACATCGGAATAATTTTCTGCGGCGCAAAAGCGTCGTATTCCTTTAAAGCCGTTTCCGCTGTCTCCTGCAAATCCGACAATCTGCCTGATAATTCGTTCTCGAAATTGCCGGTTAATTTGGCGATTCCCTTAATTGACGTGTCAATGCCGTCGAAAATGTCGTTTTCTTTGCCGGAACTTTCAACCGTCGAGTCGAGCAGACGCTCGCCCGAAATTTGTCTGCCGCGTCGTTCGATCGAACCCATTTCCTGCGATTTGTGCTGGCTTCTGCCTTCGGCGGCAAGCTCGGCGTAAGAACGTCCGATGAGCGGGTCGTATTCGCCGGTATTAATTGTAACGCTCGCCGGTTCACCATTCGCAGCGGCGGCAAAACCTTGTCCGACAAACAGTTTTTTGGTTTGCCACGGCAGCAAGCCTTCGGCAATTTGTTCGGGAAATTGATTCGGGTCGGCAGCGGCTTTATACGCCAGCGGCGTTAAGTAACCGGCTAGTTGATGCTGACCGTGACCGTCCGCCGGTGTTCCCTGAAAACGCGAAATGATAACTAGCGGACGAAACAGACGAATGGCGCGAACCATGTCGGCTAAAGTTTCTTTTTCGCCCCAGATTCTGGCGGCTTCCGCACGGGTCTTTGAAAATCCGTAGTCCATCACGCTCGTAAAAAACTGCTGTCCGCCGTCGAGCCTTCTGGCTTGCAAAAGTTCTTCGGTGCGAATCACGCCGAGCGGTTCAAACAGTTCCGCACCGATCACATTCTGCCCGCCTTCACCGCGATTCAAAGACAAATACGCCGTCCGCGCTACTCTGCCGCGAGCCAGGTAAGCGATCAAATTTGAATCTTCGTCATCGGGGTGCGCGCCGGTGTGCATCGCGCTCGCCGTCGTTTGCAGACGTTTGATTTGCTGACCCAACCCAATCGCGCCGTTATCGTAAATCGGTCGCACCTGCGCCTTGACCGCTAAAGCGTTTGATCCTAATGTCAAAACTATCAACAAAAAAGCCGTAATTTTTTTAATGAACAATCGCATTATCTTCACCGATGACCGTTAAGCTAATTAAATATCCCGCCGCGACCGTCACGAGACAGCCGATGACGTTGAACCACAAAAATTCGATGTCGGTATAGAAACTCGCAATCCAAACTGACGCGATGCCAAACAACAATCCGAAAAATGCTCCGCGAGCGCGGGCGCGTTTGACGACGAAAGCCAAAACGAAAACGCCCAGCAAGGAACCGTAAAAGAATGAGCCGAATTTGTTGACGACTTCAATCAGCGAACCGAGATTGGTCGCGTAAATCGCCACGACACAGGCGAAAAGTCCCCAGAAAAAAGTGGCGATTCTGCCAAAACGGACATATTCTTTGTCAGTTCCGTCTTTTTTGAAATGGCGGCGGTAGAAATCAATCGTCGTCGCGGTTGCCAAAGCATTTAATTCCGCCGAAATCGAAGACATCGCCGCTGCAAAAATCGCCGCGATGATCAAACCAATCACACCCATCGGCATATTTTCGACGACAAACGTCGGGAAGACGTAATTTACATCATTGAAACTTTTATTGCCGCTCGAAGCTTTAACGTATTCGGTCGCGTTTTTTCTGGCATCGTTAAACAGTTTGTTCGATTCGATATAACTGCCGCGGGTTTCTTCGGTTTTGTTTTTGACGTATTCGAGAGCGGATTGTTCGCGTCTGGCGTGTGCCGCTTCGTATTGACTGTTAAGCGTTTGATATTGCGCGGTCTGTTCGACTTTCGCCTTTTCGACTGCGTTGAAAATCATCGGCGGCGTAACAAATTGGTAAAAGACGAAAACCAGAACGCCGACTAGCAGAATCATAAACTGCATCGGAATTTTCAAAAACGCGCTCATCAAAAGCGAAGTTCTGCCTTCGGAAACCGATTTCGCCGTCAAAAAACGTTGCACCTGACTTTGGTCGCAGCCGAAATAAGCGAGAAACAGAAAAAGCCCGCCTATCAAACCCGACCAGATTGTGTATCTTTCTTTGAGGTCAAAACTCGTGTCAATCGTCGTCAATCTTTCGGTCGAACCGGCTAAGTGAAGTCCGTCGAAGAGCGAGACTTCCGCCGGAAACTGTGAAACGATGACGAAAAGACAAACGAAAAGCCCAAAAAAAATGATAACCATCTGCTTGACATCCGTCCACGTAACGGCTTGCACGCCGCCGATCATCGTGTAAACGGTCGTGGACAAGCCGATCACAAAAATCGTCACGATTTCGCTCCAGCCGAGAACGATTGAAAGAATCACGGACGGCGCGGCGATGATTACGCCGACACCCAAAGCGCGTGAAACAAGAAAAAAGAAACTCGTCAAACTGCGCGTCTTCGCGTCAAAGCGTTTTTCCAAATATTCATAAGCCGTATAAACCTTCGCCCGATAGAAAAACGGAACGGCGGTGATACAAAGTATGATCATCGCCAGCGGTAGCCCGTAGTAAAACTGGATAAACCGCATTCCGTCCGAATACGCCTGTCCGGTCGTGCCGACCAAAGTTATCGCCGAAAGCTGCGTCGCCATCACCGACAGCCCGACAGCCCACCACGGCAGACTTCGATTGGCAAGGAAATATCCTTCGACATCGCCGCTGTGTTTGGTCATTCGGATTCCATCCCAAATGACATACGCCAAATATGCAACGACAATCGCCCAATCCAAAAATTTCATTGATTTAACTTGAAAAGTAACGTGAAAAAGCCCAGAGCGCGGAAATCACCAGAATCGTCGTGATAATCACGCCGAGATAAACGCGATACCACCACGAATCCGGCAGTTCTTCTACCTCTTCAATCGGTTTTATATCTTCGGATTTCATATTTGAAAAATAAGGCTTGCGTATCTTCTCAAAAAAATACGCAAGCCTTAGCGGCTAGAATATAAATTTGAAACCAATTTGAAAGTTGCGGCTGTCGAGTGCCGTTGCGCCGCCCAGGTTTTGAAAATTATTACGAAAATCGGGCAGACCGTTGACCAAAACTCCGGCGTTGGCACCGGTTCCGGTGAACCCGGCTCCAAGATTCGTGTTGTTATACTGGAAGATGCTTTTGATATTGAAGATATTTGTCGCTTCGGCAAAAGCCTCTAATTGAAGCCGTTCATTGAACCTGAAGAAACGCGAATAACGCAAGTCAACGTTATACTGCGGCGGCGTCTTGCCGGAATTTCTGCCGACTCCGACCGGACGATCAACAAACAACCCGTCGCCGTTCAAGTCAACCGTCGAAAGAATATTGTATCTTTCGCCGCTGTTTAACGTCGTGATCACGCCGATTTGGTTGTCGTTTAGAATCGCGCGCCAAACTCGATTTTCAACATCGAAATTCGGTCGTCCGACCAAACTCATCACGAACGTATGCCGCTGGTCAGCCAGCGACGGTCCGCGGTCTAAAGCGCGATTAGTCGGATCAGACAACGAAAGCGTCGAAGCGGCGACTAAATTTTGTTCGGGCGCATCGTCGGTTGATTTTGAAAGCGTGTAGTTGATACTGAACTGGTAACCCTGCGAAAAGCGTTTGTTCAACTGAAAAGTCGCCGCGTTATACTCGGAATTGCCGACCGATTCGGCAATTAAAATATTATTGAAACGCGGGTCGAGCCGGGTTGCCGCGTTCGCCGCCGTGTTGAAAATCGGTCGTCCGTCGGCTAACGCGCCGACGACAGCGATGCGGTTAATGCTTCGGTAAACCGGAATGTGTCTGCCG
>CADCUR010000282.1 GCA_902805935.1 uncultured Pyrinomonadaceae bacterium
GAGACACTTTCGGAGTTCCGCACGTTTACGGACGCAGAGATGAGAGCGTTGTTTTCGGGTTGATGTATGCCCAGGCGGAAGACAACTTCTGGCAGTTGGAAGAAGACCACATCAACAAATTAGGACGCGTGTCGGAGGTTTATGGACAATCGCGGCTCGCCGGAGATTTGATGGCGCGGTTGTTTGAGACGAACCGGCGAGCGCAGGATGAATACAAAAGTTTAAGTCCGGCGATGCGAAAACTGTGCGATGCTTATGCCGCCGGAATCAACTATTACCTTGAACGACATCCGGAAGTTCGTCCACGGCTAATTCAACGATACGAGCCGTGGTTTGCGCTCATAACAGGCGCGCCATCGGTTGCTTCTTTAGGAATCACGATGCAGGAAGTGCGGGATTTGTTTAAGGATTTACCCGCCGCGCCTGTGCCATCCGCTTCTCCCGGCGAATCAATCGAGGCGGAAGGCTCGAATATGTGGGCAATCAGCCCGCGTAAAAGTCAATCTGGACAAGCGCTGCTGTTTATCAATCCGCACGTCGGCTTTTTCGGCGGCGGGCAGCGTTACGAAGCGCATCTGCACAGCGACCAGGGATTGAATATTTCCGGTTTTTCGATGCTCGGTTCGCCATACATCTGGACGGGACACAACGAGAATTTGGGCTGGAGTCATACGAATACGGGCGCGGATTCGACCGATGTTTACATTGAAACTTTCGACGATGCGAAGAATCCGCTTCGCTACGCATACGGAAACGATTACCGCAGCGCCGTTGAATGGACGGACGAAATTCGCGTCAAAAATGCGGGAGCGGTGGAGACGAAGCGATTCACTTTTCGCAAGACTCATCACGGTCCGGTTGTCGCTGTGCGGGCGGGAAAATTTCTCGCCGTGCGCGCCGCTTCAATCGAAGTCAGCGGCAGATTGTTCGAGCAGAAATGGGCGATGGCTCGCAGCCGCTCGCTGGCTGAATTCAAATCGGCGATGGCGCAGCGCCGCTTGACCGGATCGAACACAATGTATGCCGACCGTCGGGGAAACATTTTTTACATTCACGGCAACGCGATGCCGCGCCGCTCGACGAAATTCGATTGGTCAAAGCCGGTTGACGGCGCAAACGCGGAAACTGACTGGCGCGGGCTGCACGAAATAAGCGAATTGCCGCAAGTTCTCAACCCTTCTTCGGGTTGGATTCAAAACTGCAACTCGACGCCGTTTCTCACTTCAGGAACTGACAATCCCGAACGCTCGAAGTTTCCCGTTTATATGGCGCCTGACGAGGACACGGCGCGGGCGCAACGGTCGCGGCGCATACTTTCGTCAAAGGAAAAATTCACGTTTGAAGAATGGGCGCGAGCGTCGCTCGATACTCATGTGATTTTAGGCGAAACGCTTGTGCCGGAACTTGTTTCGATTTGGGAATCAATGCGAAAATCCGACGCCGCCACAGCGAACAAACTCGCCGAACCGATTGCGTCTTTAAAATCCTGGAATTACGAGAGCCGGATTGATTCCGTGCCGACGGCTCTTTTTATGCTGTATTTTGAACAGCTTCAGCGCATTAACCGCGAGCGCAACGCGCAGCAAACAGATAATACGACTTCTGCTCCGACAACGCTCGGCGAGCGATTAAGTAAAATTGACGGCGCGGCGAAAATCACGGCTTTCGAGCGGGCGTTAAATGAATTGCAGAGCGATTTCGGTAAATGGCAAGTGACGTGGGGAGAAATCAACCGGCTTCAGCGCGTTCACACGAGCGGAACGCTGGAAAAATTCGATGACGCGAAACGAAGCGTTCCCGTGCCGGGCGCAAGCGGTCAAGCCGGAACGCTCTTTACCTTTAACGCGAGACGTGAAGCCGGACAAAAAAGGCGCTACGGCATCAGCGGCAATTCGTATCTGGCGGTTGTCGAATTCAGCCCGCGCGTGCGCGCGCGGTCATTGCTCGTCTTCGGTCAAATCGCCGACCCGAAATCGCCGCATTTCTTTGACCAAGCCGATTTGTATTCCACAAAACAATACAAACCCGCCTGGTTTGAACTGAATGAAATCAAGCGCAATCTCGAACGCAGTTATCGTCCGGGCGACGAAGTCGTTCCGCATCAAAAGTAATCTTTTGCTGCGTAAATTAAAGATTTAACAAATTACTTACCGAAGAATTCCCTTTGGGTAAACCGCTTATGTCCAATCAATTTTCAAGATGTTTTTGCTTTCTGTTCGTCTTCGCATTACTGACGAGTATGTTTCCGTCTGAATCTTTCGCGCAACGCGGCACGGAGAAAAATTTGAAAAATGATGAATTAAAGTTGGATTTGTTGATTCGAGGCGGAACAGTCGTTGACGGTTCCGGTTCTGCGCCGAAAAAGGCGGACATCGGAATTCGCGGCGACCGCATTGTTTTCATTGGGAAAGCCGCAAAATTAAAAGTTGCCGCTGCGAAAACGCTCGACGCTTCCGGGATGATAATCGCGCCGGGATTTGTTGACCCGCATACGCACGCGCTCGAAGATTTATCGAATCCAAAACTCAACGGCAATGAAAATTACCTGATGCAAGGAGTTACGACGGTTGTTACCGGCAATGACGGCGGCGGTCCCGTTAACGTTGGGGAAACACTCGAAAAGTGGGAGCGGCAGGGCATCGGAACAAACGCCGCTTTGCTGGTCGGTCACGGCAGCGTACGCAGTTTGGTGATGGGCGACGACGATGAACAACCTTCAGTCGAGCAGCTCGCGCGAATGAAAAACACGACCGGACAGGCAATCGGCGAAGGCGCGTTCGGAATGTCAACCGGACTTTTTTATGCTCCCGGCAGTTTTGCTAAAATCGAAGAAGTTATCGAAATTGCCAAAGCGGTTGCCGAAAAAGGCGGCATTTACGACACTCATCTGCGCGACGAAGGTTCGTATTCAATCGGATTGCTCGGTTCGATTCGAGAAACGATTCGCATCGCGCGAGAAGCAAAAATTCCGGTTCACATATCGCATATCAAAGCGCTCGGGACAGACGTTTGGGGACAAAGCCGGAAAGTCATCCGGATCATCAGACAAGCCCGCGCGAGCGGTCTCAAAGTAACCGCTAATCAATATCCTTACACCGCGTCCGGGACAAATTTGACGGCGGCACTCGTCCCGCGATGGGCAGAAGCGGGCGGCAACGTCCAGCTTCTCGAACGGATTAAAGATCAAAACCTGCGCCCGCGTCTGTTTAGCGAGATGGAGGCGAATTTGAAACGGCGCAACGGAGCCGAAGCGCTTTTAATTACCCGGTCGCGCGACCGTCAATTAATCGGCAAAACGCTCGGCGCGCTGGCGCTGGAGCGAAAAAAATCACCAATCGAAACCGCGCTCGAAATTATCACAAACGGCGGCGCGGGCGTCGCCTCGTTTAATATGAGCGAAACGGATATTGAAAATTTTATGAAGCAAGGTTTTGTGATGACCGGCTCGGACGGCTCGACAGGGCATCCGCGAAAATACGGAACTTTTCCGCGAAAATTACGCGAGTATGTTTTTGCGAAAAAGCTAATCACCTTGCCTTTTGCCATTCGCGCCAGCAGTTCGCTGACGGCTGAAACTTTTGGCATTCCCGAACGCGGGCGGCTGCGCGTCGGTTATTTCGCCGACGTTATCGTGTTCGACCCGAAAACCGTCGCCGACAGCGCCACTTACGAACAGCCCGAAACGCTCGCGGCGGGCATGAAATACGTCGTCATTAATGGCAAGATCGTGATTGACGAAGGAAAATACAACGGAATACTGGCGGGACGCGCTTTGCGTAAAACTCAACAAAAACTATTTCAAAAATAATCTTAATTGCTAAACCCGAATCGCTCCAACTTTGGATAATCAACGCTTCACAAAAAGCCATCTCAAAAATGTTTAATTTTACATTCTAAATTCGCCATTCTTTAGCGTAAAAATTAAGAATGACGAATTTAGAATGTAAAACTTAGAATTCTCAGCGAGCGCATTTTTGACATATCTTCTGGTTTTAGCTTTTGAAATTTTTATCGTGTAAGGCGGTAAATCAACAAAGCCGCTCGTTTAATTTGTCTCGGAAGAGTGTCTAAATCCGTATATTCGCTTGGAGCATGCGCGTTTTTACCCGTCGCGCCCAAACCGTCCAAACCGGGAAGCAGATGCGCGACATACGAAATATCGCCGGCTCCTCTTTCGCCCGGGTCAAGGGCTTCGATTTTTCCGAAATCGAGGTCTTGACTAACCGCGTCGAGCTGTTTCAAAAGCGCGTAATTTCCCGCGGTCGGCGGCATTGCCGGAATTCCATCGGAAAAAGTAATCTTTGCCGAAGCGCCCGGCAAACTTCTTGCAACGATCTCTCGCATCTTTGCGCGGGCAGCCTCTTTTTGTTCCTCACTAATAAAACGCAAATCTCCGCGCACGATCGCTTTCGCCGGAACCACATTCGTTTTTCCCTCGGTTATAATGTTTCCGCCGTTGATTTCAACTTCAGTTCCGCCGGCAATCACCGACGGATTGAAGGTCAGATATTTCTCATTGCGGAGCGTTTCATAAAACTGATTGATAATCCGCGTTGCTTCAAAAACTGCGCCGCTACCCATCGTTTCTTTAAAAATTTGACTGGAATGCCCGGTTTTAGCCGTTACTTCAAGCTGCCAACCGCTGCTGCCGCGTCGCGCGACGGTAGCCGTGCTGCTTGCTCCGTTCTCAAAGCTGAGAACTAGATCGCTGCGGCGAGCGGCGGTAATCATATCGCCGCGACTAACTTCGACGGGCTTGCCGGAACTTTCTTCATCGCCCGTCAACATCACAATGACGCTCGCGTCTTTGAGTAAGCCGTTTGCGTGCAGAGCCTTCAAAGCGTAATACAAAACGACGTTTCCGGCTTTCATATCCGACGAGCCCGTGCCGTAACCCTTAGTGCCTTCGCGCCGAAACTTCTCGCCGGTCAATACGGTGTCCAAGTGTCCGATTAACAAAACTCGTTTGCCCTTTGTTCCGGTTTTTTCAGCTATAAGATGTCCGGTGCGTTTCATTTCGGCGGGCATCTCCAGCCATTTGCTATTGAAGCCGAGCGATTGAAATTCCTCTTTGAAAATCATTCCGACCTGTCTGACGCCGCTCAAATTTTCGGTCGGGCTTTCGATGTTAACGGTCTTTTCAAGCAGCGCGATGACGTCTTCCGTGTGTGCGTCAATATAATTGACGATTTTCTGTTCGTCGCCTGAGATTTTTTGGGCGTAGTTAAATATCGAGGATAAGCCGACAATTGCAATTACAAATAAAACACGGTTTATAATTTTTCTCATTTTGACTTGGTGTTTTTCGGTCTGAACCAATGAAAATTCAGAACAGTTATCAAATAAGCGGTTCAGGAACTGCTTCAGCCATAAACAGTGCGAAAAATTGCCATTCGATACGACAACTCTGCACTCGGCTGTTTAATCTTTAACCGCTCCGGGTCACAAACTTAACTGCTAACTGTTTATTTGAGTCGGCATCATACAACAAATTTCAATTTGTTAGAAACCTTCTCGCGCGATTCATAATTATTTGAGAGATTGATTGTCCGGTTGCTCTGAAAAAACTTTTGCCGAAATCGTTCGCCAGACTCTTTCTGCTTATGGCTGATTATAAGCGTGTCTTGATGATCTGAGTAATTCTTGGGAAACAGAGGCGCGGAAAATAAAATTAATTGCTGTTTGTGAATTTTTACAAAATAATTTTTGGCAGAAGCAACGCGCTCAAAAAGCCGGGCATCAAGTTAATAGGCTAGGAGCCGCCGCTTGTTTGTTTTTGGGAGCATTATATCAAGCGCGGCTTGCAGTCTTTCTGGTTCCTCCTGTTTCTTTTAACCCGTCGTGTCGTAAACACGGCGGGGTTTTTTTGTGCGGGCTGAAAAATTAGAGAATAACCGTCGCCAAAAAACGTCATCCGGCATTTCTTATAAACGGCTAATCGCTTTTATAAAAAATGCTGGATGACAAACGCAAAAGGAAATGTAGTTTTTTATCGCTTGTTCTGCAAAGTTTTTCGCGCCGCGAGCGCGAGTTGCCCGGCGCGCGGAAGCGATTCGAGCGCTTTTGCCACCTGCAAATCCGCTTCGACCGTGATTTGATTTGCAGCGACGCTGCCGAAAGCCGCCGCCGCCAAATTAAACCGCAGACGCGTTTTGATAAACGTCTTTTCCGCTTCAAATAGGGCGTCAGAGATTTTCCAATCCGCGTTTGAATTGACGTATTCTTTAAAGGCGGCGAAAAGCTCGTCGCCGATTGGAAATTCGCTCGGACGAACCCGATGTCCGAATTGAATCTGCCCACTGATTTTATAATTTTCGTAATTTTTTACTCTGCCGCTCGCCGTCTCGCGGGCGAAAAAGAAAAGCGGGTCGGCGAGCGCCATTTGCGTTTGATTGAGCGCGGGGTTTTTGACGATTGCGTCGGGCGTGATACCGTCGCCGCCGAAAATTCGCCTGCCGGTTACGGTTACGCCCGCGCGCCCGTTTTTCTCCGTTTCGGTCAAAACTGTTTTGTGGTTATAGTAATCGTAAAGACTGCCGCTTGAATAATCGCGCTGAATCGAGCGACCCGAAGGCGTGTAGTATTTCGCCGTCGTCAAAGTCAAACCCGCGCCCGAAGGCAGATTGATAACGCTCTGCACCAAGCCTTTGCCGAATGTGTTTTCGCCGACGATTAAAGCGCGGTCGTAATCCTGCAGCGCGCCAGCGACAATCTCGGAAGCCGACGCGCTGCCGTCATTGACCAAAACGACGAGCGGAAAAGTTTCCGATGCTTTGTTCGCGGATTTCCAGACGCGGTTGTCAATCGGGAAACGCCCGCGCTGCGTGACAATCGTATTGCCGGGCGGCAGAAATTTTTCGGCGACGCGCACGGCTTGTTCCAGAATTCCGCCGGGATTTCCCCTTAAATCCAAAATCAGCGAATTCATTCCCTGGGCGCGCAAATCATCGAGCGCTCGGTTTAATTCTTCGTGCGTCGTGTAGTTGAAACCTTCGGACAAGTCAATGTAGCCGACGCCTTGCCGAAGCAGATAAGCGTCGGGAATCGAGGGTTGCGGCACGCGGTTGCGCCGGATTTCAACGATTTCCGTTTTCAGCGTGTCGGCGCGTTCGACCGTCAGCCTTACAAGCGTGCCTTTTTTGCCGCGAACTTTATCGCGCACGACGGCTGATGCCGCGCCCGAAACATTTGTGCCGTCAACCTGGATGATTTTATCGCCGAAACGCAAACCGGCGCGAAAAGCGGGCGAATCGGGGAAGGTCGAAGTAACGAAAGTGTCGAACGCGCCGTTTTTTCGGTAATTGACAATCGTCGCGCCGATGCCGTAATACTCGCTGCGCTGGTCGGTTAAAAGTTCTTCGTATTCAGACGAGTCGAAATAATTTGAATGCGGATCGAGCGTGCGCAGCATTGACGTCATTGAAGATTTCGTCAGCTCTTTATAATCAATTCGGCGGTTGTCAACGTAATTGTCGCGGATAATTTCCAGCGCGTCGGCGAAATCTCCCGTCACGCGAGACTCGACAGTTAAATTCGATTCGAGCGCAGCATTTTCTCGCGCCTGCGGAACCGAGGCGGAAAACGAAGTTCCGCGTTCGATTTTGAACGGCTCGACTTCCGGCAACTGCGAAACCGACTTTGGCTGAGAAAAAGCGGACACCGCGCCAAAAACAAAAATCAACGGAAAATAGAAAAGATTTTTCCACATAATATTCACAAGGTTTTACGGCTTTGCGCGAATCTTACAAAAACACCGCCCCGAAAGCAACCCGAAAAAGCCGCCCGCGCTAAATAAAACGCCAAAATTTAAGTGTTTGAGGAAAAGTTTTAATGCCGCGTCGTTTCCAACAAAATTTTATTCGCTTTGGGTTTAATACCCCGTCAGCTTGCTGCGGCTTTATACTGTGTGAATGAGCAAGTTCATTCACAAAAGCCACAACGTTTCGGTTTTGATGTATCACATCGTTTGTCCGGCAAAATATCGCCGAATGGTTTTTAGCGAAACGCTTGACGCCAAACTTAAAGAAGTTTGCACCGAGATCCAAAAGCGATATGAAATCGAGTTTTTGGAAGTCGGCTCGGACGGCGACCACGTTCATTTTCTCGTGCAGAGTGTGCCGCTGATGAGTCCGAAGAAGATTGTGCAAATCATCAAAAGTTTGACGGCGCGCGAGATTTTCAAAAGTTGCCCGGAAGTTAAAAAACAACTGTGGGGCGGCGCGTTTTGGTCTGACGGTTATTTCATCAGCACGGTTGGCGCGCACGGAACAGAAGAAATGATAAAGAACTATATTCAGCAACAAGGCAAGTTGGAAGAAGGCGGTCAACTCCGCTTGTTTTAATACCCCGTCAGCTTGCTGCGGGGAAATTTATTCGCCTCGGAATGCCTGATAAGAAGGGAAAAATGAAGGGAAAATCTTTTTCTAAGCCGAATGAAAAAATACTCTCGAGGAGAATTTGCGCCCAAAAATCATCGGCAGCTTGGATCATCAGTTAATTTAGATTCGCGCCGCACAAAACACCTGACAACCTAAAATTAAAGTTCAGGCACTAATTGTTAAAAGAAAACCTTTTGCCTTTTATCGCGTAAAATGGTTTGATAAAAATTACTCTTTGGCAGGATTTCAAGGGTTAAAATAATGAAAATTAAGATTGCGAAAATCGCGGCAAGCGGTCTGATGGCGGTTTCGATTGTCACCGGCGCGTTCGCCCAAACGCCAACTACGAAAAAGGATACAAAGATGTCAACAAACTTTAAACTGCAGCCGCTCAAATTGGATCAATACACGCTCGACAACGGTTTGCGCGTGGTTCTGAATCAAGACAACGCCGCGCCGGTCGTAACCGTCGCGGTTTATTACGATGTCGGCTCGCGCAACGAGCGTCAAGGGCGCACGGGTTTTGCGCACTTGTTCGAGCATATGATGTTTCAAGGCTCGGAGAACGTGAAAAAAGCGGAGCATTTTCAGTTCGTTTCGAATGCGGGCGGCACGATGAACGGCACGACCAGCACCGAACGCACGAATTATTTCGAGGCGCTGCCGGCGAATCAATTGCCGCTCGGTTTGTGGCTCGAATCAGATCGTATGCGTTCGCTCGCGGTGACGAAAGAAAATCTCGACAACCAGCGCAATGCCGTGCAGGAAGAAAAACGCCTCGGCGAAAATCAGCCGTTCGGACAAGTGTTCGACCAACTGATGCCGATGATTTACAAAAATTACGCCAACTCGCATTCGGTCATCGGCTCGATGGAAGATTTGAACGCAGCGACGGTCGAAGACGTGAAAGAATTTTTCCGCATTTATTACGCGCCGAACAACGCCGTGCTGGTCATCTCCGGCGCGTTTGAGACAAATGAGGCGAAAGATTTAGTGGAAAAATATTTCGCCTCGATTCCGAAACAGCCGACGCCGCCCGCGCTCGACGTTTCTGAGCCGACCGAAGTGGCGATGAAATACAAACAGTTTGAAGACAAACTCGCGCCGTTTCCCGCGTTCGTGCTGGGCTGGAAAATTCCGCAGCGCCGCACGCCCGAACACAACGCGCTCGCGCTCGCCGGTAAAATCATCAGCGAAGGCGAAAGCTCCAGGCTGTATCAAAAACTCGTCAAAGGCGAAGAATCGGTTTTGCAGCTTGTCAGCTTCACCGACGAGCGGCGCGGACCTTCGGGCTTTTTGATTTTTGCGATTCCGAAGCCGGGCAAGGATTTATCGAAAATCCGCGAAACGATTATGACCGAAATCAAGGATATGGCAACAAACGGTCCGACCGCCGAAGAAATGCAGAAACTGCACAATCAGCTGCTCAACGACGAAGTGCGCGCGCGCCAATCGTCGCTGTCGCGCGCGCAGACAATCGCCGAATTCGCGCTTTACGACGGCGACCCGGCGCTTATTAATTCGGAATTAGACCAATTGTTGAAAGTCACGCCCGCGCAAATCAAGGAAGCAGTCAACAAATACCTAAACACCGAAAACCGCGTGCTGCTCGACATCGTTCCCGCCGGAAAAACCGATAAAAAGCCGACGACCAACGGAAACTAACCGCAGCGAAAAAATATTTCGAGTTTCGCCGTCAAAGGGTTTTGCCTGAAGATTAGCCGACGTAGCCCGACGGCGAGACTCGAAGCGCAGGAGATTTTAATATGAATAAAGCAGTAAAATTATTTGTGTCCGCCGGTTTGATTTCGATTCTCGGCGTCGGCGCATCCGCCCAAAAAACTATGAATGAAGATTTTCGCAAAACCGCTCCGGCGGCGCTTGCCCCGAAATCGTTCGAGATTGCCAAGCCGTTTGAGACGACTTTGCCGAACAATTTAAAAGTGGTTATTTTTGAAGATAAACGCCTACCGCTCATCAGCTACCGATTGGGCTTTAAGACTGGCGACGTTAACGACCAGAAAGATTCAAACGGGCTGACTTCGGCGATTACGGCTTTGCTTAACGAAGGCACGAAAACCAGAACGAGCAAACAGTTGGCGGAGGAAATAGAACGGCTCGGCGCGACCGTCTCGGCGAGTTCGACCGACGACAACACGATTGTCTCGGCATCGGCTTTGTCGCTCTACAGCTCTGACGTTCTGCGCCTGATGGCTGACGTGGTTCTGAATCCCGTGTTTCCCGAAAGCGAACTCGCGCTGTATAAAAAGAACACGATTGAGAATTTGAAATATCAGCGTTCGCAGCCCGCGTTTCTGGCGAGCGAGCAGATTGCGAAAACTCTCTATGGCACGCATCCTTACGGCATCGTCTCGGCGAGTCCCGCCGAGATCGAGCGAATAACGCGCGAAAAACTTGCCGCGTTTCACGCCAAAATGTTTACGCCGAACAACGCGACTTTAATCGTCGTCGGCGATGTCAACCGCGAAAATCTTTTGAAGGAAATCCGAGACGCTTTCGGCGGCTGGCAGAAGGGAACAGTCGAAGCGACGAAGTTCGATACGCTGCCCGTTCGCACGGCGACGACTTTGACGGTGGTTGATCGTCCCGGCTCGCTGCAGTCGAATATCGTTTTGGCGAATCTGGCGATTGACCGCAGCAATCCCGATTATTTTCCGGTTCTCGTGATGAATCAGATTTTAGGCGCGGGCGCCTCGTCCAGGCTTTTTATGAATCTGCGCGAAGCGAAAGGCTACACCTACGGCGCGTATTCGCGCTTTGACACGAGACGACTGGCGGGAAATTTTGAAACGAACGCCGAAGTCAGAACGCCGGTGACTGGCGATTCTTTGAAAGAATTTTTCTATGAACTCAACCGCGTTCGCAACGAACGCGCGACCGAAAAGGAATTGAAAGACGCGAAAAGCTATCTGACCGGAGTTTTCCCGCTCCGCGCCGAAACGCAGGAAGGTTTAACGAATCTGCTCGTCGCGCAGCAGCTTTACGATTTGCCAGCCGATTACCTGCAAACTTACCGTGACAAGGTTAGTGCCGTTACCTTGGAAGATGTCGAGCGTGTGGCGAAGAAATACATTTCGCCCGACAAAATTGCGATTGTGATTGTCGGCGACGCCGGAGAAATTCTGCCGCAAATCAAACCGTATGCTCAGAAAATAGAAATCTTCGACGCCGAAGGCAAACCGATTGACGCGGCGACTTACAGCAGCAGCGCGAACACCGTCGCGGCGGCGAACGTAAACGGCAAATGGAATTTGACGGTTGAGGCGCAGGGTCAGCAACTGCCCGTGACGTTAATGCTCAAGCAGGACGGCGGCAAAGTTTCCGGTTCGCTCGATTCGATGATGGGCAAAGGCGACATCAGCGAAGCTAAAGTCAACGGCAATAAATTCGTCGGCACGGCGAAAACGCAGATTCAGGGTCAGGCGATGGATTTGGTGATCAACGGAACGATTAACGGAGATTCAATGAAGGGAACAATTACGCTTCCGATTCCGGGAGCGCCGCCGCTTAGTTTTACCGGCACGAAAGCGAAGGAATAAATTCTTACTGCAAAAGCTGAAAAAGCAGCTATTGAAAAACGGAAACGACACGAACGAATTATTCGCGTCGTTTCCGTTTTTGATGATTTTAGGTTGGTGCGAGCTTCTGCATTAGTTTACGATTTTAGATATTTTTCAAACCAACCCAAAACCTGTCCATACCAAAACTCGGAATTTTGCGGCTTCAGAATCCAGTGTCCTTCGTCCGGGAAAACGATGAGTTTCGACGGAATGTTTTTTAATTGCAAAGCCGTGTAAAGTTGCAAGCTCTGATCAACCGGCACGCGGTAATCAATCTCGCCCTGCGTCACCAGCGTCGGCGTGTCGAACCGGGCGGCGAATTTGTGCGGCGACCAACGATTATAGTTCAACGGATTTTCCCAAGGCATACCTTTGAATTCGTATTTAACAAACCACAATTCCTCGGTCGTCGCCGCCATACTTTCCAAGTTATAAACTCCGGCGTGCGAGACGAACGCTTTGAAACGGGCGCGCGGGTCGTTGTTGCGACCGAGAATCCAGTTGATCATATAACCGCCGTAGCTCGCGCCCGCCGCGCCGATTCTGGTTTTATCTATGTATGTGTTTTTCCTTAAAACTTCCGCCACGCCATTCATAGTGTCGGTGTAGGCTTTGCCGCCCCAATCGCCCGAAATTTCGTTGACGAATTTCTGACCGTAGCCGGTCGAGCCGCGCGGATTCGGCATAAAGACGATGTAACCGGCGTTGGCGAAAATCTGCGGATTCCAGCGATAACCCCAATTGTTGTTCCACGCGCCTTGCGGTCCGCCGTGAATCAGGACGATCATTGGATATTTTTTCTTCGCATCGAAATTCATCGGTTTGACAAGGTAGCCGTGAATTTTCGTATTCGTCGCGCCCATCCATTCGAGTTCTTCAGGTTTAGTCAAATTCAAAGCGGCATTGGCGTTGCTCAAATTCACCACCGCTTCGGGGCGTTCGATTGACGTTCGGTAAATCTCGTTCGGACTCGTCATCGAATTAGCGACCATAATCAAAGTTTTGCCGTCGGGCAGCATATTTAGATTGCTGTAAAACCCGTTCGGCACAACTGTCTTGACGTGCGTAGCGATTCGCAGACGGAAATTCGGTTCGAGCGGAACGCTGAAAACCGGCGCGTAGCCGCGCATTCCGGCTGTGAAATAAATGGTTTTGCCGTCGGGCGACAAAATCATTTCGTCAACCTGTTGGTCAAAGCCTTGCGTCAGTTCGACCGTCTCGCCCGTCTGCCGGTTGTGGCGCATAATCCGCCAGCGGTCGGCTTCAAAGCCTTCGGTTTTTTGCGAGCGGTAAAGAATATATTTTCCGTCGGGCGTGAACATCGGCGACGCTTCGTAACCGCGATTGGTCGCCGTCAGATTGCGCGGCGTTCCGTCGTTCAAACTAACGACAAAAACATCGCTGTTGGTCGAGACGGCTTCAACTTTATCTGGATTTTTTAAAAAAACGATTTCTTTTGAATCCGGCGAAAATGCGTAATCCGTGCCAGTCGAAGCGCCGTAGGGCGGCGCGTCGAAATCGCCCGGCGTCACGTCGCGGGCGCCGCCGCCGCCACTTGAAACGACGAAAACGTGGGTGCGTAATTTGTCGCGCCAGTCTGTCCAGTGGCGATACAAAAGCCGTTCGGTGACGATTGCTTTGACCTTGCCGGTTTCAATCGCCGCGGCGCGCTGCGCGTTGCATTCGTCGCTCGCGCATTCCGGGTAAACGTCGGAATTAAACGCAATCCATCTGCCGTCGGGCGACCAGACCGGATTGCTCGCGCCGGTCGAGATTTTCGTCACCTGTTTTCGGTCGCCGCCGTCCTCGCTGTCCATCGTCCAAATTTGCCCGCCCGAAGTGTATGCGAGACGCTTGCCGTCGGGCGACCAGCGCGGCGCGCTGCTGCTCGATTTTGCGTCTTTGGTGATTTGTTTCGGGCTGCCGCCGTTAACCGAAACAACGTAAATTTGCGTCAGCGTGCGGTTCGCCGCTTTGTCAACGTCGCCGACGGTAAAGGCAACGGTTTTGCCGTCGGGCGAGAGTTGCGGGTCGCCGACGCGCCGGAGTTTTATTAATTCACTAAATGTGAAACTTGAATTCTGCTGAGCATAAGCGCTGCTGAAGACGAACGCCAGTAAAAACAACGAAAAGAAAATACGTTTCATAAATTTTTTTCCTGAGATTAAAGTCGAAATTACGATGACATTATGGCATAAAATTTTGGAAAGTTAGAATTTGATAAGATATGATAAGTAAAAAATTTTATGACTAATCGAATTAAATTAAACTTGCAATTTATTGGGATTTTTTTCCTGATCGGCGCTTTCCAAATCGCGGCGCAGCAACCGTCTCCGACGCCGATTTTATATTCGGAAAAAACGCTCGAAGAATTAAAGCGCTTGCAAACGGCGGCTTTGCAGAGCGATTACGCATACCGGCAGACGGCATATCTTTCCAACAATATCGGAGCGCGTTTGACCGGATCGAAACAGGCGGAACGCGCCGTCGAATACGTCGCTGACGAAATGCGTAAACTCGGTCTCGCGGTGCGCCTCCAGAAACTGACCGTCCCGCACTGGGTGCGCGGCGAGGAAAAAGGCGAACTCGTCGAGTTTGCGGGAATGGCGCCAGGCACGACGCAGAAAATCGTTTTAACCGCGCTCGGCGGCAGCATCGCAACGCCCGCGGACGGTTTGATCGGTGAAATAATCGTCGTCGGCAGCTTTGACGAACTCGAACGCCTCGGTCGCAAAAACGTCGAAGGAAAAATCGTTTTGTTCAATAATAAATTCGACCGTCAAATGGCGGAAGCCGGTTTCGGCGGCGCGGCTTACGGTCAGGCGACGGCGTATCGCGGCGGCGCGGCAATCGCAGCGGCGCGTTTGGGCGCGATTGCCGCGCTCGTGCGTTCGGCGGGCGGTTCGCAAAATCGTTTGGCGCATACCGGCGCGATGCGTTACGATAACAACGTGACAAAAATTCCGGCGGCGGCGGTTTCTTTTGAGGACGCGGAAACGATTGCTTATTTGGCGAAAATGGGAGCGGTGAAAATCAAACTCTTATTAACGCCGCAAACTCTGCCCGACACGACGAGTTATAACGTTATCGCCGATTTGCGCGGCAGCGAAAAGACGGATGAAATCGTGATTGTTTCCGGTCATCTCGATTCGTGGGATTTAGGAACCGGCGCGCTCGACGATGCGACCGGCGTCGCGGTTTCGATGCAAGTTCCTTTTTTATTAAACCAACTGAAAATCAAACCGAAGCGCACGATTCGAGTCATCGCCTATATGAACGAAGAAAACGGATTAGTCGGCGGCAGAACTTACGCTGCGGAGGAAGACGCGAATATCTCAAAACATTTCGCCGCGATTGAATCGGATTTGGGCGCCAGTCATCCGCTCGGTTTTAATTTCGCCGGTAAACCGGAAGCGTTAGCATTTTTAGCTCCGCTTTCAAACGTCTTGCGTTCGCAAGGCGCGGGACTCTCGCAAATCCAATCGGGCGTCGGTGCGGACATCGGACCGCTGACGCAACGAGGCGTGCCGTCTTTTGCGCCGTGGTTCAATCAGCAAACTTATTTCAATTATCACCACACCGCCGCCGACACTTTCGATAAAGTCAATCCGAAAGAATTAGCCGAAGTCGGTTCGGTGATGGCGGTTCTGGCTTACGGTTTAGCGAATCTCGAACGCGATTTGCCGCGCTAAATTTCAAGTTTGAAGTTTGAAAGTTCAGGTCTAGAGCGTTTGCCAATACTGATTTCAAATGCTAAGTTTTGATTTGAAACTAAAAACCTGAAACTTGAAACTATTATGGACAGACCGCCGCCGTATTTTCCGCAGAGCCAACTTTCGCCGAGCGACGAAAATCGTTACAAAAAATTTAAGTTAGCGATTGGACTGCTGATTTTCGCCGCGATTTTACTTTTAATCGGTGCGGGCGTCGGAATTTACTATTTGATTGGCTGGGCGTTTGCGTAGAGAATTTTCAAAATGTAAATTCCGTTGAGAAACGGCAGTAACTTAAAAAGCGCGATTGAAGATTTTGTTGATTAAATCTTCAATCGCGCTTTCGTATATTTATCCACCGTTGCTTTACAGTTTTGAATCCATTTCGCGTTCCATAATCACCATATGTTCGCCGCGGCTGACCATCCCGACAATAACGTAACCGGCAGCCTCGGCTTCGGTCACTTCTTTTTGCAGCGTTCCGGTTAAATTTGTGGCGAGAAGTTTATAATCGTATTGTTTAGTAACGACCGGCGGGCGCTCCATCACCACGACGATTTCCGGCGGACCGATCAATTGTTTTTTCGCAATCATCGTGCGCGGCAGCAGTCGGTATCCATCCGCCGCCATGTCGTTCAATTCCTTCTGCATCGTTCCGGTGCGGGTCGTCGCCAGCAATTTATATTTATAAGGCTCTTCGGCGGACGCTTCACGCGACAGAAAAATCGCCATCTCCGATTCGCTCGTCGGCGAACCGACCAGAATGCGATAGCCTTTCGCGGCGGTTTCGTCCAACTCTTTCTGCATCGTCGAAGTTTTCGTCGTCGCCAGCAATTTATACTGCAAATCCTCTTCGGACTTTTTCGCTTGTCCGAAACAAATTCCGCAAGTTACCAGCAAAAGTAAAGCGGACGCAAATATACTCTTTTTCATTTTTTTACCTCGATTTTATTTTTATAAAAGTGAATTGATTTTTCTTGCGAGTTGAGAATCTCTCCAGCCGAAAACTTAATTATTAAACCACACGAAGAAACACGAAGTAAACCTTTTCGCTTTTCTTCGTGTTTCGTGACGGCTGAATTTTAATTTATCGGTTGTTCGACTCGACTTTGGATTTGAGCTGGCTATTTTTCGCGCTTTCGATAGCGAGTTGGCGGGCTTGCGGCAAAAGCTCAATGGCTTTCTTTAACTGCGTGTCGTATTCGTTAAAAACCTGCAGGGAAGTCGTTACGCCGTAAGCGGCGGTCACGAGTTCGGTTCGCAGAATTCGCTCGACATATTCGCGCTCACGGTCAATCTGCGCCGTCGTCAGATTGTAATTTTCCGCGGCAAACTTTTTAAATGCTTGATACAGATTATCAGTAACTTGAAAATCGGTATTCTTCAAGTCATGGGCGAACGTAATCGGTCGGTCAACTTTGTAGGTTTCAAAACCCTTGATTTTTCCGAACGACAAATCGAGCGTGAAGGCGAAAATCGGGTCAAGAAATTTTTGTTGGAAACGGGCTTTTTCGGTCGTGATGGTCTGCGGTTTGACCACCTCGTCGGGGTTGATGCCGCCGCCGCCGTAAACGGTTCTGCCCAAATCGGTTTTGCTTTCCGTTCCCTTCGGACGGTTCGCCGCTTCGTCGCGCAGACTGCCGCCGTCGGTGTAATAATTGTAGAGATTGCCGTCCGAATAATCGCGCTGAATCAATCTGCCGGAAGGCGTCTGGTATTTGGCAATCGTCAAAAGCAGCATCGAGCCGTATTCGAGAACAAACGGATTCTGCACCAAGCCTTTGCCGAAAGTGTTTTCGCCGACGATTAAAGCGCGGTCGTGGTCTTGCAGCGCGCCGGCGAGAATCTCGGAAGCCGAAGCCGTGTTGCGGTTCACGAGCATCACAATCGGCGTCGTGTCGGGATTAGAATTTTCCGCCGGATACGGACTTTCAACGCCTTCAAGACGACCTTTCTGCGTAAAAATGTTTTGCCCGCGCGCGAGAAATGTATTGGCGACCTGCAGCGCCTGATTGACCAAACCGCCGCCGTTGTTTCGCAAATCGAGAACGAGCTGCGTCATTCCCTGAGTTTTCAGTTCCGCCATCGCCTGCCGAAATTCGGCATAAGTCGTTTGATTAAAACTGCCGGTCATCGCAATGTAGCCGACGCCCGGACGAACCATATACGCTTCGGCAATCGAGGGCTGCGAAACGGCGTCGCGGATGATCTCGACGGTTTCGCGTTTGCCCGTGCCGTGCCGCTCGACGGTGATCTTGGCGACGGTGCCGCGCGGTCCGCGCAAGTTGCTGCTGACCTCCGCCGACGGTTTGCCGAGCATCGAAATGCCGTTGACTTCGACGATTTTATCGCCGTAACGAAGACCGACGCGGTTGGCGGGCGCGTCCTCGAAAGTCGCGCGAATATAGGTGGCGATGACTTTTCCGTTTTTGTCGCTGAGACTGCCGATGCTCGCGCCGATGCCGAAATACCTGGAACTCTGCTCGGTGCGAAACTGCTCGAATTCTTTGGCGTCGAAATAATTCGAGTGCGGGTCGAGCGTGTGCAGCATCGAGGTAATCGAGCTTTTGAAAAGTTCGTTATAATCGAGCTTTTTCCCGCCAACGTGATTGTCCTCAATCAGCGTCAAAGCCTCGGCAACATCCAGTCCGATTTTTTCGGTCGTCACTGTTTTCGCCGGTCGGGTAGTTTGAATTTCGTCGGATGTTTTCGGTTTAATCAGAGGAGTTTTCGCCGTTTGAGCGAAAACATTACTAAGAAGTAAAGCGGTTAAAACGAAGCCGCCGAGCAGGTTTGAAATTTTTTTCACTCAGGTAAGTCTCCTACAACTCGTGATTTGCGAACAAGGCAAATTTTCTGAAAAATGATAACATCTGTTTGAGGAAAAAGCGACAAAATAAGTTGCACGTCGGTCAGCCGCCAACGCAAACTTTTAATGCTTTAAACAATCTAATCGTATAATGTCTCATTTACTCGAAGTCAAAAATCTACAGACGCATTTTTCGACGCGCGCCGGATTGGTCAAAGCCGTCAACGATGTCAGCTTTCATATCAATGAAGGCGAACTCGTCGGCTTGGTCGGCGAATCGGGCTGCGGGAAATCCATCACGGCATTGTCGGTGATGCGGCTGATTGCGCCGCCGGGAAAAATCGTCGGCGGTTCGATAACCTTTAAAGGCGAAGAATTATTAACGGCAAGCGACGCGCGAATGCGCGAGATTCGCGGCGACGATATCTCGATGATTTTTCAAGACCCGATGACTTCCTTGAATCCGGTTTACACGGTCGGCGAACAAATCGCCGAAGCGCTGCGCTTGCATCGCGGCTTGAATAAAAAAGACGCGGTTGACGGCGCAATCGCGGCGATGAAGGAAGTAGCGATGCCCGCGCCCGAACGCCGCGTGAATGATTATCCGCATCAACTCTCCGGCGGAATGCGCCAGCGCGTGATGATTGCGATGGCTCTCGCCTGCAATCCTGAACTCCTTATTGCCGACGAGCCGACCACCGCTTTGGACGTGACGATTCAGGCGCAGATTTTGGAATTGTTAAACGAGTTGCGGCAAACTCGCAAACTCGCCGTGCTTTTAATTACGCACGATTTGGGCGTCGTGGCGGAAGTCGCCGACCGCGTGTGCGTGATGTACACCGGCAGAATCGTTGAAGAATCGCCGGTTGACGATTTATTTGAAAAACCGAAACATCCTTATACACAAGGGCTTTTGCGAAGCGTTCCTAAATTGCGCGGCATCGGCGCGGCGAAGGAAACCAGGCTTTCGACTATCGAAGGAACGGTTCCGAGTCCGACGAATTTGCCGCCGGGATGTCACTTTGCGCCGCGCTGCGAATACCGAATGGAACGATGCACGCACGACCCGCTGCCGCTTTACGAAATCGGCGGCGACATGCGCGTGCGCTGCGTTCTTTATGAGGAAACGATTGCCGAAAGGAAAACGGGTTTATCTGCGCGAGCCGACGGTTGACGATTTTGACGAACTCGTCGCGCATGACGAACCACGCTACCATGAGCATTAGGCGATAATTAAAGAAGATTGGGAAATAAATTATGAGTCGTAATTTAGCCGTCAAAGAAAGTTTAATTTCCGAAGCCGAGTATCTGGCTTTTGAAGAAAAATCGAAAATTAAGCATGAATTTATGGACGGCGAGATTTTTTCGATGGCGGGCGGCAAG
>CADCUR010000283.1:0-504 GCA_902805935.1 uncultured Pyrinomonadaceae bacterium
AAAAAGGCTTCGCGTCATTGATGCGAAGCCTTTTTTCAAGGCGATATTGCCGCCGAATTGAGCGGTAACGTTGTTTTGATTACCGGCAAAGTTGGTAGTGTTCTAATGGTGTGGCGCCAACAGCTAAGTATTTTCGGCAGATAGAAAAGGTGATAAAAAAGTGCCTCATAAGTCGAAAATGTTGAAGAGTTTTGGGCTTTGTGTCTAAAGTCGGCTTTTCGGCTAACTTATGAGACAAGGTTAAGCAGTTTTGAGACGAACGCTAATTATAATCGTCCAAACCTTTTCCTATAATATAACCTAGAGGCTTACTTGCCAGAAAAACCAATATACCGAGCAAGATGCAAACCGCACCAGTATAAGAAAGAGACGTTCTTGCATAATCCATAACAGAAAATATCCCGAAGAGAAATGCAAAAGTTCCTAGCAAACGGATTATAAAAGTAGCTATCTTTTGATACTGTTTCATTTTAATTATTCCTTAATCTTCTGGTTGCAAGCATA
>CADCUR010000283.1:514-19783 GCA_902805935.1 uncultured Pyrinomonadaceae bacterium
TCCTTATCAAAGAAACCTACCTTTGGAACTTCTTGTGTGTTTTTGGCACTGATGTAATTTATTTTCCCAAACTTTTGTTCCAATGAATCTAAGACTCTGACAACAGTTTTTAAGTATTCATTAAGAATTTCATACAGTTTTGGGTTCATCTAAAATTTAATGTTTTTCTGTTTCAAAAGGGGTCGTTTATGAGACACATCTTAGTATAGCACCACAAGATTAGGACACACTCAACGTTATTTATTTGACGAAATTATTTTTTTGGGTATAATTAACTGCCCTATAAAAAACCAACAATCTAATAATTTCCTGGAGAATCCATAAATGAGAACACCGAACTTTGTGGCGCAGTTGTGCCGATTTTCGCTTTGCCTGGCTTTGACGCTGGGCGTTTTTCAAGTTTTGAGTTTCGCCGCCACGAAGTCGGAAACCGACGGAAGAATCGTTCCGCAGCAATCGGCGATGTGGCAGCCTAAAACCGGCGACGACGTGCAGAGTCGCGGCAGGCGCATTGTTACGCCCGACAAATTTTTGGTCTATGGATTAGACCGCAACGCCCTGAAACAAACGCTCGACCAAGCGCCTTTGGAATTTACACCGGCGGCGCGGCTTAAGGAAATCGTTTTGCAAATCCCTGCGCCCGACGGCAGCTTGCAGCGTTTCCGCATTGAAGACTCGCCGCTTTTGTCGCCGGAAGTCGCCGCGCAGTTTCCCGATTGGAAAACTTTTCAGGGCTACGGCATAGACGATCCGACGGCGACCGCGCGTTTCGATTTTACGCCGACCGGCTTTCACGCTTATATCCTGAGCAGTTTCGGCACTTACGCGATTGACCCGTTTCAGGAAAACGACCGCGGAAATTATATCGTTTACGGCAAAAAAGACTTGAGCAGAATTACCGGATTTCACTGCAATCTGGAAGAAGAGTTGAGTAAAAATTCGCCCGCGGCGGTCAACCCTTCGACCGACGCTCCTGCGTTCAGCAACGGAGCGCAGATTCGCACTTATCGTCTGGCGGTGGCGACGACCGGCGAATACACGGCTTTTTTCGGCGGCGCGACGCAAGCCTTCAATCAAGTCGTCACTTCGGTAAATCGCGTGACCGGCGTTTATCGCAAAGAGCTGGCGGTCAGTTTTACATTGGTTTCGACGACGAACACGATTTATACGACGACGACCGAAACGCCCGCTAACTATCTTAACAACGGAAGTTCCGCCGACATCAACGCCAACCAGACAAATATTGATTCGATTGTCGGCGCGGCGAACTATGATGTCGGGCATCTTTTTGAAACCGGACCCGGCGGCATCGCGCAGCTCGCTTCCGTCTGCGGAACGGGCAAAGCACGCGGTTTATCGGGCATCCCGAATCCGACCGGCGATCCTTTCGACATTGACTATGTTGCCCACGAACTAGGGCATCAGTTCAGTCAAAATCACACTTTTAACGCTACCGGCAACTGCGGCAGCAGCCCGGCGCAAACCAGAATGGAAGGCGGAAGCGCCGTGACAATTATGGGCTACGCCGGAATTTGCTCCAGCACGGCTAATGTGGCGCGCAATTCAATCGAAACCTTCCACATTGTCAATCTAACCGAAGCCGTCAACTTTATCACGACCGGCGCGGGCGCAACCTGCGGAACAGTCGCCGGAACCAATGCCGTGCCGGTGATTTCGGCTTTGACAAATTACTCGATTCCCTTCAACACGCCGTTTTCATTGACCGCCCTTGCGACCGACGGCGATAGCGACCCGCTGACCTATAACTGGGAACAAAACAATGCCGGCGCTTCGGCTTCAAATTACCCGGCATCACCGGACGATGATGATACTGCTTTAGCAGTTCGTCCGCTGATGCGTTCGTATCTGCCGACAGTAAGTTCGACCAGAACGTTTCCGAGTCTGACTTATATTCTGAACAACGCCAACGAACCGCCGCTGACTTTTACGGGAACTTCGCCGCTCGGCGCCATTTGCGCCGGAACCTGCATCACGGGCGAGGATTTGCCCTCGATTGCCCGCACGATGAACTTTCGCGTTTCGGTACGCGACAATCGCGGCGGCGTGAGCGACGCGGGTTTGACCGTCGCTTCAGTCAATACGACGACCCCGTTTCGCGTCACGTCGGCGAACACGGCGGGAACGAATTTGACGGCGGGCAATCCGTTCAATATAACGTGGGACGTAAGCGGCACGACCGCCGCGCCGATCAGCACGGAATTCGTCAAGATTTCGCTCTCGACCGATGGCGGACAAACTTTCCCGACGATTCTCGCGGCTTCGACCGCCAATGACGGCTCAGAATCCATAACCGTTCCGAATATGCAGACGACGACCGCCCGCATAAAAATCGAAGCGGTCGGCAACATCTTTTTCGACATCAACGACGCCAACATCTCAATCGTCCAGCCGGGCGGTCCGGCAGTGGTCAATGCCGGTCCGGTCGTTATCACCGCCGAATCGTGCGGCACGCCGAACGGCAACCCAGACCCGGGCGAAACCGTCACGGTCACTTTGCCGCTCTCGAACAACGGCGGCTCGGCGACGACGAATCTGATGGCGACTTTGCAGGCGACCGGCGGCGTGGTCAGCAGCGTCGCGCAAAATTACGGCGCGGTCGCGGCGGGCGCGACGACAACGCGCAGCTTTACCTTTACGGTTTCCGACACGGTGGCATGCGGCTCGACCGTCACTTTGACGTTCGTTATCGCCGACGGCGCGACGACTTACGCGCCCGCCACGCAAAGCTACACGACCGGCACAGCGGTGATTTCGCTTAGTCAAAACTTTGACGGCGTAACGGCTCCGGCATTGCCCGCAGGCTGGACGAACACGCAGATCTCCGGCACGGCGATCAACTGGGTAACGACGACGACCACGCCGAGTTCGCCGCCAAACGCCGCGTTTGCTAACGATCCGGCGACCGTCAATTTAGCGGCTCTGATCAGTTCGGCGGTTAATATCCAAAGCGCGGCGGCGAAAATCAAATTCAAGAACAAATACAACACGGAAGACGGTTTTGATGGAATGGTTCTCGAATACTCGACCAACGGCGGAACGACCTGGACTGACATTATTACCGGCGGCGGCTCGTTCGTCACCGGCGGCTACAGCGGCACGCTAAACACCGGTTTCGCCAATCCCTTGCCGGGACGTATGGCGTGGGAAGGCAATTCCGGCAGCTATGTTGATACGGAAGTTAATCTGCCTGCCAGTTTGAACGGTCAGACAGTTCAATTCCGCTGGCTGATGGGTTCGGACAACGCGGTCGCAGTCCCGACTGGCGGCGTCTGGGTTGATGACGTTCAGGTTTTGGGCGGCGTAACCTGCGCCTGCACTACTCCTAATCAGTGCCGCATTCAACGACGCAACGATTTTAACGGCGACGGCAAAACCGATTATGCGGTGTTCCGTCCGTCAACCGGAACGTGGTTTGTGCTGCCGAACGGCGGCGGCGCGGCGACCGGATTTAATTTCGGTTCCCCGAACGACAAACTCGTCCCGGCGGATTACGACGGCGACGGCAAAACCGATTACGCGGTTTGGCGCGTCGGCGTTTGGTATTGGGTAGAAAGCTCGACCAACACGATGCGCGCTTATACGTTCGGCACGGCATCGGACACTACGGTGCCGGGCGACTATACAGGTGATGGCAAAGCCGACATTGCGGTTTATCGTGCTTCGACCGGCGTGTGGTATGTCTACAACACGGTTAACGGTGCAGTCACGGCGACTCAATGGGGTGGCGGATCAGGTGACATTCCGGCACTCGGCGACTTCGACGGCGACTGCAAAATGGACTTCGCCGTGCGCCGCACGACGAATGTCGGCGGTGTAACCGGCGCGACCGAATGGTTCATTCTACAGTCCGGCGGCGGCTCGTCCTCTGTGCGTTGGGGACGCAACGATATGGCGATGGCAATCGGCGACTACAATGCTGACGGCAAATCGGACATTGGTGTCGGCAACATTCAAGGCGGATTGCTCTACTGGTATGTCATCGGCGCGAACGGCGCGGTCATCGTCAACGGCATCCAGTTTGGGCAGCAAGGCGATTTCGTGACGGCTGGCGATTACAACGGCGACGGCTCGACTGACTTGTCGGTGTTCCGCCCGTCGAACGGCACGTTCTACTACCGCTCGGCGACGAACGCGACTCAGTTCGGACAACAGTTCGGCACAAGTGCCGACCTTCCGACCGCGCGGGCGTATCAATACCCTAATTTCTTTTAGGTCTGTAACCCTTTCCCGAAACTGATGAAAAGTTTTCATCAATGTTCGGCATTTAACAAAAAAGCCGGATTCGTACAATTCACGAATCCGGCTTTTCCTTTATTGGAAAGTGAAAAGATTTCCCAGAGCCAAAAAGTTGATTGCCTTCAAAAATTCATTTTATTAGGTCTTAAAAAGATTTTTGGGCTTTATAAATTAATTTTGCATAGTCCTTGAAAATTCCGTGCGAACCGAAAACGGATTTTTGGTGCCGGTTTTGCAGGTTTGAGTTAAATTTCCTCTTCGCCAATTTCCCGCGCCGACGGAGCAATTTCGTTTTCCTGTTTTTCCTCGCGGACGGCTGCCAGCGCGTCGGTCGAGATTAGTTTTTCGGCGGCGGCGTGGGCGGCGGCGAAAACCGTGTCGGGCGCCAGCACGAGCTGACAGCCGGTTTCGGCGATTTCTTCGATGAGCTTATCAATCGCGGCGACGCGCTCGCTTTTCGTGTTAATGCTGCGAATGTAAACGGCGCGGATGCGTTGCGGATATTTTTTCACCGTTTCGCGGTAGATTTCCGGGTCGCGCTCGCCGCTGTCGCCGATTAAAACGAACGGCAGATGCGGGTATGTTTTCAGAATCGTTTCAATGTTGCTTAATTTATGGCTCATATGGTCGCCCGGAGCGAAAACGGTTTGGTTGCCGAAATCCTTCAGAAAGAGCGCGCCGAGCGGTATTTTATGGATTCGCAAAAATTCCGCGAGCGGCGAATATAAATTCCAGGGGCTGCTGGAGACGTAAAAAATCGGGTTGTTTTCCGCGCCCGTCGCGCCGTTTTGCAGCGCCCGGTAAAAAGCCGCCACGCCCTTAAACGGCAGCCTGGTGTGTTCGTTGAGCAGCGCGACCGTCAGAAACATTTTCAAACGATTGGTCACGTTCGTGACGATAACCGTATCGTCGAGGTCGCTGATCACGCCGAACTTTGCCGTCGCGGGCGGTACTAAAACTCGCCCGACGGCGCGCGCCGTTTGCCCGTTCTCGCCAATCGGCTCAAGCAATTCGAGTTCGACATCTCGAAACGGCGCGTCGCCGCCGTTTGCGTCGCCCGTGTTCAGTTCCACATTAAAATAACCTTCCGCGTCGGCGACAGCTTCCGTTTCGACGGTTTGAAAACGAGCGCGGACGCGCGCTCCGGCAACCTCGTCGGTCGCAAACCGGCGATACAAATTACGCAGATTTTCCCAACGCGAATCGGCGTCGCTCGTCGCAATCGCGCCTTTGTCTTCGAGGACGCGTCCGCTCAATATAAATTTATCAGTCGTCCCGTAACCCAAATACGGAACTATCGTCAACTCATCGCCAAAGTCGCCGAAATCGCCGATTTTTCTCAAGCGCGCTCGCAAACTGTCGGAAACGTCATCAATTTCACCAATCAAGTTTTGAAACTTTGATTTCCAGTTCTCCATACGTTGCTTGTGTTTTAGAATGAAAGACTAAGTGCGTAAATTAACGCCAGACAAGTTCCGGCATAGATGCCGGCGAGTATATCGTCGGCGCAAACGCCGATTCCGGCGGGCAGATTCTGCAGCGAATCTATCGGGTAAGGCTTCCAAATGTCGAACAGACGAAACAGCAAAAATCCGGCGACGACGAAATGCCAGGAGACGAGAAACGGAACGAAAAGAAAGGTTATCAGCTGTCCGATGATTTCATCAACGACGGCTTGCTGCGGGTCTTTATTTTTGAAAAGCTGCGTCGCGCGATTCGCCGCCCAAATCCCCAGCAAACAAAAAAGCAGAAACGCGATTAAATTGAAGGCGTGCAGCCAAGCCATAATCTGCTCACTGCTTCCGCCGCCCAAACCGTAACTCAGGTAAGCGTTTTTTTCCAGATGTGCGAAGAAAAGATAAATTCCCACGCCCACCGCCGAACCGTAAGTTCCGGGCATCAAAGGCAGATAACCGACTCCGAAAGTCGTCACGCCGAGCGCGAAATAATCGAGCGCGGTTTTGTCTTTTAATTTTTCTTCGGCTAGAATGTGCGCTTCGGCAGCGGCAGAAACGTGAATTATTTCGTCGTAACTCGGCATTTGATTTGAACGGGCGAAGAAGGCGATTCGGTAAATTGATGCGTTAGATTCTGCAAAAATTCCTTTTATCTAAATTCTTCGCCAGAAACTTTGGCGGCAGGTTTGATAATTTTGTTCGACATTCGTCTTCGGGAAATTGTAGCGGTATTCGGCTGAAGCGGCAAATTCAATCGTTGGCGAGGAATTCAGACGCATCGCTATTCTGCCTGTTATTCGCGGCGATGCCGCAGACGAAATCATCCGCGTCGCGTTTCCTCAAACGACCTGAATAAAAAAGCGGGCGGCGAATTAATTTATTTCGCCGCCCGCTTTTTTATTTGCGCCGTATTTTATTCTTCGTCTTCTTCGTCGGAGACTTCGATTAAAGAAGCGCTCGTCACCATATCGCCGTCGTTCATCCGAATCAACGTGACGCCTTGCGCGCTTCTGCCCGTTTGCCGAATTTTGTCGGCTTCCAGACGAATCAATTTTGCCTGCTGCGTGATGATTATCACTTCGGAATTTTCGTCAACCGGGAAAACTGCAACAACCTTGCCGGTCTTTTTCGTCGTCTTCATATTGATCACGCCTTTCCCGGCGCGCGACTGTAGGCGATAAGTTCCGACCTTGGTTTGTTTCCCGAAACCCTGCTCAGAAATCGAAAGCATTTTTTCTGATTCGTCGTTTGAAACGGCGCAAGCCGTCACGACGAAATCGTCTTTTCTGAGCGAGATTCCGCGCACGCCGCGAGCTACGCGACCCAAAGGACGCGCGTCGGCTTCGTCAAAACGAATCGCCATTCCGTCGTGTGTTGCGATGAAAATTTGTTTCGTGCCGTCGGTCACGAAAACATTTAAAAGCTCGTCGCCATCGTCAATGTTAATGGCGTTGATACCGTTGGCGCGAATATTTTGATACTCGCTCAAAGCGGATTTTTTGATCACGCCCAATTTGGTGACCATCGTGATATAAACTTCTTCGCTGAAATCCTTGACCGGCAAAACTTCGACCAGTTTTCTCTCAGACGACAACTGCACGAGATTGACAATCGCTTTGCCGCGGGCGGCAGTGTCGCCTTCAGGAATTTCGTGGACTTTGATTTTGAAAACCTGACCGTTGTCGGTAAAAATCATCAGAAAATCGTGCGTCGAAGCCGTGAACAAATGCTCGACGAAATCGTCGCCTTTTGCCTTCGCGCCGAACCGACCTTTGCCGCCGCGCCCTTGTCTCGAATAAGCGGTAACGGGCGTTCGTTTGATGTAACCGGCGTTGGTGACGGTAATCGCCACTTCTTCGTCGGCGATTAAATCTTCGATTTTCAGTTCGATTCCCGCGTCAACAATTTCGGTTTTTCTGGCGTCGCCGAAGTTGCGTTTGACTTCCTTGAGTTCGTCAACGATAACTTGCCGCAGCAATTGTTCGTTCTGCAAAATCGCTTCGAGTTCGCTGATGAATTTTAAAATCGCTTCGAGTTCGTCAATAATTTTCTGACGCTCCAAAGCCGACAGACGGCGAAGCTGCAAATCGAGAATCGCCTGCGCTTGAATTTCGGAGAAACCGAGAGCGCCGACGACTTTTGCAAGATTCTTCTGAAACTGTTCCGCCGTTTGATCGGCGGGTGCGCCGCGCCACGATTTGATTTCATTCAAACCGGCAAAATTCCCTGTTAACCACGCCTTTGCTTCGTCAAGCGAGCGCGAATTGCGAATCAGCGGAATGATGTAATCGAGCGCGTCAATCGCCTTGTTCAAGCCTTCCAAAATATGCGCTCGCGCCTGTGCTTTTCTAAGTTCAAATTCGGTGCGTCGGCGCACGACTTCTTTTCTGAACTCGACGAACGCTTCAAGAATCTGTTTGAGATTCAAGATTTTCGGCTGCCCGTCAACAATCGCAATGTTGATGATGCCGAACGACATTTGCAGCGGCGTGAGTTTGTAAAGTTTGTTGAGAACGACCTGCGGCACGGCGTCGCGTTTGAGTTCGATGACGACGCGGATGCCTTCGCGGTTCGATTCGTCTCGGATTTCCGAAATGCCGTCGAGCCGTTTCTCGTGAACGAGTTCGGCGATTTTCTCGATCAGACGCGCTTTATTTAACTGATACGGAATTTCGGTAATGACGACCGCATCGCGTTCGCTGCCGCCGCGCCCGATGCGGTCAATCGCCGCTTTCGCCCGCATCTGAATAATGCCGCGCCCTTCGCGGTAAGCGCGGTGAATTTCTTCGCGCCCGTAGATAAAAGCTCCGGTCGGAAAATCCGGTCCGGGAACGTGTTCGATAAGTTTGTCAATCGTGATGTCGGGATTTTTAATCAGCGCGACGGTCGCGTCAATCACCTCCGACAAATTATGCGGCGGAATTTTCGTCGCCATTCCGACCGCGATGCCTTCCGAACCGTTGACCAGAAGATTCGGAAAACGCGCCGGCAGAACTTTCGGCTCCGATAAAGATTCGTCGTAATTCGGCTGAAAATCAACGGTTTCCTTTTCGATGTCGGCGAGAACTTCACCGGTCAGCTTCTGCATACGCACCTCGGTGTAGCGCATAGCGGCGGCAGAATCGCCGTCAATCGAGCCGAAATTTCCCTGTCCGTCAACGAGCGTATAACGCAAAGAAAATTCTTGCGCCATACGGACAATCGTTTCGTAAACCGCCGAATCGCCGTGCGGATGATATTTTCCGATACAGTCGCCGACGACGCGCGCCGATTTTTTATACGGTTTGTTGTGATAATTGCCGAGTTCCTGCATCGCCCAAAGCACGCGGCGATGCACGGGTTTTAAACCGTCGCGGACATCGGGCAGCGCGCGTCCGATGATGACCGACATCGCGTAATCGAGATACGACCGCCGCATCTCGTCTTCGATATTAACCTGGTTGCGTTCTAAAATTGTGTCCATTTATTTTCCTTTTTTGCGATTGCTCGTCTAAAATTTGTTGATGGTGAAAAGGCGTGAGCTAAAATAAAAACCTTGAACTTTCGCACGACTTACTTGTATTATTATTTTACAGGTTTCGCGCCTGTTTAGCAAACCGTTCAACCGTTGTAAAGCATTCAAAAACCAACTGCTTTCCGTCTGTTTTGTAATCCTGATTTTCCAATCAAAAACAATCGAAAATGAACATCGTAAACGATAATAACACCCCCCAATTCCCCAGATTTTCGCTCGCTCTGCCCGTGCGCGTCGAGTCGCGCGTCAGCGAAAGCCACGTCTGGCACGAAATTACGCGGCTAACGGATGTGTCGGCTTTCGGCGCGGGCTTTAACCTAAATCGTCCGGTCAAGCGCGGGCGGCTGCTGGAAATGACGCTGCCGCTGCCGCGCCAACTGCGCTGCTACGATTTTGCCGAGCCGCAATATAAAATCTGGGGCTTGGTGCGAAGCTGCATTACGCGAGAAAATCCTTCAACCGAGGAGCATTACGCCGTCGGTGCAGCGTTCATCGGAAAACGTCCGCCGCAGAGTTTTTACGGCGACCCGGCTAAATTGTTTGAAATCTCGCACAAGGAAGAAGGCAGCCTTTGGAATATCATTGACGCGCCCAAGCGCCCGGACGAAAGCGGCTTGCCGAAGGACTTGCGCCGTCATACGCGGTTTTCGATTCCGACAGACGTAATTGTCGAAAAAATTGACGCCGACGGCAACGTCACGGCGAGCGAGCCGACCGTCACGGAAAATCTGAGTCTCAGCGGAACGGCGGTTTTTTCGATGCTCGTAGTGGAAGTCGGGGAATTTGTGCGGGTTAAAAGCGAGCAGTATAACGTCTCGATTATCTCAATCGTGCGCGGACGGCGCATCGGGCAAGACGGCATTCCGCGTCTGCACGTCGAGTTTGTGGACAGGCTTTTCCCGCTTGAAGGAATTGAGTAAGAAACAAAAGTTGAGCGATGAACAAAAAGGATTAAGCTTTAAAGTTCAAAAAAATAAAGGATGAGTGCAACAATGCGCTTTACTCATCCTTTATTTTTTTTCACTTATTTTTCATTCTTTTTACAAACAGCTCCACTGATTCCCGACGACCATCGCCGGTGCGCCCGTGCCGCCCGCCTGACACGGCGTTGTGTTGCGGCGGCAGTTTGAGCAATAAACCATCGAGCCGTTCGGCTTGCCCGCCGGCAGCGCGTTTTGCGTCAGCGATGGCATTTGCGGCGGCGTGCCGAACTGCACGTCGGTGCCGAAAAGCGTTGGATGACCTTTAACGCTTCCTTCGTCGAGTTGTCCGGTCATAAAGATGACGGTGGCGCGGTCGAATTTGTTGATGGCGGCTGCGGACGGCTGGCAGCCAAGTGTGTAACCGTCGTAGCAAAAACGGTCGCCGGTCGAATAAACGCGCAGCCGTTCGTCGGCTTGAAAAGTGTTTGATAAGTAAAGATTGCCGGTCGAGACGAATGTGCGGCGGGCTTTAAAGACAATCGGCGAGCCGAAAATGTTGTTGACCAGAGTCATCGGGTAAGAATAATCGCCCGCGCTCGGATTCTGCGCCGCGTTATAAACGATAGAAGCGGTCATCTGTTCGGTTTGCGAATTCAGAATCGTGACCGCCGCGCTATCCAGAATATCGAGAAAAGTTCCGCCGAGCGCGTTCGCAAAGCCGCCGCCGAACGTATCCTGAATTAAGACGTTTCCGGCGCGCTCAAAGTGCATCGAATTTCCGTTAGTGGTCTGAGTACGCTTCGTGTTGATAAACATACAGCCCTCGATTTTCCAATCCGAATTGCTGACCTCCGAATAAATGCCCGCGTCGCGGTTATAGACAAAGCGGCAGTGATTAAACTTGATGTAATCGAACTGCCAGCCATACTGGTTGATCGGCAGAGCGTGAGCGTAAAAGCCGCGGTTAAAACCCTGAAAAACGACGCGTTCAACGTAGAAATTTTGCGACGATAAATAAGCCCCGACCGCTTCGACGCCCGAAGTTCGGTCGTCGCTTTCGGCGAACAATTCAAAATCGTGCAAGGAAATGTTTTCGACGCACTCGCCGATGCGGAAAGCGGCGCGGTTCGTGCCGCGCAGTTTTATGCGGCTCGGACTGGAGCGAACTTGATTGTTCGTTGGGGCGAGCGTCGTAATTGCGCTGACGCCCTGCATTTTCAAACCCGAAGGCAGCGCGACGGGCGAGGTGATGACGAAATCGCCTTCGGGAATCTGCAAAGTTCCGCCGTTGCGCGTGGCGACGAAAGCCATCGCGCTTTTAAAGGCGATGGTGTCGTCAGTCGTACCGTCACCGACGGCGCCGAAATCCTTAATGTTGTAAACGCCCGGCATGGCAGGCGTGGCAATCCAATCGTAGGTGATTTGTCCGGCTGACTGGTCGCCTTGAAACGTGATTCGATAACGTTTGTCTTCGCCGGTAAAACACCATTTCGTATCGGCAGGATTTCCGCGTAACGTCGCCGTCGAGCCACTCTGAGTGACGCGCGTCGCCTGGTCGCACGCCGAAATTTTCATCGGCGTCGCGCGATTCAAATCGGTAATCGTGATAACGGTTTGCGGCGGAGCGTAGCGCAGAGCGCACGTTTGCGCTTTTTGATTGTCGGGAACGTCGAGAAAAAGATTGTAGCCTTCAAATCTGGTTTGTCCCTGACCGTCTTGAACAAAGTTTTGCGTCGGTTCGCCTTCGGAATTAGTTTTCGCGCAAGCCGTTAAGACGGAGAATAAAACAAAAGCGATCAGCAAAGTCATTCGATGATTTTTCAACATAAATAAAATTGTAAAGTCCAAAATTTAAAGATAAAAATCCCAGGTTCAAAGTCTATCCGAATGAAGTTAAATTTGGAAATTTAACGGAAATTCCGCACTAAAATTAATTCAGGACTTAGAATTGGGGACTCAAGACTTCTGCCTTTTCACTTTTGCCTTTTTAGTTTTAACGGCTTTATCGCGCGCCCGGACGAGATATTTGAGTTCGGTCATAAATTCCGAAACGTCTTCAAATTCGAGGTAAACCGACGCGAAGCGAACATACGCCACTTTGTCGAGTTCTTTCAAGCGGCGCATAATAATTTTGCCGACATCGCTCGTCGGCAGCTCGCGGTCGGGCGATTCCTGCACGGTTTTTTCTACCGAATCAACGATTGCCTCGAGCTGCGAAGCGGAAATCGGACGTTTTTCGCAGGCGCGAAGCAAGCCCGCCATAATTTTATTGCGCTCGAAGGCTTCGCGCTTGCCGTCTTTTTTGACGACCATATACGGAATTTCGTCAATCCGTTCGTAAGATGTGAAACGCCTGCTGCATTCGAGACATTCGCGGCGCCGCCTGATCGAATCGCCGTCTTTCGCCTCGCGCGAATCAACCACCTTGTCTTCTAAAAATCCGCAAAATGGACATTTCATAACGATTTGGGATTTGCGATTTGCGATTTGCGATTTGCGATTTGGTCTTCGGTCTTCGGTCTTCGGTCTTCGGTCTTTTGCTCGGCGTCTCCGCGTCGCTCTGTCTCCGCGTCGCTTCTGTCTCCTTCTTCAATCTCTTCAACCGCGTGTTCCGAATCGAGCAGACTCTTAAAACGCGCGACGCTCATATCGCCGTGCAGAAAATAATACAGCCCGAAAAAGACGGCGGGCGCGAAATAAACCAGGTGCATCGCAATCGAAGTCGCTGCCGCGTCGTTCGGATCAATGTTCAAAAATATCAAGCCGCCCGCCGTCGCTGCGTGAAACGCGCCCGCCGCGCCGCCCGGCGTCGGGACGAGCGAGCCGAGCGCCGCCCAGCCCATCACGAACAGCGAATCGCTGAAATTGAGCGGCAAGTCAAAAGCCAGAATGACCAGCCACGTCGGAACGGCGATTGAAAACCAAAGCAGAATCGTCCAGAAAACGACCGCCGTTACCTCGCGCCAGTCCTTCAAAACGCGCAGCGATTTGGTGAGCTGTCGCAAAAGACTCAAAAATATTTTTTGAATTCTTTTGGGAAAGAATTTCCTATCGGTCGCGCGTTCAAACCACTCGATAAACTGTGCCGCATATTTTTGGTAAACGTACAAAGCGATGAAGCCGACCGCCACGCCAACGAGCATCAGATTGCCGATGAGTTTAACGTAATCGAATTCGGCTTCGTGTCCCGCCGGAGACTTAAACCAGATGAAATTGACGGCGAAAAAACAGATCAAAGCGGCGAGGTCAAAGATTCTTTCGACGCCGATAGTTATTAACGCTGCTGAAGGGCGCACGCGCCGGTCGCGCATCGGCAGCCACATCGGGCGGACGATTTCGCCGATTCTGCCGACCAGAAAAACCGCCGCGTAGCCGACCGTCGTCGTCGCAAAAAGTTCTTTTAGGTATGTTTCGGTAATCGGCGCGAGCAATGTTTTCCAGCGAATCGCGCGCAGCAAATAGCCGAAGCTGATAATCAACACCGCCAAAATCAGGTAAAAAGCGTTGGCGCGGCGCAAACTCTGACTGATTTCCTGCCAGTCGAGATTGCGCCCGAAAAACCAAAAGATAAAGACGGCGAATAAAAATAGTAATATGAATTTTAGAGACTTTTTCAAACTGTTTGTGTTTCGTCTTGAAGATGACTTTTTATCATTTCAAAAAATATAAATGAATTTTCACACACTCTACAATACTGTTAAATACGCAATAAAGACAAGAGATACAATATTTCAAATAAAATTCTAAGTCGGCGAAATAAAGTTTTGGAAATTGGCGGCAAAATAATTTTGCAGGCGAGCCGCCGCGTTGCGAAAAATTTTATAAAACAACTGGCGTTCGTCCCCCTCTAACGGCGATTTTCTTTTCGATTAACGCTGAAAACTTTTTTGAACTTTCTCTTTCAGGCTATCGTAAAAAAATTTTGACAAGGCAGGAGTTTCGGCTTTGTTGCTTTAACCAAAGAGCAAGCGGGTTCACGGAGAACAAAGCGTTGGAAGCATTAAAAGCAGCGGCGGCGACAAGTAACGGAGCGGAACTTGTAAGGCGGTGTCGAGCGGGCGACGGCACGGCTTGGGAAGAGATTGTGTCGCAGTTTTCGCGTCGGATTTTCAATCTCGCCTTTCGTTTCACGTCGAGCGTCGAGGCGGCTGAAGATTTGACGCAGGAAGTTTTTATACGGATTTACCGCACGCTCGACCAATACGACGCGAAACAGGGCGATTTGTCGAATTGGCTGATGCGATTGGCGCGAAATTTGATAATTGACGATTACCGGCATCGGCAGCGAAATCCGCAAAATTCCTACGCCGATGATGTCGAAGACCATACGTTTCATCTGCGCGCGGTCGGAACTTCGGCGCAAAAGGAAATCGAGCGGCGCGAGACGGCGAAACAAGTGCAGGAAGCGATTGACAAATTACCGCCCGACCTGAGAATGTGCGTGATTTTGCGCGACATCGAGGAGTTGACTTATCAGGAAATCGTGGATTTGCTGAAAATTCCCGAAGGCACGGTCAAATCGCGTATCAATCGCGGACGCATCGAGTTGGCAAAGATTTTGCGTCGGATGCGCGTCGTGAGTATGTAAAGACATTTTTGAACGCCAAAGACGCTGAGGCGTGAAGACGCAAATAATTTTGCCGTTTGGATAAAACCGATGTAAAAAGTTTTGACTTATGACTTATGAAAACGAAAAAATAATCAACTGCTCAAAGTTCGAGGAATCGCTGACCGATTATCTCGACCAGGCTTTGGACAAACCGTTGAAAGTTGCGATGGCTGAACACGCCTTGCAGTGTCCTCTCTGTCACGCGCTGCTTAATGAAGTGAAAACGGCTTTGGAAGTTTGCCGCGAAATTTCCGCGCCGAAGTATTCGATGACGCATCTCGAAGCCCGCATCCTTTCGAGCACCGCGCCGGAAACCGCGATGGCTTGTCTGGATTTTGAAAATCACCTAACCGATTATCTCGACGGATTTTTGCCCGCGACGGTTTTCCACCGCTGGGAACGCCACGCCGTTTTGTGCGAGCGATGCACGGATTTGCCTGGCGAAGTCGTCCGCTCGATTGCCGCTTGCTACACTTATAAAACAGAGGAGATGCCTTTGCCCGCAGGCTTGCACCAGAAAATTTTGCAGGCGACAATCGGCACCGAACGAGCCAGAGACGTGCGGGCATCTTGGATTTCGCAAGCCGTCGAACAAATGCGCGGCTGGCGGTTTCCGATTCCGATTCCGCAGCTTGCGCCCGTGGCGATGATTATGATGTTCGCGTTCTTCGTTTTCAGTCAGTCGGTTTCCGCCGACGGCTCAATCACCCAGATGTATCAGAAAAGTTTTGAACTCGCCGGACAAACTTATCGGCAGGGCGCGGACATTGTTTTGGGGACGGAAAAGATTGAACCTCAACCGCAAACGCGGCAAGAGCCGATTAACGGAACGTATATTAATAACAACGAGGACAATAACTGATGAATTGTGCATATCATGGGCAAAATGCGGCGGCGGTGAATTGTAACGGATGCGGCAAACCGTTGTGTCCGTCGTGCGACCATCGCATAAAAGGTTTTCCGTATTGCCAGGATTGCATCGTTTCGGGCGTCGAGCTTTTGCGAAATTACAATCAATCTTCCTACGCGCCGATTATCAAGCGGCAAACTTCTCCGCTCATCGCTATCGTTCTTTCGCTCGTTTGTCCCGGATTAGGCGCGGCTTACAACGGTCAGACGACGAAGGCGCTGGTTTATTTTGCGATTTTCGTCGGGCTTTTTCAGATGGCGGTTTTGACCGGCGGAATGCCGCTGTTCGTTCTCGGATTTTTGGGAATGTGGCTGTTCGCCGCGCTCGATTCATACCGCACGGCGAGCCTTTTGCGCTCCGGCGTCACCCCGAATGGCGCGGAAGATTTTATCGTGCAGAGGTTTGCGGACAACCCGAAACTTTGGGGAATCGTCTTAACCGCACTCGGCGCAACATTTTTCTTGAACGCATTTTTTAATATCAGATTTTTGATGCGCGGAATCTTGCCTGTTTTGCTCATCGGTTTCGGCGTTTATCTGCTGCGCGATTTCGTTTTCAAATCAAAGAAGAACGAACAAAACCGGGCGGATTACGAAACCCGAACGAACGCGCCGATGTTCGCCACCGCGTTCAGCGACGCGAATTTCCGCCGCGGCGATTATAACGCGCAGAATGATTTTGAGACCGAAACCCGCGTTTCGGCGTGGAAGAATCGGGCGTAAGTTTGTATGATGAAAACAGAGAGAGTTTTCGGCGCGTGTCGCTGACGACCGTCGAATGGTTAAAAATTTCAAGCTGTAGCAGCAAGGACTTTAAAGTTATGTCAATTTTATATAAAGCCGCCGGTTGGGGAAGCATTTTTGCTATCTTGGCTCTGATCGTTACGTTTTTGAAACAGATTATTGCCCTCGTCAGTTGGTTACTTGCTTTGCTCAGCTTTTTAATGTTTGCCATTAAAATCGCTATCGTTCTGGCTTTCGTAGCGCTGATTGCCGGCGTCGGTTTTGTTATTCTCCGTAGTTGGAAAACCGACCGACAGGCGAAAAGCTAAAACAAAAATTTTATTTATAGACGCGGACAATCGCCGCTCCATTCGGGACGTTTGCTTTTCGGCGATTGTCTGTGTTACTTTTACACTTTCCGATAAACCAAAAAAATTATTTTTAACTTTTGGTATTAAAAACCCCTAAGAGAGTATTTGTGTTTTTTAAAGCACAAACACTTTCGACAAGGAATTCGCGTCAGTCGCCATTTGGCTGTGCTTTCGTGATTCCAAGCAATTCGAAAATTCCGATTTTCAGATTGCGTAAAATCATAAAAAAGGAGCAACAAGCATAATGCACAAAGACGACCAGTCTTATTTTTTTCTTTCATCATATTTTAATCGTATAAAAACTTATGTCAGTCAGGAGAAAGTTTCAAAAAGAATTTATCAAACGAGCGTCGCCAGCCTAATTTTAATAGTCGGCTTCGTTTTAACCGTATTTTCAGGTTTTATTAAAACAGACTTTTTAACCGAAACATTCGTTTCAAACAATCCATCAACAGCAACCCGACAAATTAAATCATCTGCCGCCGGTCAAATTGCCGAGTATAAATCATTCAACTACAGCCGACCGGAATCTGTCGAAGTTTTCGCCCCGAACAGCGGCGGACCTTTCAGCGAATTAACCGAAAGCGAGTCGGACGAAGCAACCATCGAAGGACAACTAAAAATGATTGAAGCGACCGGCAACCCGGCGTTTCTGCCGATGATGTGGGCGCATCTCGGTAAAGTCAATAATGAATTCGGCTATCGCCGCAATCCGTTCGGCGGACGCGGCTACGAATTTCACGCCGGAATGGACATTGACGGCAACCGCGGCGATTTGGTGAGCGCGCCCGCTAACGGCACGGTCGTTAAAGCCGATTGGGAAGGCGGCTACGGCAATCTAATCGAAATTGACCACGGCAACGGTCTGAAAACCCGTTACGGGCATCTCTCGAGAGTAGGAGTGCAAATCGGCGACGCCGTGCAGCGCGGGCAGATTATCGGTCTAATCGGCTCGACCGGACGCTCGACCGGACCGCATCTGCATTATGAAGTGCGCCTGAACGACAAGCCCATTAACCCGCGTCGTTTTCTGCCGCCCGCACCGGCGGAAATTAAAGCGATAAGCGCCGAGTAAGCGAACAGAAATCCGCGCGTCGGCAAGAGCGCGTAACGCCTATCTATAACTAAGTACTCTGACAAAAATATAGTAATCTATCTGCACGATGGGCAGATTTCTAAAAATTATTCTTGATGATAAAGCACGCGCCGAACTTGAAAACGGCTATCGAACCGGCGACAGTCACACTTTTCGCCAACATTGCCAAATGGTTTTGCTTAAAGCCGACGGGCGCAAAACAAAAGAAATTGCTGCTCTCTGCAGGTGTTGCCAGAAATCGGTGAATGATTGGCTGCATCGCTACAAACAAGATGGCATTAATGGTTTGCCAATAAGAGCGGGGCGCGGACGACCCGCAATTTTCTCCGTAACAGCCGACAAAGACGCGGTGCGCCGTGCGGTTGGCGAGCATCGTCAGCGCGTTTCGCTCTGTAAAGCCGAACTCGAAGTGCAACTTGGCAAACAGTTTTCCGAAAGAACGCTGGTGCGTTTCTTAAAAAACTTAACTGCCGATATAAACGTATCCGGCGTAGAATTCGGGGAAGCGAAAACCCGTTGATTTACCGCGCGAAACTGGAAAGCCTTGGAGAATTGGAAAAACTGAGCCAAAACAACCAAATTGATTTGTTTTACGCCGACGAGGCGGCTGTCTCGCTGACGCCGAACGTACCTTACGGCTGGCAATTCAAGGATGAACAACTCGCCATGCCGAGCGTCGATCGGCAAAGGCATAAATTGTTTTGCTCTGCTTTCGAGAGACAATCAAACGCGAGTAGAAACCACCGAGAACGCAATCTCCGCCCGATTTATTTTCGAGCAGTTTGAAAGCCTGAGTTTTTCGCTCTCACGCTTGACGGTCGTCGTTTTGGACAATGCTCCGTCGCATCGGGCGCGAATTATCAAAGAGCAAATTAAAATCTGGCAGCGACGCGGATTGTTTTTGTTTTATCTGCCGCGTTATTCGCCGCACCTGAATATTGTCGAAACTCTCTGGCGCAAACTCAAATATGAATGGCTTGCGCCTTTGGATTATCAATCAAAAGATTCGTTATGTTATGCCGTGCGATTGGCACTTAAATCAGTCGGCACGAGTTTACACATTAATTTTTCGAGTTTTAATTTTAGCTTACTCTAATTCTGTCAGAGTACTTATTTCTGTTATTTAACAACATCATTTCTTCAAATCTGAAAAGTTCCCGCCTTACATATTGAGCTTAGCATTGATGCTTATTCAGTTGCACAATAGGTTAAGCTTCCCAGACTTTTAGCTATGAATATTTCCGCTGCTTTAGCCTCCATTGGTTTGGCAAAAATATAACCTTGTCCATACTCGCAATTTAACATTTTCAACTTGATTAGTTGCTCACTCGTTTCGATTCCTTCAGCTATGACTTTCATTTTCAGATTTTGCGCCAGTTTTATAATCGTATGAACAATCTCGGAGTTTTC
>CADCUR010000284.1 GCA_902805935.1 uncultured Pyrinomonadaceae bacterium
AAAGCCTACTTTTGAAGCCTTTAATCTATGTCCAAAAGAAGAAGTAGAACACAAGAACGTGAATAATTGAATGCTAGAGGGAAACATTTAGGTTCTCTATCTTTAATTCAAAATCGAAATATGGCTGAAGCAATCATACAACCGATGGGGAAACGTTCGGCTTCGAGTTTTGCCGATTACGCGCCGACTTACGGCGCGGCGGCGGCGCTCGTTTTATTGATTTTAGCAAACGTCGTTTTGACGCCGAATTTCGCCCATGTTGACAATTTTCGCAACATTCTCGTGCAGGTTACGCCGACGATGTTGGTGGCAATCGGGATGACGTTTGTGATTGCGACGGGCGGCATTGATTTGTCGGTTGGTTCATTGATGGCGATTGCTTCGGCGGTGGCAGCGGTTTCGCTCGATTACGGCGCGTATCCGGCGATGCTGGCGGCGCTTGCGGTTGTTACATTGATTGGCGCGTTCAGCGGTTGGCTGATTTCGACTTTTAAGATTCAGCCGATTATCGTTACGCTCGCCGTCTTGATTGCCGGGCGCGGCGTCGCGCAAGTTATCAGCAACGGCGGACAGTTAATTCCTTTTTCCAATCCGAGCTTTGAATTCTGGGGAAAAGATTCGCTGTTCGGCATTCTTCCCGTGCCGATTCTGGTGATGGCTTTGATTATCGGGCTGGCGATTTTTATTTTGAGAGCGACTATTTTCGGGCGGCATGTCATTGCCGTCGGCGGCAACGAAAACGCGGCGCGGCTTTCGGGCATTTCCGTCAACCGCACGAAAATAATGGTTTACGCTTTGAGCGGATTTTTGGCGGGAGTCGCCGGTTTGATTTACACGGCGCGTTTGGGCGCGTCGGACGCGTCCCAAGTCGGGCAGACGATTGAGCTGGACGCGATTGCCGCCACGGTCGTCGGCGGAACGGCTCTGACGGGCGGACGCGCCACAGTTATCGGAACGGTTATCGGCGCGCTGATTATGCAAATCATCACGACGAGCTTCAATATGAACGGCATCAAGTTTTCATACGCGCTCGTGATAAAAGCGGCGATAATTTTATTCGTCGTTTATTTGCAGCGCACGAAATCGCATTGAGAAATTGGAATGAAAAAGACGCAAACGTATGAAGCGATTCCGACAGCTTGTAGCGATGGTTTTTGTTTTGCCATTAATTTTCAGCGGCGCAGTGTCGGCGTGTCCGTTGTGCCGCGCGCAAACCGAAAGCGGAATTTACGATCAAAATTTCTTTGATAATTTTTTTATGATGCTTCTGCCGATCATCATTATTACTGCAATCGGATTCGGCTTGTATTACGCCGATGAAATTTCAGACCGGCTGAGAGGCAGAATAAAATAATGGCTAAGATGACGCGCAGCCCGTTGATTGCGGCGGGAGTTTTGATGGGAGCCGGACTCGGCGGATTTGTGGACGGAATTGTTTTGCACCAAATTCTGCAATGGCACAATATGCTTTCGGCGCGGATGCCGCCGAACGATTTGGTGGCGGCTAAAGTCAATATGTTCTGGGACGGTTTATTTCATGCCGCCGTCTGGGTGATGACGGCAATCGGTTTAGGCGTTTTGTGGCGAGCGGGCAGGCGGCGCGACGTGCCTTGGTCGGGCAAAACTTTTGCGGGCGCGCTGCTCGTCGGTTGGGGTTTGTTTAATTTTATCGAAGGCATCATTGACCACCAAATTCTCGGCATTCATCACGTCAACGAATACGCCAAAAATAAACTGCCGTGGGATTTGGCATTCCTAGCTAGCGGAATCGTATTTTTGCTCGTCGGTTGGATGCTGATTAGAAGCGGTCGAAACGACGACGCTCCGCGCGGAGCGGTCGCGTAACGGAGCGAAAATTTATGTGGAAAATAAAAAATATTCAACAATCGTTCGCGCTCATTCTATTATTTTATTTCGCCGCGTCCGCACAGACGCGCTGGACGGAAAAGCAGGCGAACGATTGGTATGCGAAACAGCCGTTTCAGGTCGGCGCGAATTACATTCCGGCGACGGCAATCAATGAATTGGAGATGTGGCAAGCCGATACTTTTGACCCGAAGCGGATTGATTTGGAACTCGGCTGGGCGGAAAGTTTGGGGATGAACACGATGCGCGTTTTTCTTCACGATTTGGCGTATGAACAAGACCCGCAGGGTTTTAAGAAACGCTTAAATCAATTTCTCGACATCTCCGCAAAGCATAAAATCAAACCGATGATTGTCCTTTTCGATTCGGTTTGGGACCCAAATCCGCAGATCGGCAAACAGCGTGTGCCGCGTCCGGGCATTCATAATTCCGGCTGGCTGCAATCGCCGGGCGCGAAGGCGCTGGCGAATCCGGCGGAATATCCTCGCTTAGAAAAATACGTGAAAGATGTCGTCGGCAGTTTTGCCAAAGACGAGCGCATACATTCTTGGGACATCTGGAACGAGCCGGACAACCGTAACGGCAACGATTACGCCAAACAAGACCCGCCGAATAAGATTGAATTAGTCAATAAACTGCTGCCGCTCGCGTTTCAATGGACGCGCGCCGCGAACCCGCGACAGCCTTTAACTTCCGGCGTTTGGAAAGGCGAATATCCGAACACGGAAAAGTTTGATTCGACCGAAAAAATTCAAATTGAGAACTCGGATTTTATTACATTTCACTCATACGATTCGGCGGACGAATTTGCCAAACGAATTCTGTTTCTGCAAAAGCTGAATCGTCCGATTATGTGTACCGAATATATGGCGCGTCCGCGCGGCAATACTTTTGTCGCCATTTTGCCAATCGGCGAGCGTTATAATGTCGGAATGATAAATTGGGGTTTTGTGCAGGGCAAATCCCAAACGAATTATCCCTGGGATTCGTGGGAAAGACCGTATGTTGATTACGAGCCGTGGATTTGGTTTCACGACGTTTTTCGCACGGACGGCACGCCTTACTTAAGGGAAGAAACCGAATTGATTAAACGAATCACCGGCAAAACAAGGGTGCGGGCAGTTGGGGCGAAGTAAAAGATTTATAGGTTTTTATAAATTGCCGCTAGCTTTAGCTAGCGGACAAGTTTGATAACAGAGCGAGCGGCTTTAGCCAAACTCCTGAAAATCATCTTTCCTTATCGCTTTAGCTTAATTTGTACTAAAGCGATAAGGAAAAATTAAAATCGGGAGTTTGGCTAAAGCCTGTGTTTAGTTGTTCGTTTTCCCCACTAGCTAAAGCTGGTGGCAATTGAGAAAACATAATGTCAACAAAATTTATTTCGCGGTTCTAAATTAAGGGATTTCAATGCTTCGATTAAGACAAAAATTTTGTTTAGTTTGGCTGTTGACGCTGTTTATTTGCGCTCAAATTTCCTTTGCTCAAACATACACCAATCCGGTGATCGCCGGAGATTTTCCAGACCCATCGGTGATTCGCGTCGGCGAAGATTATTACGCGGCGGCGACGACCGGCGGCTGGTCGCCGTTTTTTTTGATTGCGCATTCAAAAGATTTAGTTAATTGGCGAATCGTCAGCTCGGTTTTCCCGCAAAAACCCGTTTGGACGAAAGGCGATTTTTGGGCGCCGGAAATCGCCGAAGATCGAGGAAAGTTTTACATTTTCTACACGGCGCGGCGCGACGAAGGCAAAGGCAAAAAAGGAACTTTATGCGTCGCCGTCGCCGTCGCCGACAAACCCGACGGAGTTTACGCGGACAAAGGCGCGCTCGTTTGTCAGGAAATGGGTTCGATTGACGCCTTTTTCATCCGCGACGAAAACAATAAACCGTTTCTGGTTTGGAAAGAAGACGGCAACGACCGCCAGCAACCGACCTGGATGTATGCGCAGGGTTTGAACGAAAGTTTGACAAAGCTCATCGGCAAGCCGAAAAAGCTGTTTCGCAACGAAGGTTCGGGCTGGGAAAATCACGTCGTCGAAGGCGCGGATATTGTTCGGCGCAACGGTTGGTTTTATATGTTTTATTCGGGCAACGCCTGTTGCGGTCGCGGCTGTAATTACGCGCTCGGCGTGGCGCGCTCGAAAACTCTTTTGGGGAAATGGGAAAAAAATCCGGCGAATCCGATCTTAGCGGCAAACGACGTTTGGCAATGTCCCGGACACGGCACGATTGTGAAAACGCCGGACGGCTCGGATTTCTTACTGTATCACGCTTACCGCAGACGCACGGACGCTTTTAACATCGGGCGCGAAGCGCTGCTCGATCGAGTCGAGTGGACAAAAGACGGATGGGCGACAATCAACGGCGGGCGCGGCGCATCGAACACGGCGAATCTGCCTTTTAGTTGGGCAAAGCAGGAAAGAAATTCGACGTTCGTTGATGAATTCGAGAATTCCGTTCTCAGTCCGAATTACCAATTGCCGCTGTCGCCGTCCGAGAGTATTGATTTGCGAGCCGGAACTTTGGCATTCGGCGCAAGCGATACGAGCGAAGCCGTCGTCGCTACGCGAACGGTTTCGGGCAGCTACACGGCGACCGTTTTAATAAAATCGGCGAATATGACGACTGAAGAAATCGTCGGGCTTGCCGGTTACAGCTGGCGCGGCAACGCCGTCGGAATCGGTTTCGGATCGGGAAAAATTTCCGTTTATCGGCGCGAAAACGGCAAACAAGAAATCCTGTCGAGCGCCGATCTTGCCAACGCGCAAAATATTTATTTGCGAATGACGGCGACGGGCGGCGAGTTTTATCAGTTCGCATACAGTTCGGATGGAGACACCTGGACGAATTTAGGAAGACCAGTTGTCGGCAGCCACGTCGAGGGCGCGCGAGTCGCCTTAACGCACGTCGGCAAGGCGCGAGCGGCGCGTTTTGATTGGTTGAAAATTGTGCAGAATTAGAAAGAATAGAACCACAGCCAGACACAGATAAGATGAGTTAGATAACACGAAAGTTACAAATTACAAGCGGAGACTACTATCTTTTCTTATCTGTATTTATCTGTGGTTAAAAATTTTTGAATATGAGCCAAACCGAAACTTTAAATGAAGTTAATACGGACGCCAGCCGTTCGATGCGGGCGAAGGTCGGGTCATTTTTGCAACAACAGGGCGCGCTTGTGATGCTTATCGCCGTCTGCATTCTGGGCTTCATCCGTTACGAAGCGTTTCTCACGCCGGAGAATTTGCTGAATGTTCTGCGCCAGAATTCGATGCTCGGTCTGGTCGCGCTCGGAATGACGTTTGTCATTTTAACCGGCGGCATTGATTTATCGGTCGGCGCGCTGCTCGCAGTGGCGGGCGTGATTGCCGCAAATCTCGCCGACCGCGGTTTAATCATCGCGCTCGTCGCGGCGGTTGCGGCAACGACTTTTCTCGGTTTGATAAATGGTTTGGTCATCGCCAAGGGACGAATTCAGCCGTTTATCGTCACCTTGGCGATGATGATTGCGGCGCGCGGTTTGGCGCTGGCGGCGACGGGCGAACAATCGGTGAGAATTACCGGCGCAAACGAAGGTTTCAACTGGCTCGGTCGCGGTTTAATCGGCGATTTTTTGCCGGTTCCGATTGCGATTTTAATCGCTGCATTCGCCGTCGGTTGGCTCGTTTTGAATCACACTCGATTCGGGCGAAATGTTTTTGCGGTCGGAGATAACGATGAAGCGGCGCGGTTGATGGGACTCAATATCAACCGCGTCACGATTGCGGTTTACGCGATTAGCGGCGCGTTAGCAGGACTGGCGGGCGTGATTTTAGCGTCGCGTTTGGGAACCGGACAGCCGGTTGCCGGCGTCGGTTGGGAACTCGACGCGATTGCGGCGGTCGTCATCGGCGGAACGCTCCTGACGGGCGGGCAAGGCAGCGTTTTGTCAACGCTTGTCGGCGTTCTGCTGCTCGGCGTGATTTTTAATTTATTCAATCTTGAAGGTCAAATCAGCCCTTGGTGGCAGCTCGTTTTGCGCGGCGTGATTTTGTTGTTTGTCGTCGTGGTGCAAAACCGTTTGACGAAACTTAAATAACCGATAAACGAGAGTTGATAGTGAAAACACAAACTATCAGTTCACATTATCAGGTATCAAATACTAATTATGCGTTACAACAAATCTGAAATCGAACAATTTTCGCACGAAGCCTTAACTCAGGGACAATGCGTTTTGCGCGGGCATTTTCCGGCGGAGAAACTGCGCCGTTGGAATGAAGAATTTCAGCCGCTGCTCGCCTCGCACGTCGAGCGCGAACGCGGCAACGAAAATCGCGGCTCGAATCGTTATTATGTGACTCTGCCGTTCGTCGCGCCGTTTGCCGACGAAGAGATTTTTGCCGACCCGGACGTTTTAGCGATTGTTGAAAATCTTGTCGGGCGAGATTTCGTGATGTGCCAGCTTGCTAGCGACACGCCGCTCAAAGGCTCGGATTATCAGGAATTGCACCGCGACGCGCCGCCGCTTTTCCCCGAACTAAATGCGGAAACGCCGTCGTTTCAACTTGCGGTTAATTTCCCGCTCGTTGACGTAACAGAAGAAAACGGACCGTTCGAGACGACTTACGGCACGCATCTTTTGACGAAGGAAGAAGGCTTGCGACGATTGGAGTCGGGCGAAATCAAACTCGAAAAACTAATGATGAAAACGGGCGATTTGATGATTCGGGACGTGCGCGCGATTCACCGCGGAACGCCGAACCGAACCGACGAGCCGCGTCCGATGTGCGTCATCGGCTACAGCCGCCGCTGGCTATTTCGACCGGAAGTTTCCGTCAGAATTCCCCGCGCCACGTGGGAAAATCTTTCCGAAAAGGCGAAACATCTTTTGCGGTTTAACCCGCGCGTCGAAACGCTCGATGAAATTGATACGCGCGAAGTTTATCAGGCGTTTGCTTACTAACTACCTTGTTAATTAAACAGATTAAATAAGGCTTTCTCGTATTTTTTATAATTATGGAAAGTTTCTGGTTTGACTTGTTTTTAAAATTTTTTGTTGAAACTGTTTTTTTGTCGTAAAAATTGGTAAAGTAAAAACGTGCTGGGATTTCCTCGGCAAAAACGCTTTTCAAATCGCCGCTCGCCGGTTAAATTCAAAATTTCCGTTTAACAATTTTCCAAGAATCCGATGAAACGCATTCAAGAAAAAGTCAAAGACCTGATTGAGGTTCGGTCGCACAAAAGTTTGCGGGATTTTATATCCGACCCGGCAAAGACGCTTTCCATTTATCATTTCACCGACATCACTTCGGTTTTGATGGCGAAATGCCTGGACAAAATCGCAGTGGTGCAAAACGGACGCGGCACGGCGGCGGCTTTGGCGGGTTATCGAGGAGTCGGCAAAAGTCATTTCTTAGCGACGCTCGGCGCAATTGTCTCGCACCCTGAACTGCGTTCCAGAATAACTGACGCTCATGTGGCGACAAGCATCCAACAACTCAAACGCGCCCGTCACATGGTCGCCTACGTCCGGCGCGGAACGCACGCCACGCTGCTCGAAGAAATGAAGGCGGGCATCGCCAAAACTTTTGACATACAGCCGGAGAGCCTGAGCGATTCGCTGGAAAATTTGTTGGAATTCGCGGCGAGCAAAGCCGGCGATTTGCCGTTCGTTCTCATCGTTGATACGGCTTTCGAGCGCACGTCGCGCGTCTCGCGCGACGACGGCGCGCTGCTCGGTCAAATCGCCGAGACAGTCAAAAAACTGAACGTTTTCGTCGCGGTCGCCCTCGACGACGACATCGCCGGAGCCGACGGCATCAACGCGGCAATCGCCCGCAATTTTACGATTGATTATCTCGATACCGAACACCTATACCGCATCGTTGACCAGAATATCTTTCCGAAATACCGGCGTATGGCGCCGCTTCTGCACGACATTTATCTGCATTTCAAGGAAGCGATGCCTAACTTTCGCTGGAGCGAACAGCGGTTTTCGTCGCTTTATCCGCTACATCCGGTAATTTTGGAAACGGCACCGTTCGTGCGGCTTTACGCGCCGGAGTTCGCGCTGCTCAGTTTTACTTCTGAAGCTGGCGACAAAATCTTAGGTCGTCCTGCGAATTCTTTGATTGCGCTCGACGAGGTTTTCGACAATGTTGAAACGTCCTTGCGCAAAGTCGAAGAGCTGAGAGAAACCGTAACGACATACGACAAAATCAACCAACAGGTCGTGACGCAAATTCCGGTTATGCAGAGGCTGCAGGCGAAATTGATTTTGAAAGGCTTGTTTCTTTTGTCGCTCGAAGGCAACGGCACGACCGCCGCAGAGATCGCGGCGGCGATGTTAATTTTCGACGAAGACGACCCGCCGAACGCCGTCAAAAACGTTGAGGATTTGCTCGAAACATTTGTCAAAGCCGTTCCCAATGAAATCCAGCGCGTGCAGGTCGAGAGCCGTGAAACGCAATACAGTTTGCGAGTCAGCAACAAGGAAAATCTCAACAACGCTCTGAGCGATGCTATCAAAACCGTCGTGCCCGACGACATCGTGCCGAGAGTTTTGCGTCGCGTGGCGCGCGAGCGGTTTCCCGAATGGAGGATTGCCGAAGACTTTGAAAACGCCGGGTTCGACGGCACCGATTGTCAAATCGTCTGGCGCGGCGGGCGGCGGCACGGACGTTTGATTTGGAACTTGAAAACGGATGCCGACCGAGCGGAATTGCCGCCCGCCGACCCGAAACTTTTCGATTGGGAAATCATCGTCTCCGAGTCACCCGAAAAGGCGGCTCAAAAGTCGGGCGTGCCGCGTGTTTTTTGGCAGCCCGCGCCGCTCACGCCGTATGAAACCGACACAATTCTGCGTTATTCGGTTTTGCTGTATGACGCGAGTCTGCGCGAAGAATACGGCGAGCAGATACGCGCCGCCGGACACTCGGCTTTGATGGCGGTCGAAAAAATCTGGAATCGGATTTTTCTTGAAGACGCCAGCTTGCATATCGAAGGCGCTGTTTATGATTTCACTGAAGAATCGGTAACGGCAGAAACTTTGACTGCCGTATTCGGCGATATGCTCGCGCAGCTTTTTGAAGCGCGTTACCCGCAACATCCCGCCTTCAGCGAGCCGCTCGGAATGAACGAGGTTTCGCAGCTCGTCAACGATTTCTTCAGCGGCGCTCATCCGAATTTGCCGGAATCGCAGTTTTTGGCGGAAATCTTCGCGCTACCGCTCGGCTTGGTCGCCGAACGCGGCAATTCATTGGTTATTGAATCAGAAGAAAACATCAGCAATCTGCCGCTCGCGCAGAAAGTTCTGCTTCTGGTCAATGAAAATTCCGAAACGGCGGTTTCGCTCGACGCGATCTACAGCGAACTTAAACAGCCGCCGTTCGGTCTGGCGCGCGAGGCGCAGCACTTGATTTTGACGGCTCTCGTCGCGCAACGCCGCATCGAATTCGTCACTACCAAAGGCGACCGCATCAATCGCCGCTCGCTCGATTTAAAGATTATCTGGGACGACATCGAAGGCGTTACCAAGCCGTCGAGCGTTTTATACGCCGACGGGCGGCTGATCGAATGGGCGCAAATTTTGACCGAAGCCGCCGAGCCGCTGTCGCTCGACTTGCCGCAAGAGCGTCAAATCGTTAAATCGGCGTTGGAGAAATGGTTGACCGATTGGGATTCGGCGCGAATTCTGGAACGCTTTAACGAATTGCCCGACGAAATTTTGAATACAAAAATATGGCGACTGGCGACGCACGTGGAAAAAACTTTCGGCGCGGTCGCCGCCGCCGTCCGAGCGATTGCCAACGACTCGCTTACTTTGGAAAAAGGACTAAACCGCATTGCCGACGCTTTTTCCGATTCGGAAAAAGAATTCTTCACGCGCCGGAAGGATTTGGCAATCATCGAAGATTTCATCAGCGGCGCGGGAACGCGCGAAAAAATCTGGAATTACCTGGCGATTTGCGAAGCGACGAACGACGAGCAAATCGAACAGCGCCGCGCCCAACTTATGCGGCTGATTGAGGACAGCTACGCTAATCCGAATAAAAAACTCAATGAGGAACTCGACGGTTTGTGGAGCGATTTTCACAGCGCGTTCAGCGAGCATTTTACCGTCAAACACGATTCGGTGATGAAATCGCATTATTTGCAAGACAAATTTAAAGAAATTCTTGAGAGCGACGAATGGTGGGAATTCGTCAATCTGTCGCGGCTGACGATTTTTCAAAAAACTTACTGGAAAGAAGCGCGGCGCATACACCGGCAGGTCAAGGATTTGAACTGCCGCTTCGATGTCGCCGAGATGCTGAAGACGCAGCCGTTCTGCGCGTGTTCGTTTAATTTGGCGCAGATTTGGGAGTGGGAGAATCTGCCGTCCGCGCTCGAAGAAATCATCACGCGCGGGCGCCGCAGCTACCGAAAAATTTTGCAGATGCTGAGTCAGACGATTGTCGCGTCAATCGAAAATTTCGCCGCCGAACACAACGATGAAGAGTTTCTAAACGCGGCGGTGAATTTAATCGAAATTTTCAAAGATAACCGGGAAATTCCGCTGCTCACCAATCACGAACTAATCATTCTGCAAAGAATTTTCGAATCGTTGCCGACCTCGCCGCTCGTCTCGGTCAAACCGCCGGCGGAAGAGAGTTTCCTGAGCGGCGAGGAGCTGCGCTTTCAAGTCAACGACTGGCTGGACAATCTGCCGAGCGAGCCGGTTCTGTTAAAGTTTTAAAGGTGAAAAAGTGAAAAGGTGAAAAAGTAAAAACTGTCGTGCTGAACATTTTTAATTTAACTCGACAGCTTTTACTTTTTCACTCTTTTCACCTTTTCACTTTGTCCCCGCTTTGTGGTTAATTTTAAGAATGACAATTTCAATCATCGGGGCTGGCAAACTCGGCGGAGCGTTGGCGATAGCTTTAAATAAAAAGAAGTTTTCGATTGAAAATTTGATTGCGCGAAATCTTGAAACTGCCGGTAAAATTGCGAAATTAATCAGCCCGAAACCGAAAATCCTACCGAGCGGCAATCTTTCCGAAGTCGCTTCCGACGTAATTTTAATCGCCACGCAGGATTCGGAAATCGAGCCGGCTGCCGCTCGTTTAGCCGACCAGTTAAAAACGAAACCGTTTGTTTTTCACACGAGCGGCTCGCTTTCGTCGGAAGTTCTGCGCCGTCTAAAATCCATCGGCTGCTCGACCGGCTCGATTCATCCGCTCGTTTCAATCAGCGACGCGCGGCGCGGCGCAGACCGATTCGCAAACGCTTATTTTTGTGTTGAAGGCGACGCGGAAGCGGTTAAAACCGCCGAAGCGATTGTCGGCAAACTCGGCGGCAAGTCTTTTTCCGTCGCCGCCGAATATAAAACGCTTTACCACGCGGCGGCGGTGACGGCTTGCGGGCATTTGGTCGCTTTGATTGACGCGGCAATTGAGATGTTGACGAAATGCGGTTTGGACGAAAAAAACGCCCGGGCGATTCTTACACCGCTCATCAAAAGCACGGTCACTAATCTCGAAACCCAAACGACCGCCGAGGCTTTAACGGGAACTTTCGCGCGGGCTGACGTTGAGACGCTGCGCCGCCATCTCGAAATTTTACAAGCGAACGTCGCGCCGGAAACTCTGGAAATTTACTTGCGGCTCGGCGAGCGGTCGCTGCCGCTTGCCGCGGCGCAGGGCGCGGGTCGGGAAAATCTCGAAAAAATGCGCGGGCAAATTTTGTTAGCGAAAAAGAATCTCAAGTGATAAGATATTTGAAAGAAAGTTGTTATGACGAGCGTGAAAAAAGATTTTGAGACGGAAAAACAAGTTTTCTCCGAACACATTCAAAAAGCGGGCTTGCGGCACACGGCGCAGAGAGATTTGATTTTAGAAATCTTTCTGCGAACCGAAGAGCATTTATCGAGTGAAGATTTATATTGGCTCGTGCATAAAGAAGATTCGAGCGTCGGACACACGACGGTTTACCGCACTTTGAAACTTTTGACCGACGCGGGGCTGGCGCGGGAAGTTCGTTTCGGCGACGGAAAAACTTATTACGAACATCATTACAATCACGAACATCACGACCATATGATTTGCACCGAATGCGGCAAGGTCGTCGAATTTTTCTCGCCGGAAATCGAGGCTTTGCAGGAAAAAGTCGCTGCCGAATACGGTTTTAAATTAACGCATCATTCGATGCGGATTTTGGGTTTGTGCGAAGATTGTCTGACGCGGGAAAAAGAGTTGAACGGCGCCGCTTCGGGCGCGCAGCCCCGCGTGCGAGTGAAATCGGTCGTCGGAATTTAACAAAAAATTTATGCAGCAAGCGGAAATAAAATTTGAACGCGAAGATTTGGAAGGCTTGGTCGCCGTCGGGACTTATCTGGCGGAGGCGGCGCGGCGAATGGGAATCGAGTTGGCAGTCGAGGAATTCGACGAAACTGAATACGCGATCGTGAAAATCAGCCGCGGAAGCGAGTTACTTTCGGCTCCGACGAAAACCGAAATCGAAAACTTGTCGGATGAAAGACTGGCGGGCGGTGAGCGTTTCGCCGACCAAGCGAAAATCGAACGGGCGGGTGAAATTACAATTATGACGACAAAAAAACAAGAACCGGAAAAGCCGGAATACGAAGCGAAAAGAGAAGCGTATCGCAGGGAATTTGAAGAGCTGCCGCTTGAGAAAAAGGTCGCTTCCTTGGTCGAACTCGAATCTATCGCCTTGAGCGAAACGCTTTCCTTTGTTATCAATTCGCCGTATAAAATAGTCGGCGCGCTGATGGACGTGCTGGCGGAATTCGGTTTGAAAATGGAAGCCGACGCGAAAAACCAAGCTCGTCCCGCCGAACATCGAACTGCCGAAGACGACGGTCAGCCGTCGGACGGCGAAAAAAATAAAAGCCGGAAAACGACGCGCGTGAAGAAAAGCGAGCCGCCATCGCCGTCGGTTTAACCGGCGTTTCGGAGCCAAGCGTTTATCTGGTATTTCGTGATTAAAAATTTCTCATACGGCTGTCGCAAACGAAAAGGTGGGCAATAAATTACAAAAAAAAGTTCCCGAATCGCTCAAGGAAAACACACAGTATGTGATGGCGTTCGGTTTGATTGCGACGATGCTTCTCGTCGCCGGTTTCCCGATGTTCGTGATATTTTTCTTCGCCATATTCGCTTATTTTCTCTGGAAAACTTTCTCGCAGCCGTCGCGGACGGGAACGCGCGAAATTTTCGAGTTTTATCTTTCGGCAAATGAAGTTTTGCGCGACGACGAACGCCGCTGGTTCGGTTTTGAAGTGCAGGAAATCATCAATCGCGGCGAGCGCATTCTGCAGGCGATGAACGGCGCGCCGCCGCTCGTCTATTTCACGCTCGGCGCGCTTTACCACGAAATCGGCGATTACAAATCGTCGGTCAATCATCTGGCATACATCGTCGAGAACGAAAACGCCGACGAGCAGACGTATGTTTACCCGTCGCCGGAGCTGAGAAACTACGTCAAAATTTTGCGAAAAATCGAACGCGAACCGGCGGAAGCGCCGCAGACTTCAGCCGCCATTCGCGCGCTGGAGCGCGCCCGCCGCAACCGCGGCAAAGCGATTCTTGAAAACAGCCGCGCCGAACTGAAACTACTCAACGGCAAAAAACAAAAGGCGATGGCGGAACAGAAAAAACAAATTGACAAACTCGCCGAAGTCAACCACGAAGCCGCCGCGCCGCAAAACATCTATCATCCAAGCGTAGTTGACGAGCCGGCAAAAAAACAGGAGCCGAACGGCGCGGCGTTTGTCGAAATCAGCCGCATTCAAAACGCTATCGTCGAAAATAATCATAAAGAGAAAAACGGCAACTCAAACGGCGACCCGTTTGCCAACCGCCAATCCATCTCAGAGGTTTTGCACGACATTTACGATAAAAAGTGAAAAAGCGGAAAAGTGAAAAGGTGAAAAGTTGCTGAATTTCGCCGCGTCCGCTTTTCCGCTTTTTTACTTTGCAACTTTTATGCTTTCTGCAGAAATTATCGCCGTCGGTTCGGAGCTTTTAACGCCGACGAAAACCGACACCAACAGTCTCTGGCTAACCGAAAAACTCAATGAAATCGGGGTTGAAGTTCGATTGAAAACCATCGTCGGCGACGACCGTGCGCGGCTCGAAGAAACGATTCGGGACGCGCTGCGCCGTTCGGAAGTCGTGATCTCGACCGGCGGCTTGGGTCCGACCGAAGACGACATTACGCGCGAAGTTTCCGCCAAAGCCGTCGGACGCGAACTTGTTTTTCACGAAGATTTGGTCGAAGAATTGCGGGAGAGATTTCGCCGCTGGGGACGCGAGATGCCGGAAACGAATAAACGGCAGGCATACGTTATCGAAGGCGCCGATATTTTGCCGAATCCGAACGGTTCGGCAGTCGGGATGGCAATTGAAATCGGCGCGAAATTTCTCGTCGTGCTGCCCGGTCCGCCGCGCGAACTCAAGCCGATGTTTGAGGCGCACGTTTTGCCGACGCTCAAAAAATCGGCGGGCGAGATTGTCGTTCGCCGCAGAATTTTGCGCGTGGCGGGAATGGGCGAATCGGCGGTTGACGAAGCGATTGCGCCGATTTATAAATCGTTCGAAACGGTTGAAACTTCGATTCTTTTCAACCGTAGCGAGATTGAAGTTCATCTGGCGGCGAAAGCGAAAACGGAAACGGAAACGGAAACGATTCTCGAAGAACTAACCGCAAAAATCGTCGAACAATTGGGCGTCGCCGTTTTCGCCCGAAACGGCGAATTGATGGAAGAAATCCTCGGTGAACTTTTAACCGAAAATAAGAAAACGTTAGCCGTCGCCGAAAGCTGCACGGGCGGTTTAATCGGCGAGCGTTTGACCGATGTGTCCGGCGCGTCCGGGTATTTCATCGAAGGCGCGGTCGTTTACTCGAATGAAGCGAAAATGAGAACGCTCAACGTCACGGCGGAAATCATCGAACGATTCGGCGCAGTTTCCGCCGCGTGCGCCGAGGCGATGGCGAAAGGAATGCGCGAACGTGCAAAAACCGATTACGCGATTTCCGTTACCGGCATCGCCGGACCTGGCGGCGGCAGCGAGGAAAAGCCGGTCGGCACGGTTTTCATCGGATATGCCGACGAAGCGCAAACGAAATCAATCAAAATAACGTTGCCCGGCGACCGCTATCTGATACGCTGGCGAGCTTCATCGGCGGCTCTGGATTATTTACGAAGACAAATCTTGAAATCGTCATCGGAAACTGTAAAGTAAATTTTCGATGTTCAATTTGAAAGAAAAATCCGCAGCCGTTTATCGCTCGGTTCGTGAACTCGACCGAATGGCGGTTCTCGGCGCGGCGACCGCCGTCGTGCCGATTGCCAACAGCACGATGCTGCTTGTTTTCGCGCCGACGGCGGGAAATTGGCTGCGCGCAAATTGGGAAACCGGAACGGTAATTTACGTTTTATTCGCCTGGCTGTTTTGCGGTTTCGCGCTGTTGCCGACGAACGTCATCGGCATTTTGTGCGGCTGGGCGTTTGGTTTTCCGCTCGGCATTTTTCTGCATTTGCTGGCGATTGGCGGTGCGGCTCTGGTTTCATCGTATGTTTTGTCGCCGCTCGTCGGCGACAATTTGCAGAAATTTTTAGCCCGGCACGAAAAAGCGGAAATTTTGCATAAGACTTTGCTCGGCAAAAGTTTCAAACGCACGACGCTCGTTATCACTTTATTGCGGCTGTCGCCCGCGATGCCGTTCGCTCTGACTAATTTGCTGATGACGGCGGCGCGCGTTCCGCTGTCGTCGTTTCTGATCGGAACTTTCGTCGGAATGCTGCCTCGTTCGGCGGCAGTAGTTTTCTTTGGGGCGGGGCTTTCAGAGCTAAACTTTGACGAGCCGTTTAATGTCTGGACATTCGTTTTCGGCTTCGTCGCCACGCTCGCTTCGGTCGTCGTCATTTCTTATTTCAGCAAAGAGGCGCTCGCCAAAATGACGACGGAAACTTCTTAATCCTCTAAAATCCGCCGGTAAATTTCCGCGTCAACATTGCCGCCGCTCACAATCGCGCAAACTTTTTGATTTGAAAACACGTTTTTGTTTTCCAAAATCGCGCCGAGTGACAACGCGCCGGTCGGCTCGACTTTTAAGTTTGCGAGAGAAAAATAAAGCCGCGCCGCTTCGATAATTTTATCTTCGGAAACTTCAATGATTTCCGCCACGCCCGGTTCGATAATCGCCCAATTGTGTTTGCCCAAAGATACTGTTCGCGCGCCGTCGGCAATCGTCGCCGGTTCGATTTCATTGACGACGATTTTGCCCGCCCGCAAGGAGTTCGCCGCGTCGTTCGCCAGAAGCGGTTCCGCGCCGATTAAACGCGCTCGATGTCCGTTGCGGCATAAACCATTTGAGATTCCCGAAATCAAACCGCCGCCGCCGACCGGAACAATTACTACGTCAAAATCTTTAGCGGCGAGTTCGTCGCCGAGCGTCGCGCTGCCTTCGATGACGTGCAAATCGTCGTAAGCCGAAGCGATGTAAACATCAGTCATTGATTCGGCTAACTGCGAAACCCGCGCGGCGCGTCCGACATTGCGCGTGTCAATTAAATCAACAATCGCGCCGTAACTTTTGACCGCTTCAATTTTCACTCGCGCCGAAGTTTCCGGCATCACGACCGTGCATTTTTTATTTAATAAACGGCAGGCGTAAGCTAAAGCCTGTCCAAAATTCCCCGACGAAGCCGTGATGATTTCGTCGTTCGGGACGTTTAAAGCCAGATTGTAAGCGGCGCGAAATTTGAAACTGCCCGTGTGCTGAAAAGTCTCGCTGGCAATCGTCAAATCAATTCCCAAACGATCGTTTAATTTTTCCGATTCAACGAAAGTAGTCGGTCGAATCGCTCCAAGTAAAGAGTTCATTTGTTTAGAATCCGTCAGACAGGCTAAACTCGTCAAGACCGATGAAGAAAATTGTGCCGGACAATCTGCCCACGCGATTTACGGAAAACGTGCTTGGCGTGTGCGGCGAACGCGGGCGACGATGGTTGAACGATTTGCCGGAAATCGTCGGCGAGATTGCGGAAAAATGGGCACTCGTCGTGGAAAATCCGTTTCCGAATCTGTCGTATAATTACGTCGCGCCGTGCATTTCGCGCGCCGATGGCAGCGGCGCGGTTTTGAAAATCGGTTTGCCCGAAGAAAACGATTCGGTCATTTTCGGTGAAGCGAAGTTTTTGAAAATCTCGGACGGCAGCGGCGCGGTCAAACTTTTGCAGTTTGATGCGGATTACCGCGTTCTGCTTTTGGAAAGATTGCTGCCAGGCGAAAATTTAATCAAACTCGCCGAAACCGACGACGAACAGGCGACGGCGCACGCGATTCGGGTGATGAAGAAAATACGTCGTCCGCCGCCCGCCGACGGCGCATTTCCGGCGCTCGAAAAATGGGTCGGCTCGTTTCTTCGGGCGGGAAAAACAAACTTCGATTTCGCCCGCGTGAAAAAAGCCCAGAAAATTTTCGAGCGGCTAATCGGTTCTTCCAGCCAAAGTTTACTGCACGGCGATTTGCATCATCAGAATATCTTGTCGGCGCGGCGCGAACGGTTTTTGGCGATTGACCCGAAAGGAATTGTCGGCGACATCGGTTTTGAAATCAGCGTCTTTCTGAATAATCCGCGCGGCTGGATTTTAACGGTTCCCGACCGCCGGAAAATGCTCTGCCGGCGCGTCGAACAATTCGCCGAAGCCTTTGCAATCGAGCCAGGGGATTTGCGCGATTGGGCTTTCGCCGAAGCTGTTCTGTCGGCTTGGTGGACGATTGAAGACGGCGGGAGCGATTGGGAAAAATGGCTCGCCTGCGCCGCAATCTGGGAATCGAAAACCGTTTGACCCGATAAACGGAAAATCTATTTTCTCGCGTAACAGCGCGTATTGCTGACGAAAAAAATCGGTCGTGATTTAACGACGCGCGTTTTTCGTCGCCGAAAATTCGTTTTGCAATAACGCGATAAATTATGCGAACATTCAAAATAAAATTATGGAAAATGCACAATTCGGAATGGTCGGCTTGGGAACGATGGGCAGAAATTTTCTGCTGAACGTCGCGGAACACGGTTTCGCTTGCGTCGGCTTTGATTTAGACGCTGCGAAACGACAGCTTTTACTCGAAGAAGGCGAGGGCATGAAAATCGCGTCGCCGGAAAATATCAAGGATTTTGTCGAAGCACTGGCGGCGCCCCGAAAAATTATGCTGCTCGTTCCGGCTGGGAAAATCGTTGACGGCGTGATTGAAAATCTACTGCCGCATTTGGAGAAAGGCGACATTATTATTGACGGCGGCAATTCTCATTTCACCGACACGGAAACGCGCGAAACATATCTCGCCCATCAAGGAATCGAATTTATCGGCGTCGGTGTGTCAGGTGGCGAAGAAGGCGCGCGTCACGGCGCGAGCATTATGCCCGGCGGCAGAGAAGAAGTTTACGCTCACGTTGCGCCGATTCTCGAAGCGGCTTCGGCGAAAGTGAATGGCGAGCCGTGCGTCGCGTATATGGGCGCGAGTTCGGCGGGGCATTTCGTCAAAATGGTTCACAACGGCATCGAATACGGCTTGATGCAGATTTTGGCGGAAACTTACGATTTTATGTTTCGCGTTTTGAAAATGAATTACAAGGAAATGTCCGACACTTTTGCTAAATGGAACGACACGGAACTGAATTCTTTTCTCGTCGAAATTACGTCGGAAGTTTTGCGGAAACTTGACGCGGAAACCGACAAACCGCTCGTCGAAATGATTTTGGACAAAGCCGCGCAGAAGGGAACCGGCAAATGGACTTCGCAGGCGGCGATGGATTTCGGCGTGCCGATTCCGACGATTGATTCCGCCGTTTCGATGCGCCAAATCTCAGCGCAGAAAGAAGTGCGCCTGCTCGTCGCAGAAAAATTCGGCAGTCGGCAGCCGTTCGTAAATGCGGATTTGCCGATTGAAGAAGGCGAGGCGGTGACAAGCAATTTGGTAACCAGTCCGAAAGCCGCCCGCGCCGCCGCCGAAGTCGAAACCACTGTCAGCGTTCAATTCAAAGAAAATATCCACGAGACCGCCGAAAAACATCTGACGCAAACGGTTGAAAATCCGTCTGACGAGCAACGCAACACGGAAATCCGCGAAAGCGCCGGCGACGATTACGAGCAGCTTATCGAAGAATTAAAAAACGCGCTTTTAAGTTCGTTCATCATTACCTACGCGCAGGGAATGTCGCTGCTGCAAACCGCTTCGACGGAAAAAAACTACAATTTAAATTTGTCGGACATCGCTAAAATCTGGCGCGGCGGCTGTATTATTCGCTCGGCTCTTTTGGAAGAAATGCGCCGCGCTTACGGCGAAAATCCAAACTTGCCGAATTTAATTTTAGACGATAAATTTGCCGAACTTTTGAATGACAACCGCGAACATTGGCGCGGCGTCAATGAGAAACTGATGGACAGCCGCATTCCGTCGTTGTGTCTGTCGTCGGCTCTGGCATATTTCGACGCTTTCCGTTCCGAACGCCTGCCTGCGAATTTGATTCAAGCGCAGCGCGACTTTTTCGGAGCGCACACTTTCCAGCGAATTGACAAGGAAGGCTCGTTTCATTCTTTCGATTGATGAGTAATTTTCTTTAATAATTCTGAAAATAACTTTACAAAATTACTCGTTCCAATCTTCCATATGAAACGAGCCTTCCTTGTCAATTCGCTGGAAA
>CADCUR010000285.1:0-8522 GCA_902805935.1 uncultured Pyrinomonadaceae bacterium
CCGGCGCATCTCAGGGTAACTTTCGTCTTTAAATTTTGCGTCTATATGTTTACAAACTTGGTCAAAACCTTGCCTACTGTGTTTTTTACAGATTGTTATGCCCATTATAAAAATTTCAATAAACCATTCGCGTCTTTATCGTTCCTTTGACCGCTTTTAATATCTCAAAGGCTTCGCGCGAAAGTTTTCTGTCAATATCCAAAATCACGTAACCGATTTGGTCGTTCGTTTTCAAATACTGAGCCGTGATGTTTATGCCGCGCGTCGAAAGTTTCGAGTTGATTTCCGAGAGAACGCCCGGCACGTTTTCGTGGATGTGCAGAATGCGGTGCGTTCCGGCTTGCGGCGGCAGATTTAATTCGGGAACGGTGTGCGAGCCGTTTGACGTGCCGAGTTCCGTGTAATTTATCAGCTTTGCCGTGACATCGAGACCGATATTCGCCTGCGCTTCTTCGGTCGAGCCGCCGACGTGCGGCGTTAAAATCACGTTCGGCAGATTTTGCAAAACGGTAGTAAATTCGTCGCCGTTTCGCTCCGGCTCGTCGGGGAAAACGTCAATCGCCGCGCCGCCGATTGTGCCGTTTTCGATTGCCTTTTTCAGCGCCTCCAAATCAACCACGTCGCCGCGCGAATAATTCAAAAAAATCGTTCCCTTCCGCATCGCCGAAAGAGTTTTCTCATTTATCATATTGCGCGTCGTCGCGTCCGACGGAACGTGCAGGGTGACGATGTTCGATTGTTTCAACAACTCTTTCAAATCACGAATTTGTTTCGCGTTGCCGTGCGGCAGCTTCGTCAAAACATCATAATAAACGACGTTTATGCCCAAAGATTCTGCCATTACAGAAACCTGCGAACCGATATTTCCATAACCGATAATTCCAAGCGTTTTGCCGCGCAGCTCAAAACTTCCTTTCGCTTCTTTGAGCCAAACCCCATTGTGCGCCGCGATATTTTTGTCCGCGATTCGGCGAATCAATATCACGCACAAACCAATCACCAGTTCGGCGACCGAGCGCGTGTTTGAATACGGCGCGTTAAAAACGGCGACGCCTTTCTGCGTCGCGCTTTTCAAATCAATCTGATTAACGCCGATGCAGAACGCACCGATTGCCAGCAGTTTGTCCGCCTTTTCCAAAACCTTTTCGGTAACGCGCGTTTTCGACCTAATGCCGAGAATGTGAACGCCTTTAATTTCCCGAATTAAATCCGCTTCGCCGAGCGCGCCGGAAAGTCGTTTGATTTCCGCGTAGCCGCTCTGGTTTAATTCTTCGACTGCTGAATCGGAGATGTTTTCGAGCAGCAGAATTTTGATTTTACTGCGCGGGTAAGATGTCTGCGTGGTTTTCATATTTAAAGATAATTCTCCGGCGTCCGCACCATTTTATCGAAAAGATGTTCGAGCATTTCCCGCGCGTCCGCGCAAAACCCGGTATGCACAGGCGACGATTGAATAACGGTGCTGCGTTGCGCGGTCAGCCAGTAAAATCTGGCTCGCTGTGGCAATCGCCCGATTTCTCCCGATGCTTCGTCTCCAGCGCAGATTTTCGGAATCGCGCTTAAGTAACTTTGAATCGCGTCCTGTTCGAGCGTCGGCGCGAAAACTTTCAATCTCGGCGCGTCGAGTTCAATTCGCGCGTCGAGAAATTTCCGCGCCGGACACGAAAGAATTACGCCGACGTTCATAAACTCTTCGCGTTCGACGCGCGGCACGACGCGGATGACGGCGTAATCAAACAGGCAGCTTTCGAGCATCAATCGCCTCCTTGACAAACGTCCGCGGCGCTTCCAAACGCTCGGTCAAAAACTGAAAATAAATCTCACGTTGTTCGCTCGGATTTTCGAGCCACTCATCGGGAATCAACCGAACAATTGAGCGCAAAACCGCCGTGGTTAGTTTTGCACTCAATTCGGCGTCCGCGCTTTCGAGTTCGCCGGCAAACGCGAGTAGAATGTGGTCTTTTACCTGCTTGAACGGATTGCGGCTGTTGCCCGCAAAATTACCCCAATTATGATGAAAATAAAAAGCCGCGCCGTGGTCAATCAGCCACAAATCCTTATGCCATAAAAGCATATTGGCATTGCGCGGCGTGCGGTCAACATTCGCTGTGAGCGCGTCGCACCAAACGATTTTTGAAGCAAGTGCGGAGTCGGGCGCAGCAATCAGCGCGTCGAACGTAATCGAGCCGGGCAGGTAATCGAGCGCGAGATTCAGCCCGTCACTCGCCCTGATTAAATCCTGGATTTCCGGGTCAGGCTCAGTGCGCGCGAGTTCCGCGTCGAGTTCGACGAAAACGATTTCGGGAACGCGCAAACCGAGAGCGCGACCGATTTCGCCCGCCACGAGTTCCGCAATCAAAGCCTTCACGCCCTGCCCCGCGCCGCGAAACTTCAGCACGTAAAGCCCGTCGTCATCGCCTTCGATAATCGCCGGCAAAGACCCGCCTTCACGCAGCGGCGTGACATACCTGACGGCTTTGACAGTTCGCAAATTCATCATCGAATCAAGAGTTTGGATAGATTTAATTTTGTAATTTCCTCGAAACGCGCGGCTTGCCGAACCGAAATGTTTTCGGGTAATTTTGATTTTCAGCTCCGGTAAATCGGCGGCGCGTTTCTCAAAAATTGAGATTATAACAAAAAAACGAGAACGAAGTTTCGCTCTCGTTTTTTTGTCGTTCGGAAATTCCGCGTTTCCCAAACTTTTCAAAAAGGAATGCCCGTATTTTATCGCCGTTCCTTAAAATCATCATTACTTTCGGCGCGCCAATGCTCGATAGCCGAGCGCGAGCAACGCTCCCGCGCCGATTGCCAACCCGAATTTAACCGGCAGCGGCAGCGGTTCGCCGCGCAGGGTGAGCGGCGCGAGCAGCGGGCGAATCTGATAACCGAGCCACGGCAAACTCGCCATTCCCGGCGCGGACAATTCAAGTTCGACGGCGCTCTGCGGAAAACCTCTCCGCAAGCCTTTCCAGCCGTCAGTCATCGAAGCGAGCAGATGCGGCGTGCGGTGAGTTCCGCCCATCACCACGCCGCGCCCGTCTTGCTTCAATAATTCTTCAATCGCTTCGTGCAAAGTCGGCGCGTGCGTCCACATATTGTAAAAAGCGACGCGCCCGTCAGTGTCAATCAAATAAGTCGGATCGGCAAGCCCGCCGTAAACTTGATGCACCGTGCCTTGCAGGTCGTCAACCACAACCGGATACGGAATACTTTCTTCCTGTTTGAATCGCTCGCCGTCGCGCCATTTTTGCTCGAAGCGGCGGTAAGTTTCCGCCCCCGGTCCGGGATGCGCCTGACGAATTACAACGTCAACGAAATTGACTCTCGTTTTCCAGTTTTCGTAAAGTTTTTTCAGCGGCTCGACCGAGCCGGCAGTAATCGGTCAACTGTATGACCCGAAATGCAGAATCGTCGGCTGTCTGCGCAAATCGCTCAGGCGAAGCGTGCCGCCGCCGACCTGCGGCAATTCAAAATCCGGCGCAATTTCGCCCGGCAAAATGCCTCGCGCCTCGATGGTTCGCTGTCCGTCCTCTAACAGAATGCTGGTCCGAAAATGTTCAAAATTATATTCGTCCGTATTTTGACGTTCGTCCAAGGCGGCGTAGCGTCTTTCAATTTCTGTTGCCTGCATTATCGTTTCCTCCCTTTTTCGTTTTCAATTTTTAACCAGTTGAATTACATATGAATCGTCAAATCGTGAACGCCTTCCGCCGCTTCCATTACCGACTCGGAAACGGTCGGGTGCGCGTGAATGGTTCGCCCTAATTCGTCGGCGGTCGTCTCTAACTGCATCGCAACGCAAGCCTCGGCAAGCAGTTCCGTCGCGTGCGGTCCAATGATATGAACGCCGAGAACTTCGTCGTATTTTTTCTCGGAAACGATTTTGACGAAGCCGTCGGTTTCGCCAAGAATGCGCGCTTTGCCCGAAGCCGAGAAAGGGAATTTGCCGACTTTCACGTCGTAGCCTTCTTCTTTTGCTTTTGCTTCGGTCAAGCCGACCGACGCGACTTCCGGGTCGCAGTAAGTGCAGTTCGGGACGAGGCGATGATTTATCGGCTCGACTTTTTTACCCGCCAATTTTTCGACAACCAAAATTCCTTCTTTGCTGGCGAGATGCGCCAGCCAAGCCGTGTCAATCACGTCGCCGATAGCAAAGACGTTCGGCTCGTCGGTTTCGCAGTATTCGTTGACTTTGATTGTGCCGCGCGGGTTGACGACGACTTTGGTGTTTTCGAGTCCGAGATTTTCGATATACGGCATTCGCCCGATGGCGACGAGCAGCATTTCGGCTTCGAGCGAAACGTCCGCGCCTTTGGAATCTTTGCCCGAAACCTTTACGCCTTTTTTCGATTTTTCGAGCTTGTCCATTTTCAAGCCGGTCAGACATTTGATGCCGCGTTTTTTGAACGAGCGCTCTAACTCTTTGGAAACTTCCGCGTCTTCGCCCGGCACGATTCTGTCCATCAATTCGACGACGGTCGTCTCGCAGCCGAAGCGCGAATAAACCGATGCGAACTCCACGCCGACCGCGCCTGAACCAAGCACGAGCATTGATTTCGGCACTCGATTTAATTCTAAAATCTGGTCGGAATTAACCACCTGTTTACCGTCGGTTTCAAAGCCGGGAATCGGGCGCACGACCGAGCCGGTGGCAATGATGATGTTTTTCGTCTCAATCGTCTCGGTCTTGCCGCCGTCGAGCGCGACTTCGATTTTGCCTTTGCCTGTGATTTTGCCGAAGCCGTTAAAGACGGTCGCTTTGTTTTTCTTCATCAGATAAGTTACGCCCGCCGAGTTTTTCGCCACGACATCGTTTTTATATTTCTGAACTCGCTCGAAATCATAACTCAAGCCTTCGACTTTCAAACCGAATTGCTCGAAGTGTCCGGCTTTTTCGTAAAGATGCGCTGACTGCAAAAGCGCTTTGGTCGGAATACAGCCGCGCAAACCGCACGTGCCGCCTAAGCGAGCATCTTTTTCCTTTTCGACAATCGCCACTTTCAAGCCTAATTGTCCCGCGCGCACTGCCGCGACATAGCCGCCCGGACCCGAACCGATAATTGTTACGTCGTATTGTTCTGCCAATGTTTTAACCTCTGTTTATTAAAATTTTATTGAAATAGCAAAAGATTTATTATAGAAACTTAATCGCTTTCCCGCTAGTATGCCAATTTGAAGTTGCGCTAAACTATCAAAACTATGGAACACACTGAAGAATTTTTGAAAATAGCGGAAAACGCGCGCAGCCGCGTGACGGAAATTTCGGTTGAAGAAGCGCGTGAGAAAATCGAAAACGGCGCGATTTTGATTGACGTGCGCGAAGACAACGAATTCGCTGCTGGACACGCGGCGGGCGCGACGCACATCGGGCGCGGCGTTATCGAGCGTGACATCATCGGAAAATTTCCCGACAAAGATGCGGAATTGATTTTGTATTGCGGCGGCGGTTTCCGTTCGGCGCTGGCGGCGGACAATCTGCAAAAAATGGGCTACACGAACGTACTTTCGATGGCTGGCGGCTGGACGGCGTGGACGGACGCGGGCGCGCCGACCGAATGAAATTCAGCAAAACGAGTTTTGGAGTTTAATTCTGAATTTGTATTTCAAACATTGAATTTTATGAGTTTTGAAACGCACGACGCCCGCGAGCGGACAAAGGAAATACAAGCCGAGTTTGCGGCGAGAGGCGACGCGCTCGGCTGGTTCGACGCGCTTTACAATGAGGCGAACGGCGATAACGAAAAGATTCCGTGGGCTGATTTGGAGCCGAATAAGTTTTTGCGGCGCTGGGCGCAAAAAACAGATTTGCAGGGGAATAATCGCCGCGCGCTCGTGATCGGCTGCGGTCTCGGCGACGATGCACGATTTCTTTATGATGCAGGTTTTAGTGTGACGGCATTCGACATTTCGCCGACGGCGATCCGGTGGGCGCGTGAACTTCATTCGGCGACCGGCATCGAATTTCTCGCCGCCGATTTGTTCGACGCGCCGCCCGAATGGTTTCGGGCGTTTGAATTTGTGCTGGAAGTTTACACGATTCAGCCGTTGCCGCTGGCGATGCGTCCGCGAGTGATTGACGCGATTAGCGATTTTGTCGCGCCCGAAGGCAGATTAGTCGTCGTAACTCGCGGGCGCGAGGACGACGAAGAACCGCTCGAATTGCCTTGGGCTTTGTCGCGCCGTGATTTGTCGCAGTTTGAACTGAACGATTTGAAACTGATTAGTTTTGAAGAAATGCTCGGCGACGAGGAAGAACCGATTAAAAGATTCGTCGTCGAATACGAAAGATAAAATCAGCGTTAAAAAATCAACTCTCGGCTTGCCGTTTAAATTTCTTTCTGCGCCAACTTGCTCCAGTGTCTCAATTCGCGGCGACGAAAATCCGGCGAGCCGCGCGCCGATTCGATTGCTTGGTCGAACGTTTCCCGCGCTTTATCGCTTTCGCCCTGCGCTTTGAAAACCGAGCCGAGATAGTATAATCCTTCGGGGTCAAAAGCGCGCCGCTCGACGAACTTCTCCAACGCTTCACGCGCTTCATCGAGCATATTCGCCGCGAGATAAGTCGCGCCGATTTCGCGCCAGATTTCGCTCAAGGCGTGTTTATCGTTCTGCTCGACGACGACGGAAAAATGATTAAGGGCTTTCTGTAAATCTTTGTTTTGCTTGGCGATTTTGCCAAGTTCGTAATTAGCATCAATTTCGCCCGCGTCAATTTCGACCGCTTTATTCAAATGTTCGAGAGCTTTCGCTTCCTGTTTTCTCTGCAGATAAATGAGCGCGAGTTGAACGTGCGCGTCGGCGTCTTTCGGATTGACCGTCGCGTTGTGCAGAAAGCGTTTGAAGTTTTGCTTTTGACGCAAAGCGTTGCCGAAACCACTGACTTCGCCCGACAGACGACCGCCGAAATAAATGTAAGCGTAAACGAGCAAAAACGGCGAAAACAGCCAGGGCGAAACGTATCGGAAAACATACATTCCCAAACTAAAAGCAAGCCACGCCGCGCCGACAACCAAAACGGCGGTTCCATACTTGGCGCCGAAAACCACGCGCAAAGCGAAAACCATCAAAACGCCGAACAAGACGCTGCTCGCCAGCCACATCGAAAAATAAACGAGCGGCGAAACGGCGAGCGAAGAAAGCGCGATTCCCGCCAACGCAAACGGCAGATGCGCCGCCGCCCAAGCCATCAGCGAACAAACGGCGAGCGTTCCGTAATCGCGTCCTAAAATCAAATTGAAACCGCCCGCGCCGCCGAAAAAACCGATCAAAAGAATGACGGCGGGAACGTAGAAAATCGAGAGCGAAAGAAGCGGCTGGAAAAATCCCCCAGGCTCGAACGAGAAAAAGTGAAAAAACGAATCGCCGACGACGGGAATGATTTGTCGTTGAGCCATCGTTTTTTGATAATCTGTGAGCGCTTTCTCGTATTGCGCTGCCGATTCTTCGCCGCCATAAAAATCCGGCTGGTAAAATTCATAAAAATTCGGTATCGCGTAAGCCGCCTGCAGCTTGGCGTTTACCGTCGCGTAGAATGCGACTGAGACGAGAAGAACCGCGACGGCGGCGAAAAGCCAACTGCCTTTGTCAATGATTTCGCTCATCGCCGTCGCGGGGCGAAAATAAAGTTGGAACAAAAGTTTCAGATTTTCCAAAAGACGGGCGAGATTGAAAATGCTTTTCGATGAAAAAGCCAAAGTTAGCGTAAGTTTTATCGGGAAAATTTGTCAAGATTTTTCCGCCGGGAAATCCGCAAATAATTGAGTATACAAATTTGTTTTTGACGGCGGGCATTTAAACGGCGCGGGAAAATCAAGGCGCGCTAATCGAAAGTGGCGATTGGCGTTGATGAAAAATTACTGTCGGTTAATAACTAAACTTCTTTCAAAAATTCGTGGACGAACTGCACCGCCATCGAACCTTCGCCGACGGCGGATGCGACGCGCTTGACCGAATCGCAGCGCACGTCGCCGGCGGCGAAAACTCCGGCGTAGCTCGTCTCCAGATAAAACGGCGGGCGCTGACGCGACCAGTTGGCGATAAATCAAAATCCGACATAATTTTGTTTCTTTGAAAACTTTAAGCCTCGACGGGCGGAAACTGATCGAAAAACAAATCGTCCGCATAACAATAACCCCAATCTTCGCCCGGCTCGAACGATTTCACAATCGGGTGATTGGTCGAATGAAAATGTTTTGTCGCGTGTTTATTCGGCGACGAATCGCAGCAGCCGACGTGACCGCACGTTTCGCAAAGCCGCAGGTGAACCCAGCGGTCGCCGGTTTTCAGACAATCTTCGCAGCCGTCCGCGCTCGGCTTTACCGCTCTGACCGAATCAAGATGCGTGCATTCTTTTGCCATGATTTATAACCTTATTCTGTTTTTTTATTGGAGTATAGCAAAGATGCGATTCGTTTATCTATAGACAGAAAATTGCAGTAGTGGTATTAGCTAGAATATTTAGCCACGTCCTTGAGGACGTAATCGGCAGTCGAAGAATAATCAGCAGGCGTTTCAACGTC
>CADCUR010000285.1:8541-19511 GCA_902805935.1 uncultured Pyrinomonadaceae bacterium
TTAAAACGCTCTGCGTCTATTTTTAACCACTAAACCACGCCCTCAAGGACGTGGCTAAAACAGTTTTCAACTGCGTCGAGAATTTTGAAATTGACCCACTACCAAAATTGCGAATCGAAAACAGTCATAAAATTGTTTCGCCGGGTATCGCCTTTCCGAGTTCCGGCTTTCTGCCGAGAATCAAAAATCGCTGCAGCAAAGTTAGTTTTTCTTTCGGCACTTTGGGTATCTCTACATACTCGATGCAAATTTTTTCGGCTTTGGCATAAATCCTAAAATAATTGAGCCGAAAAATCGGGTAATAAACGGCGGGCAGCAAACCGAATCTGACCGAGACGCGCTTTAAAATTTTCAGCCACGTTCCGGTGTTGATGATCGCTCGCCCGTTTTCTTCGACCAGAAAAGCGTCGTGCGTGTGTCCGAAAATGTAGACGCAAACTGCCGGATTTTCGGCGAAAACGCGGCGCGCGCGAACCAGATAATTGTTGTTCGCTTCGTTGGTCGGCGCGGATTTGTAAGCCGGGTAAATCTGCATTCGTCGCAGAGTGCGGCGAATGTCGCGGTAAACGAAATAGAGCGGCAATGAAACGGCAAAAATGAAAAACCAAACCGCCATACTCGCCGTCAGAATCCAGCGCAGAATGTCGCCGAACAATCCGAGCCATCTGATCGCCGGATTTTCGAGCAGAATGTTAACGTCGAAAACGCCGACGTATTCGAGCAATTGAGCAGCGAGCGCGAGCGCCGTGACAGTCAGCAAAAGCAGAAACGGAACGAGCAGCCAGCGCAGAAACAAATTCATTTCGTTATAAAAATAATTCGAGACGAGCCAGTCGGGAATTTGCCGCACGTCAACCGAACGGATATCTTTGAGCCAATCGCTCGCGCCGAAAACCGAATGCTTGCTCGCGCCGGCGACCAAAGTTTCCGTAATAAAAAAACCGGCGGGTTGCGCGTGTATGTTGCCGTAGTCGGTCGCAGCGTTATACGGGTCGTTCTGCTGTCCGTGTTCGATCCAGATTTTTCTGTCGCCGAGCGTCCGAACCAGCGCCAGCGAAGTGTCGAGCTTGATGTTGTAACTTTTCAGTTTGTCGGCAAATTCCGGGTAACAAGCCAAATCGTAATCGTGATTGCCGACCATCATCGTGATGTTTATTCGCTCGCCGGTCAGCCGGAGTTGCTCGAAAATAACGGTATGGTATTTGATGATTTCGTCGAGCTGTTCGGTTCCTTGAACGGTCGTCAATTCCCAAAAACCGAAAGTGTCGCCCGCAATGATCAGTTCGGTATCGCCGTCTCGTTCGGCTAATTGACGCAGAAAGCCGACGAATTCTTCGGTGAAATCGCAGATTTGCAAACTGCCGTCGCCGCCAAAATGCAAATCGCTGACAAAATAATACTCTCTCGGCATAACGTTTACATCGCTCGTTTGAAGCCAGTAATTAATAACATTCTAGCACGCAAAAATCCGCCGACAGCCGGCGGATTTTTTATGCGGTCTCGAAAGAGACCGCTCCGAAGCAATCGGCGAGCGAGATTTTCCGCGCCCGCCGTTTGTGTTAATCTTGGCTTGAAGACGAAATTTTATTTTTGTAATAACACTGGAGCGAAAATGGCGAAAGCAACGCAAACGAACGGAAAAACGCGCATCGAAACCGATTCGATGGGCGAGATTGCGGTCGAATCAAGCAAGTATTGGGGCGCGCAGACGGAAAGAAGTCTGCATCACTTTAACATCGGATTCGATACGATGCCGCGCGAAATGATTCGCGCGCTCGGCATTTTGAAAAAAGCCGCTGCGATTACGAATCATCAACTCAAATCTGACAAGATGACGCTGGAAAAAACCGATTTGATTGTCCGGGCGGCGAACGAGGTGATTGACGGAAAACTCGACGCGCATTTTCCGCTGCGCGTTTGGCAAACCGGTTCGGGAACGCAGACGAATATGAACGCCAACGAAGTGATTTCCAATCGCGCGATCGAAATCGCGGGCGGCGAGATGGGCAGCAAAAAGCCGATTCACCCGAACGACGACGTGAATATGTCGCAGTCGTCGAACGACACTTTTCCGACGGCGATGTATATCGCGGCAGCCGAAACTTTGCACAGTTTGATTCCGACGGTGCAAGCGGTTTTTGCGGCGATTGACGCGAAGGCGAAAGAATTCGCCGACGTGGTGAAAATCGGCAGAACGCATCTGCAGGACGCGACGCCTTTGACGGTCGGGCAGGAATTCGGCGGCTGGGCGAATTTGATTGAACGCGATGTCGTGCGGTTGCAAATGGTTTTGGACGGCTTGTTCGATTTGGCGATTGGCGGCACGGCGGTCGGAACCGGTTTAAATTCGCATCCCGAATTCGCCGACCGCGCCGCGCATCAAATCGCCGAATTGACCGGCTTACCGTTCCGCGCGCATCCGAATAAATTCGCCGCGCTCTCGGCGCATGACGAAATCGTTTTCGCTTCGGGCGCGCTCAAAACTTTGGCTTGCAGCTTGATGAAAATCGCCAACGACATTCGCTGGCTCGCGTCGGGTCCGCGCTGCGGCATCGGCGAAATCATCTTGCCGGAAAACGAACCGGGCAGCTCGATTATGCCGGGCAAAGTCAATCCGACGCAGAGCGAAGCGATGACGATGGTCGCCGCGCAGGTTTTAGGAAATGACGCGGCAATCGGTTTCGCCGGTTCGCAAGGGAATTTTGAACTGAATGTCTTCAAGCCCGTGATGATTCACAATTTTCTGCACTCGGTCAGATTATTGAACGACGCTTGCAGGGGCTTCGTCGAATTTTGCATCAACGGCATCGAACTGAACCGCGAGCAGATTGACGAATATTTGAACGATTCTCTAATGTTGGTTACGGCTTTGAATCAGCACGTCGGTTACGACAACGCCGCGAAAATCGCCAAGCACGCGCACAAAAAAGGAAGTTCGTTAAAAGAATCGGCGATTGAATTGGGACTTTTAACCGGCGAGCAATTCGACGAACACGTCAAGCCCGAAGAAATGACGCACGCCTAAGAAAGAAGGGCGAAGAGATGGGGAATGAGTAAACCAAGTTTTCTTAATTATTCCTCATCTCTTCGCTCTTCTTTCACATTACCATTTCAATAATTTCATCGAATCCGGGACGCAGAAAATCTCTCGCGTTTGGGAATTTTTCCTCGCACAACCGGCGCAGCGTGTCGAGTAGTTGGATAAGCGGTTTTATTTCCCGATTTGTTTCGTCATTCAGCAGAACTTTCCAGGCAATGGTCGAGCGGTCAATGGCGATGAGGGCGATTTTGATCGAGCCGTCGCCGTCATTGCGGAAAGCGTCAGAGTCGGCGTCTTTTTCGTAGTCGGCTTCGGCGTATAAAGCGCGATTGATTTTCGCCGCGATAAAGTAATGATACCAGCCGATTATCTGCAGCATTTCGAGCTGCGTGTGGTCGAGAGTTTCATCAGACAGATTTTGCGTCTTCAGAAAAACGCCCGCCTGTTTGGTGTATTTTTCGGCGAGTTTCATCAAATTTTGCTGTTCGACCGAGCAGCGTTGCCGTTCAATAATTTCGCTGGCTTCTTTAAGATCGAGCTGGTCAATGTCAATGCCGCGTTCGGCAGCCGCTTCGCGGAGCATCTCTTTTGTTTCAGTGAAAATGTTTTGCAGATTGCGCCAGAACGCTTCCTGAGTTGCCGTCCGCGCGCCGCCCGCGTATTCCTCTGCTTGCTGTTCATCTTCGACCATTGCGTAAACGCTGCACCGCGCCGTCAGCGGGCAACGCTCACACCAACGGTCGCAATAATTGAAAATGCCGGGAATAAAATTGTTTTCTTCTCGCTCGAACATAAATCAATCTTATTTTGTAAAACCCCATTCAGCTCAGCTAAAAATAATTTCAAACGGACTGATGCGGTTGGAACTAAAATAGTCTTAATCGTAGAGCGTTTTCCGAAAAATCGCCGGGCGATTGTCAGCCAAGCCGTTGACCTGAAATAAATTTCAACGGAAACTGCGGCAAATTTCGAACAAATTCAAAATGATAAATAATGACCGGTAGATTTTAACGGAAGATTTTACAAAAGCAGAAAAACTGCGGCGGTAAATTTTGATAATCGCTTGCCGGCGACAATTTGAAAAACTCTAAAACACTTTTATTTAGCGGAGCGAGACGGAAAGGTGAAAAGGCTTTGATTGAATTTTGCTTGATCGTTTTTCAATTTTCCGCTCGCTCAAAACGCTCTCGAAAATCCGGCGATTTCTGCCGCAACGTAATCCAATTTTCAAACACTTCTGGATTTTGCAGCCAGATGGTAAACCATTCGGCGATTTCCTGTTTCTCAGCGCGTTTGGCGGGCGCGACACGTTCGTTTCTGGCAATCATCAAAGCTCGATTTTTTCCTTTCAAGGCGATTTCGCGCATCAGGCGCAGACCCTCGCGGTCGTCGTCGGCGACGAATTTTCGGCGAAGATTTTCGAGCTGTCGAATCGAGGCAAGCGTCTGCCGGAAATCGGAAAACTTCAAGATGTTGCGAAACATCGCGTCGTATGGCGATTCGAGCCGCCTGACGACATCGAGTTCCATAATCTCCGCGTGCCGCAATTCCGCGCCTTCGTCCGCCAAGAGCCGGGCAATTATCATCGGCGATTCGACGGCGCTGAAACCGTATTTTTCGCTGACGACCAATTCAATCGCTTCGATTTCCGCCGCGCCGACTGATTCGCAGTCGAGCTTCTCCCAGACTTCGATAATCAAATCGGTTTTCGTGCGTGAATTCCACATTTTATAAAACGGTTTCCGGTCTTCGATTTTTCTGCTCAAGTTGAATGACAAAAACGAAGACCCGAGACCGAAAAAATTATTTAATTTTTTTAATCAAATCAGTTGACGAATGATCTTTCGGGTCGCCGACGATTGCCACACGCCCTCCGTATTCACGAACGATGTCGCGTTCGGGAACCGTATCAACCGTGTAATCGGTTCCTTTGGCGTGAAAGTCCGGTCGAACGGTGCGAATTAACTCCTCAACCGTCGGCTCTGAAAAAATCGTCACGTAATCAACGAATTTTAATGCGGAAATTATTTCGGCGCGTTCCTGTTCTGATGTCAGCGGGCGATTTTCGCCTTTTAACTTTCTTACTTGTTCGTCCGCATTGACGGCGACGATCAAACAATCGCCGAGCGCTTTTGCGCCCGCCAGATACCTGATGTGTCCGACGTGAAAAAAATCGAAACAGCCGTTTGCCAGAACGATTTTTTTGCCGTGTTGCCGGTCAATCGTCGTTCGCGCCGACAAACGGGTTCTCGTCAGAATCGGGGCGAAATAGTTTTTCTCGTTCATAAAGCCGTCTGCGCCTGACGTTCAGCGTTCGGAACTTTTGACAACGACGCAATCAATTCGTCCGCGGCGACCGAAGCCGTGCCTTTTTTCATCACGACAATGCCGCCCGCGTGATTCGCCGTCTGCGCCGCCTCCGCAAAGCTCAAACCCGAAGCCAGACCCAAAGCGTAGGCGGCGATAACCGTATCGCCCGCGCCCGTTACGTCAACCGGCTCTTTGGCGCCGACGGCGGCGAGCTGCAAAGGCGTTTTATTTTTCTCTATCAAAAGCATTCCGAGATTTCCGCGCGTGATGAGCAAAGATTGATAATCGAGCGCATCGCAAAGTTCGATGCAGTCTTTTTCGGTGTAATCTGCGCCGAGAATCTGCTCGACTTCTTCCTGATTCGGCGTCGCGGTCGTCGCGCCGCGAAAACTTTTCAGACCGAAGCGCGAATCAACGAGCAAAGGAATCTTTCTGTCTTTGGCAACTTGTTTAGCGATTTCAGTCAGTTCGTAGTTTGCCACGCCGTAATTGTAATCGGAGATAATTAAGGCATCGGCATTGACGACGGCAGAGAAAAGATTTTCTTTTAATTGTCTGTTTAATTCCTCGTCAATTTTTTCCGCATTTTCGTAATCAATCCGAATCACTTGCTGGCGCGGCGCGTAATGCTGACCGGCGAGAACGCGCACTTTGGTCGTCGTTCGGTATTTATCGGTTGAGACGATGTGCCGGCAGTCAACCTTCGACGCTCGAAGTTTTTCCGCGAGCGCCGCGCCGTCGGCATCAGTTCCGACGACGCCGATTAAAACCGCTTTTCCGCCGAGCGAGGCGACGTTGACCGCCGCGTTCGCCGCGCCGCCCGCCAAGGTTTCCGTTTCGTCGTGGCGCAAAATAAAAACCGGCGCTTCGCGCGAGACGCGGGCAATCGTGCCGTAGAGAAATTGGTCGGCGACCAGATCGCCGACGATGACGATTTTTTTCTGCGGAAATTTCGCGCGAACGATGTCGGAAAGATTGGTCATCAGAACAGACACCAGATTATTACAAAACCGATTAAAAACAAAAAGGTTGAAGGCTTGTCGAAGCCTTCAACCTTTTGCCTTTTGACCCTGGGAAAAAATTAGTGTGTATCGTAATTAGCAATCGGAAAATCGTTTGCCGCGCCCCACTGAACGCTTGTCAAACCGTTGTCGGTGCTTCTTAAAACATAGAAAAACCCGTTATCGCGCCAGACGGCGATGTCGGTTTTGCCGTCGCCGTCATAATCGTTTTGGGCGCTCAAATCACTCTGCGTCGTTCCGAAAACTGCTGATTTTAATGAACCGTTCGTGCTTTGTCGAATAAACCAACTGATCGCCGAACCGGCAGTTGCGCCTTCCCGAACCACTGCAACATCGGTTTTGCCGTCGCCGTCGTAATCGCCCGGCACGACTAAATCGTTGCTGAGACCCCACGGAATCGAAGCCAAAGTGTTGGTTTGCGATTGAAGAATATAAAAGACTCCCGGGTCTGACGGATTCGCTCCCACACGCTGCACGGCGTAATCGAATTTCAAATCGCCGTCGTAATCGCCCGGCGCGACATAATCTGAGGCGAGACCGAATTGGGCAGCCTGCAGCGCGCCGTTCGTACTTCTCAAAACATACCACGTCATCGCGCCGTTACTGCGACGAACCACTGCTTGGTCGGTTTTGCCGTCACCGTCGTAATCTCTGGCGACCGGCGCATCGCCAGTAGTGCCGAACTGGACGGCGCTGAAAGTGTTGTCGGAACTGTTCAGACGATACCAAACGCCGTTTGTGTCGCGCCAAACGGCAATGTCGCCTTTGTTGTCGCCGTCATAATCGCCCGGAGTTTGATAATCTATATTGGAAACACCGAATTGCTGGAAAGTGAAGCCGCCGTTGCTGCGGTTGATATACCAAACATTGTTGCTTTCACGAAAAACCGAAAAATCGGCTTTGTTATCGCCGTCAAAATCGAGGGCTTTACGCAGACTAATCTGAGCGGAAGCCGAAACGACTAGGAGTAAAACGCAGGCAAAAACCACACTAATTCTGCCGCTTTTGGTCAAAATGTTATTCATTTCTTTTATCCTTCTTTTTAAAACTTTTTCTTGGGGTCGTTGGTCAAAACTTTAGCCGGTTAAACGGTAATGTCAAACTATACTATCTAGCTGCCGCCGAATGCAAGAAACCTCTCATGAAAACTTCCGCTTTCCCGTTAAAGTCAATTTACAGTTTGTCAGATTGCTCGAAATTTTAGATGCATGCTTCATCTCGATAGTTTGGAAAAGTCCGCAAAAATTATTCAGCTTACCATTGATGCGGCGGTAAACCGAAAACGCGAATCTCTCACCGCTTTTATCCGACAGCGTTTATTACAAACAAACAATTGTCGGTTTCTGAGAAGAATTTGCCCGCTTCAACTCGCAAATTTATTAATGCCGACGGCGACTCTACCCGAGTAATCAATTCGGTGAAGATACACCTTGCGGTTTTGCTCGGCAAAGTATTCGTCAACGGCTTTTCTCGAACCCTGCCAATGACCGTAGTCGTCAATAATCAAAACCGCGTCGGGCGACAGCAGCGGAGAGAGATGAACAAGCTCGTGCTTGGTTGATTCATACCAATCTGTATCGAGACGGAGCAAAGAAAGTTTTGTCGGCAAAACTTCGGGAATCGTATCCTCGACCTTGCCCCGGACAAGATGGATTTTTTTCTCCGGGTAGCCGGTCGAAAGAATGTTTTCCCGCACATCTTCGATGCTCGCGTAACACCACTTTCCCTGTTGCTGCTCCATTTCCGATTTGGCGGGAACTCCGTCAAACCGAGTGTCAATCGGCGACGGTTCGGTCATTCCCTCGAAAGTGTCGTATAAAAACAATTCTCGGCTCGTGTCGTTATGCGCGAGTAAGGTTAGAGCGACGGTCATCATACTGCCGCCGCGCCACACGCCGCATTCGGCAACATCGCCCTCGATTTTATTTTTCGTGATATAAGAGACGGCGTTAATTAAAGAAGCCACCGATTCGACGCTCGTCATAGTGAACGATTTGACTCGGGCTAAAATTTCTCGTTCGTCGTCGGGCAAATCGCGGACTGCCTTAAACTGCGATTCCTCCGGCGGAACGTATGACACAACATCATAACCGAAACGATTTAAGGTTTTTTTGATCAATCTTTTCATAATACACATCGCCCGAATGCGGGTCGCTGCTTCAGCGCTGCGGGTGCAAAAATTAAAATTCGTTTATGTTGTAAGCGAGGATTGACATCTGCGAATTGCCCCAGCCGAAAGCCGAAAAACCAGCGGTGCTGCGCTGCACGTAAAAATAGCCGCTCGCGTTCGCGCTCGCCTCGCGCCGCCAGACGGCGAAATCGGTTCGCCCGTCGCCGTCGTAATCGCCCGGCGTCGGAAGGTCGTTCGCCTGCCCGAATTGAAACGAACTGAAGCTGCCGTCCGAGCTTTTCACGTAATACCAAACGCCCGTCGTCTGGCGCCAGACGGCGATGTCGGTTTTCCCGTCGCCGTCATAATCGCCCGGCACGACTCGATCGCTCGTCGAAACTCCGAATGTTCGTGCCGTTACTTGATTGTCCGAGCTTTTCTGGATGAAAAACGTATTGGCGGGCGAGCCGTGCGAGCGGCGATAAACCGCGATGTCGGCTTTGCCGTCGCCGTCGTAATCGCCGCGAATCGGCTTGTCGCTCGCGCTGCCGAATTGCACGGCGCGGAAGCCGCTCGTCGAGCCGTAAATATACCAAAACAAATTGCCGTTTTGATAACGCGTAACGGCGTAATCCGCTTTATTGTCGCCGTCGAAATCCTGCGTCATCGAAGGGCTGTCAAATTCCTGCCCGAATTGGAAAGTTTGAATCGTGCCGTTCGAACTTCGCAAGATATACCACGCGCCGGTTGAAGGTCGAAAGACGGCGACGTCGGTTTTGCCGTCGCCGTCAAAATCGGCGGCAATAGGAAAGTCAGATGCGGAAACGCCGGACGCGCCGAAATTCACCGCCGCGTAGCCGTTCGCGCTTTGATAATTGTGCCAGAACATTGTGCCGTTGGCGGCTTGCAGCGCAGAATAATCGGTTTTCCCGTCGCCGTCAAAATCCAAAACAGGCGTTCTTACTGTTAAATTTGTTCCCTGCGTGACGGTGTAAGTTTGATTGCCGATGGTAATCGTTCCGATGCGCTGCACGTCGGCAATCGGGTTGTTTTGAACGGTAAAGCTGATTGTTCCGTTGCCGCTTCCCGGATTGCCGTTTGTTACCGTAATCCAGTTGACACTGCTCGTCGCCGAATAATCGCAGTTAGTCGGCGCGCTGACATTGACGGTGAAATTGCCGCCGTTTGTGCCGGGCAGAAAAACAGAAGTTTGCGACAAACTGAAATTGCACACGGTCTGATTTCGCAGAGCACGGTCAACATTTAATCGCCCGCCGGTTTTGACGACGCCGTTCCACTGCGCAAGCGCGTCAACCGTATTCATCAAGGTTGCCTTCAAAGACGCGACCGAAAGCGTCGGATTGTAAGAGGCGAGTAGCGCCGCAGCGCCCGCGCCGTGCGGCGATGCCATAGAGGTTCCACTCAAAGAGGCGTAGGAAGTGTTTGAAGAATTATAAGTGCTTAAAATCCCGGAGCCGGGCGCGGCAACGTCAACGCTCGTCGCGCCAAAATTGGAAAAACCTGAACGCGCGTCGGTGCTGGTCGAAGAGGCGACCGACAAAATGCTCGGACTCGTATAACTCGCCGGATAAAACGGCGTGTTTTCGATATTCTGACCGGCGTTTCCGGCGGCGAAGACATTTAAGATTCCAGCGTTGCCCATCGCGTCGAGCGCGTTTTTCGTCGCCTGGTCATAACCGCAAGCCTCGTTGCAGCCGCCATAGGAATTATTTGTAACGCGAATGTTCACGCCGCGATTTTTCATCAAGCGCACGTAATTGTAGGCGTTGATGAGCATCGCCGAGGTCGTGTCCGTGCCGTTCGGACTATAGATTTTTATCGCCATCAGCTTGACGTTCCAGTTGACGCCGACCACGCCGACCGAATTGTTCCCGACCGCGCCGACCGTTCCGGCGGTGTGCGTGCCGTGTCCGTTCTGGTCGAGCGGGTCTGCATCATTGTAAAAAAAGTCGTAGCCGTAATAGTCGTCCACAAAACCGTTGCCGTCGTCGTCAACGCCGTTGTTGTTCGTCTCGCCCGCGTTCGTCCACATATTCGCCGCGAGGTCTTGGTGATTGTAATTTATCCCGGTGTCAATAATGGCGACGACGGTCGCCTGGCTGCCGGTCGTTAAATCCCAGGCGGCGGGCGCGGCGATTTTCGCCATTCCGTAAAGCTCCGCATAACGCGCGTCGTTTGGGGTGACCGTCAAATGATAATAAAAATTCGGCTGCGCTTCTTCGATGTCCGCAAACTTTTTGTAATCGGTGACGGCTCGGCTGACCGACAAATCGGCGGGAAGTTTAACGCGCTGCCAGCCGAGATCGGGAAATTCTTCCAAAAGGCTCGCGCCGATTTCCGCATTAACGGAGCGCGCTGCAGCGGAAGCCGTGCCGCTTTTAAATTTCACCAGCAGCTCATCTTCGACGTAAGGTTTTCCGCCGTCCTGTGCCGAAACAAATTGACTGAACGCGAACAAAGTCAAGGC
>CADCUR010000286.1 GCA_902805935.1 uncultured Pyrinomonadaceae bacterium
TTCTTCTACTAAATTGAACGACATCTATAAAAATGTATTTCGCTAAACGTCGAATTACTTCATTTTGATTTTCCATAAACTTAAAAAGAGGTCATCGAAACCAGATAGGCGAACAACGCGCCTTTGCCCAGAACTCGCTCCAAACCGTTTATCAGCGCGATTGACTGCTGCGTCTGCACGCCGTTTTTATTCGTCAGAATTTCGTCGAAACATTCGTTGGCATGGTCGTCCCACGTCCACGTATCAACAAACGCCTGCGCCTGTGCGCGGTCTTCCTGCCCGATGTTGTTGTAAATCCGGTTGTTGTTGCGCTTGGAATTAAACAGTGGGTCAATATAACAAAGGTCAACCGCCCGCGTCGCGGACGAATCGCCGCAAAACAGCGAGATTACCGCCGTAAAAAAGTTTGTTCATCAAGCTTATTGCCGAATATTCGGGAACGGGTTTGAGAATGGGTAAAACTCGGAAAGTATCGCGCCGTTATTTTTTACCTGATTGCGTGGTGCGAGTCAAGCGGATTTCAAAATAGCCTGACCGAGCAGAGAAGCCTGCGCGTCGGTCAAGGGCGCAATCGAAGCGTTTCAACACAAATCGCAGAAATCCCGGATTCATTAAACCAACAATGCTTAATGAATCCGGGATTTCTGTTTTGCGAATATAAACATTTTGCCTTTGAACGGCAAATCTACTGTTTAATCTCTGGAATCTGCCGTTTCCGGATTTGCCAGCGTGTCGCTCGCCGTCAGCGGCGAATGTCCGGCGGGCAGAGCGTCTTTTTCCACCAGCGCGTCCAGAATATAACTGAAAGTGTCGAGCAATTCCCGGTAATCGCGGCTGGCGGCGGTGTGTTCAGAATAATACGCCGCCGTCAGATGCGCCGCGACTATTTCTAAATGTTGTTTGCGATTCTCGGTCATTAAATGTTATCTCCGCCCGACGCGCGCATAATCACCAAATCCGGTTCTTCTTCGATAATCAAAGTTTCGGTCACGACGAGATCAATTTGCTGCACGTCATCGCTTTGATTGAGCCGCTCGCCGTCCGTGCCGTCGCCGCTTTGGAGTGAGCGAACGTCGCTGCCGCCGTCAGTTTTATCTTTCGACGAACGCAGTATCATCGCCGCGCCCGCGCCGACCGCGCTTAAGCCCAGAAGCGTGACTAAAGCCGACGGATTGAAAAGTTTCGCGGCAACGCCCTGCTTGCCGTTCGACTTTTTGGAACGCTTGTCGCCGTCTTCGTTCGTGACGATTTTGATGCTTTCGGCAGTCGCCATCGGAATATGTTCTTCAAGCCAGCGCGCCATAGCGATTTCTTCTTGTAAAATTTCTTCCAAAACCGGAACGCACTGGTCTTCGCCGATGTGTTTGGCGGTGGCGATCAGCGATTTATACGAAGCGATTTCCAGGTGTTCGGCGGCATAATCGGCGAGAAAATTCTTGATCATCTCGTCCGAGAAAATCCCGGTCGAAACACTTTTTCCCAAACCGAGCGTTTTGCCGACCATTGATTTAGCGGTTGAAACCTTGCCACCCAGACTTTCGATCAAATGTTTGACGGCTTCGGCTTGCCGTTTGGTTTCGGCGAGATGCCGCAGATTGTGCTGGTGAATTTCCGGGTAATCACGCGCGTCGTTGGCGTGGTTTTCCAAAACCGGCATCATCGCCAGTTCCGTGCTGTAGGCGTCGTTGAGCCACGAGATAAATAATTCTTTTTCCGTCATTTGTTTTGTTCTCCCTTCTTGTAAATTTTAATTCTTTGTCGAGACGTTACCCGACCGTGTTTATAAATAATTTTGAATCAAAGCGAATCGAAAATCGCCTTGCCGTCAATCTGCTCGCTCCGTTTCCGCTTCGCGCGAAACGTTTTTTTGTCGGGCGCGGGCGAGAACATCAATTCGTAATCGTTGCCAATCCATTCCGCGCGCGGTGTTGTAATCGTGCGCTGAAAAGTATGTCGTTAACGTTCCGGCGCGCAGCATAAAACGCGCTTCGCGTTTTTGATAGGCGACGCGAAACAATTTCTTTTTGCCGCCTTCGGTTAGATCGCGCGTCATCGCTCGCGCCTGCCGGTCTGCTTCTTCCGCCCATTCCGAAGCCATAAAATTCGTTTCGTCGCTGTAATCTAATAATCGCTGCTCGACGAATTCGACGAAGGCGTCGCGCTGCCCGCCCGGTTTTTATCGCCGCGCGGTGCGGGCGTTTCGTCGTGCTGATTTTCCTGATTCGGAATCAGCGAGTTTTCTTCTTCGGCTTTTTGCGCCTGCGCGTATTGCTGTTTGCTGAGTTCGTGCAGAATGTTTTCGCCCGAATGCCCGCTTCCGCCGACCTTAAAGTGATCGGTCGTGATGTTGTTTTTTTTGCTCATCGTACTTCTCCCAAATGTTTTGTAAATTCAAAATCCCGGTTTCGAGCCGAATTTTGAACGTTGTCTCTTAACGGTTAATCAAACAATTTTAAACGGAGAAATTCGTCGGCTCTGTCTGCCAGAAAACAAAAAAACGCTTTAACGCCGCTATGTCGGAAAAGAATTCAAATTAAGAGCGTGACGCGAATTACTTTTCGGAGAATTATTTTGTCGCGTGAGAATTGAGCGCGAAGAGGCGAGATTTATTTGTGCGCGACAAGCGAGCGGGCGACTAAGCCGATTCCGCCAGCGAGCAGCGCGAGCATTATGATCGTGTTGAAAAGACTGGTCGGCTGAAAATAAATTTGCAGATTTGTGATGATGCCCGCAAAAATAACAACGACGCCGGCAAACGTCAGCAGCCAACCGACGATTGATTTGCCGTTGAAAAACAAAATGCCGATGCCGAAGATGAGCGGCAGCAAAGACAAACCGAAAGTGTTGTAGCCGCGATACGACCAAAAACCGCTCGTAACGGTCACTTGATTGGTCAGCAAGTATGCGCCCGCGACGGTCATTCCCAAGCCGATGAAAAATTCCAAAACTCCGCCGGATGTTCCGCCTGCGCCGTTAAATTTTGATTCGTAATCCATAAAGTTTAATTTTAGGATCGCGGCTGAAGAAAGATATTTATCCGATAAAGCTGAAACTTATTGATTACTTCGCATTTCGCCGAGCATTCGTTCGATTTCCGATTTCAAATGCGCGGTGACGGCGGCATACTGCGCTTCGTCCGTCATTTCGGCAGAAATTATCTCACGCGGCAGAAACGGCTTGCCGTAGCGGATTTGCGTTTTCGAGAAATTTATTTTGCCCGAACTGCGTCCCCAGACTCGATAAAAACCGTCGAGCGCGACCGGCACAACGGGAACGTCGAGTTCGACTGCAAGAATCGCCGCGCCTTTTTTAAATTCGTGCAGTTCGCCGTCGAAAGCGCGCGCGCCTTCTGGGAAGATGTTTAAGATTTTGCCGTGTTTCAAGCCGACCGCGCCTGCCTTCATCGCTTTTAATAACTGCGTGTCCGCATCAATCGGGACGGTGTTCAGGAAAGCGGCGAGCGACTGCATAAACTTGCTTTCAAAAAACTGGCTCGCGCCGACGGCGAACGAGTTTTTGAAATCGTCGAAAGCGTATTCGCTCGTCACCAGAAACGGGTCGAGATAACTTTGATGATTCGGCGCGACGATAAAGGGGCGTTTCACCGCGCGAAGATTTTCCTTGCCCGAAACTTCGAGGCGGAAAAAGAGGCGGGCGATCAAATTAAAAAATTTGAAAACTGTATAAACAAGAGCCATTCCGAACGTGCGCGATTTGAGAATGCCTTGCACTTCGGGCATCCGGTCGTCGCTTTCGCGGACGATTTTGCCCCAGTTGAAATCGGTCTCGACGATTTCGGCGTTCGCGCCGCCCGTGTGTTTTTCCGTCAATTCGACGACTTCTTTGACCGTGAGCGCGTTTGCCGCTTCGTCGCCGTCAAATTCGATGCCGAAGGCTTGCTCCAAACCGGCGAAAACTTCGGCGCGCGAGAGGGAATCGAGTCCCAAGTCAATTTCGAGACTCATCGCCGGATGAATCGCTTCGGCTTCCGCCTGTTCGGAATTCTGGCGGACAAGTTTCGTCAATTGATTGCCAATCGGCGAAGCCATCAATTGTTTGTCCGCGTCGGTGAATTCGAGTTTTTTAACGAGCGGCGCGTCGCTCGAAGCAAATTTGCCGTCGGCGATTTCCTTCGCCACTTCAAAGCGGCGAACTTTTCTGGTTGCCGTGCGCGGCAGCGGTTCGGCGCGTACGATTGTTTCGCGGACGCGCTGATATTCAGGCAGTTCACGTCCCAAATCGTCGAACTCATGGCGAATCGCTTCGCGCGCGTTGGCGATGCTGTTCCGTTTCATATATTCAAAGTCCGGCACGACGACGGCGACGAGCTTTTCCGCGCCCGCCAGATTCGATGTTTCGTCTTTGACGCCGAGAATGCACATCTCACCGACCATCGGCGTTTTTGAATAATGAACTTCCAAATCTTCCGGGTGAATGTTTTTGCCGTTCGGCAAAACGATCACGTCTTTCGAACGTCCGACAATGTGCAGATTGCCGCGTTCGTCAAATTTTCCCAAATCGCCCGAACGAAACCAGCCGTCTTCGGTAAAGGCTTCTTTCGTCGCTTCCGGGTTTTGGTAATAGCCGCCGAAAACCATTTTGCCTCGGATTAAAACTTCGCCGGCGCCTTCGTCGTTTAATTCGCCGATTTTCGTTTCCGAATAATTAATCGCTTTGCCGACCGAGCCGACGACGTTATCTTCAAACCTTGTGCAGGAAATCGCGCCCGTCGTCTCGGTCAAACCGTAGCCTTGAATCATCGTAAAACCGAGCGCGTGATAATCGCGCGCGATTTTTTCGTCAAAGCGCGAACCGGCGGAAATCGTCGTTCTGAGATTACCGCCGAAACCATCGTGGACTTTGCCGAAAAATTTCCTGCCGAGATTGACGTTGAAATTTTCGCGCAGATAAAAATTAGTTTTCAAAAGTTTATCGAACAGCGTGCGCACGACGACGGACTGTTGCGCGACGTTATCGAAAATCTTTTTGTGAAACAGATACCAGAGACGCGGAACGCCGGTCAGCAGTGTGATTTCCTTTGTTTCAAAAGCCTTTGTCAATTCGGCGGGCGCGAGTTCTTTGACGTAATAAACCGAGCCGCCGATTGAGGCGACGACCCATAAATTAACCACTTGAGCGAAAACGTGAAACAGCGGCAGAACGCTCAAAACGACTTCGGTTTCCGAAAGATTCATCACTTCCTGACAGCCGACCGCCTCGTGATAAATGTTGCTGTGCGTCAGCGGAACGCCCTTCGGCGTGCCGGTCGTGCCGGAAGTGTAAGTCAACTGCGCGAGGTCTTCCATTTTGGCGGGCGGCGTTTTTTTGTCGAAATCCGCCGGACGCGGCGTTGTCGCCCAATCGTCAAACGACCCGAAGCCGTTGCTTGATTCGACGTTCTGCAAAACGACGGCGGGAAATTTTCTACCGAAACGTTCTTCAATCGCTTGAAAATCTTTGACGAATTCCTCGCCGATAAACGCCATTTTCGCTTCGGAGTTTTCGATAAAATTCGTGACGGTTTCAATCTCGCCGTGCGGGTCAACGGGAACGCAAACCGCGCCGCGAAACAAAATGCCGTAATACGCCACCGCCCAGCGCGGATGATTTTCGCTGATTAACGCCACGCGGTCGCCGAAGTTTATATTTTCCTTTTCCAACCGAAACGCAATCGAGCGCACCTGGTCGAGCATTTCGCCGTAGGTATATTTGCCGTCGGTTTCCTCGCCGACGATTCGCATTGCAACTTTGTCGCGGTGCGATTCGGCGGCGTTAATAATTAATTGGCAAAATGATTTTTCCATAGATTTAGTGTTTCGGAACGCGAACCTGCAAAGCATTCGGCACAATTTCGTAAATCGCGGGTAAGCGTCCCGGCAATTCGCCGTCGGTTTCGATGAAAATCGTTTGCGTTTCGTTGGCGGGAGCGACTTCGACGCGGCGCGCGTGCCGGTGTTTGACTTCGGACAAATCGAGATGCGAACCGTTGTAAAGTTTGTAAGCGTTAAAAATAATTTTCGCGGTGCGGATGTCGCCGATATTGACGACATCGAGAAAGCCGTCGTTAATGCGCGCATCCGGCGCAATCATCATTCCGCCGCCGAAAAAGCGCGAGTTCGCCACACAGAAATTTATCGTGTTAAGCAATTTTTCTTCGCCGTCGTCGAGTTTAACGCGGACGGTCGTGTAACCCAAATCGAGAACTTCCTGCAAAGTCGAAAGCGCGAAACTCGCCCGCCCGCGAAAAACGTCGAGCGGCAGCCAGTCTAAAGACGCGCTGGTCTTGACGCGACCGATGACGGACGCGCTCAAACCGAAAGACGAGACATTCAAAAAATGACGCGAAACTCGTTCGCCCGCGTGATCGAGAAACGTCACGCGCCCAGCGTCAATCCATTTCGTCGCTCCATCTCGCATTTGTTTGGCGGCTTCGCGCGCATCGGTCGGCATTCCGATTGTCCGGCGAAAATCGCCGCCCGTTCCAGACGGCAAAATTCCCAATTCTACTTCTTTTCCGCTTTCCAAAATTCCGTTGGCGACTTCGTTAATCGTGCCGTCGCCGCCGCAGGCGATGATAAATCGTCTGCCCGCCTCCGCGCCGCGCTTTGCGAGTGCGATTCCATCGCCCTGTTTTTTCGTAAACGCGACTTGAAACGCGCCGAAGTGCGCCCGAAAATCCGAAGCGACGCCCGCCCAACGCTCATTGGTCGCGCCGCCCGCTGATTTCGGATTGACAATGACTAATGGAAGACTCGAATCAATTGACATTCAGAGCAAGTGTAAGGAAAATTCAACGGATTGGCAAAGGAAAAGTTATGGGACGCAAAACGCGAATAATGTATATCGAATACAAAGGCGACGGCGAACTAGTCGGCGACGCGCGAATCGTAAGAGTTACTATTTTTAACAAGGGAAAATCTCTCTGTTATCAAAACCAAAGATTCTCCACGTTGCGCGGTCGCGGTTTTAAATCGAATTATTACGATGTCCAAACAGGCGAACATTACTGGATTTCAGGCTGTCGCAAAGATGGCAGAGACGCGCTTTATTCGACGAACGCTGAAATTGACGAAGATGTCAGAGAAGAATACTGGACGGAAATCAGAAATAAGCCTGAAATGAAACAAATCAGTTCGATTAAAGTTTTAAGCAAATACTAAAATTTATTTCAAAAATCCGCCCGCGTAATCAAACAGTTTTACTAGTCGTGAAGATGTCCGACATGATTTAGACCGGAAACGGTCGTCTCTTTGCCCGTCCAAATCCAGCCGCGTCGCACGGTTCTGCCGCGCGCCCGCGACAAATTCCAATCTACACTCGAATCAAAAAGAGTTGTTTTATCGAAATTGAGAAGGGCGAGCGCCGGATTCGTCTCTTGATTCAAACGGCTGTAATTTATTTCCTTTGAAGCCCGCGCCATAAACGCTTCGACTTCTTCGATTCGGCGCGGCAGGTTTTTCGTCATCCATTCCGCGCCGTTCGCGGTGACCAGCAAATCGTCTTCGATGCGGACGCCGATGTTTTTATATTTTTCATAAACGGGGCGCACCTTCTCGAGAAATTTTTTATTCTCCGGCGTGTCGGCGATGTAATCGAGCGCGTCTTCGCGGATGTAAATGCCCGGCTCGTTCGTGAAAATCATTCCGGCTTTGAGCGGCGTTTTATAATCGCCGACGTCGTGGACGTTCATTCCCAACCAATGCCCGAAGCCATGAATATACCACAATTTAAATTGCGGCAGATTAACGGGTTTGCCTTGATACATCATTTGATAAGTCGCGTCCGGCGCGGTTATCAAACCTAATTTCGCCAAGCCTTCTTTTAAAACTTGATCCGCCGCCTGACTCACCTGGCTGAAATTTGCGCCCGGTTTGGTTTTCTTCGCCGCCGCTTCCTGCGCGTCGTAAACAATCTGGTAAATCTCGGCTTGCTCTTTGGTAAATTTGCCGCTGACCGGATAAGTGCGCGTCACGTCCGCCGTGTAGTGGTCATATTCCGCGCCGACATCCATCAGCATCAAATCGCCCGTTTTTACTGCGCCCTGCGATTCGACGTAATGCAGAGTGGTCGCGTTCGGACCGCAGCCGACGATTGACGGATAACCCCAGTAATCGGCGTTGCGGCGGCGAAATGTGTATTCGACTTCCGCCTGCACTTCGTATTCCCACTTGGCTTGATTAACCATCGCCATCGAACGCATCTGCGCTTCGGTCGTGATGTCTATCGCGTGCTGCATCAGCTTGATTTCGTAAGGCGATTTTATCAGGCGCAGTTCGTCGAAAATCGGGCGGGCGTTTTCCGTTTTGTAACCGCCGAGCGATTTGGCAAACTCGCTTTCGCGGCGATACTCGGCTTTGCCGTCGCCGTCCTGCTCACTTTCGGGCAGCAGCAGATAAAGCATTGCGGCATTTATTGAAACGCTTGCACCTTCTTTAGCTGCGAAGGATTTTTTCTCTTTAATCGCTTGCAGAAATACGTTCGTCTCGCTTGCGTCAATCATTGTTTCAATGCCGGAAATCTTACGGGCGTCTTCGCGCGAATACATTTTGCCGTCCCACGCTTCGCTCGCCGGATTGCGTTTGGGCAGAAATAAAATTTCGCGTGAGTTTGCGCCGTCTTTGATTAGAATGAGTGTTGCGCCGCGCTGCCGCAGATTCGTCAGGTAATAAAGATTGTTTTCCTGCCGATACATAAAGTCCACGTCGCCCGCGTAATTCTTTGGCTCGGCGCTCATCAACATCATCATCGAATTATCCGTCATTCGTTCGAGAACTTTCGCGCGTCGCGCCACCAATTCGGTTTGCCGCTCGGCGTCCGTAAATTTCGGCGCGGCGGGCGCGACGCGAATCGCTCGCGGCTCGTTTTTCTCAGTTGTATTCGCCTGTAAAGGCAAAGCGGAAAAACAGAAAGACAATAAAGAAACTGCTGCCAGGAATTTTTTCATTTTTTACCTCACGAAATTTATATCTTCAGATGTTTGATTGCCGAAAAAGTCTGCCGCGAAAACGCGCAAAATATAACTGCCGTTCTCAAGCGCGCCCGCGTCAAAAAAATCTTCCCGAAAATCGTCGCCGCTGACGCGGTTCGTGGCGATGTAATTGAAAATCGTCTCGCCGGTCGCGCCCGATTTGCTGCCCGTCGCATAGACGTATTTGACGGCTTCGGCGTCCGGGTTGCGGTCGAATGAAATCGTCCAATCTGTTTCGGTAATCGGCGTTTCGTCCGCGCGCAGAATTTGATAACCGATGCGGTAAACGCCGAGGCGTCTTCGGTCAGCATTGCCGTCCATCCGGTCGAAGGCGCGGGCGACAATGCGCGTTTTTCCGCCGAGTTTAATACGCTCGTCTCGCAGATGGGTTTCACCGATTAACTGCCAGCCTTCATCGTAAAGCGCGACTCGTTCGATAATCGGCGCTATCGAATCTTTGATGCCGGGAAATTCAAGCGCGTCAAGCGCGTTCATTTCCGCGCCGACGCGCCCGGCGATTAAATGGACGTGGTTCAGCGCATTGAGCGTCCCGATTGCCTCGCCCGCTTCAAATTTTGCGCCGCGCGGAACGCGCACATTTTTCAGTTTGCCGTCTTCGCCGCGCGAAAACGCAAATCGTTTATCGTCGAAAATTTTATCCGCTTGGTCGCGCCCCAGACGAATATGAATATAGCCGACGGTCGGCATTCTGATTAATTCACGGCTGGTTGCAAAATTTTCGGTCGCCAGCGGATGCAAAACTTTTTCCGTGCGGACGAACCGCGCCGTTTCGCCGTATCCGCCGGCGATATCGAGACCGTTATGAAACCAAACGCGCGAATTGGCGTCCACGATTTCGCCGCGAATTTCGCCGAGCGTTCCGGCGATTTCGCGCCGGGTATCCGGCGGATTATACGTCCAGCGCGGTTCGCCGCGATTGCGAAATTCTTCCGCCGAAATGCGCATTTTGCCGCTGGCTTCTCTGGTGATTTCCGCGCCGATTTCCGTGCCGGTCAAAACCCGGACTGTTTGATTTCCCGAGTCTGCGACGAACAGATTTCCACGCTCGTCGCTCGCTAGACCGCTCGGACGATTAAAGCGCGCGGCTCGCAAATCGCCGTCGGCGAACCCGCGCTTTGTGTTAGTGATAGTTTCGACAAACGGAAAGAATCTTCTGCCGACGACGCGAATCGAATTGCCGTCCGCCACATAAATCACGCCCCGATTGTCAACCGAAACGGCAAGCGGCTCGACAAAACTCGATTCATAAAGAGAACCGTCCATTGAATCTTCCGCGCCGTTTCCCGCCAAAGTCCAAGTTTTTCCGTTCGGTTCGATGACGCGCAGACGACGATTTCCGGCGTCGGCGACGAGCAGATTGTTTTTCCAAATCGCTAAACCGCACGGCGTATCGAATTTTGCCGCTGCGCCGTTCTCCGCATTGGCGTAACCTTGTTCGCTTCCGGCGACGGTGGCGACCTTTCCGTTTTCGACGACGCGAATTTTATCGTTATAAGTGTCGGCGACGTAAATTTTATTTTGAAAAACGGCGACTCCAATCGGCGCGTTGAAAAGCGCCGCGCCGATTTCGCCGTCGGCGTAGCCTTTTTGATTTTCTACGCCCGCGATTAATTCGACTGCGCCGCTTTCGATTTTCAATCGTTTTATCGTATGCGTTCCCGAATCGGCGACGATTAAATCGCCGTCTCCGTCAAAGGCGATTTGCGAAGGCGTGTGAAATTTGTCAGTTAAAACCGTAAAAGTCTGATTGCCCGCCGCGCGCCAAATCTTTCCCGTCTCGCCGTCAGACAGGAAAATCTCGTCGTCTTTAGCGGCGATGCCGAACGGTTCGCCGAATTTTTCCAGATCATTCGTAATCGTTCGGATTTTTGAAAAAGGAACGGGCGCGGATTTCTCCAGCCGCGCGCACGAAACAGAAAATATCAAACTTATCAACGCTAAAAGTCTAATGTTTTGAATAAAATTTTCGCAGGTTGAAATCGGGCGTTTGTTTATCATCTCTCTCAATCAAATTTAACAAGAAAATTGAAAAGGACAAATCAAAAACTTTTTGTTAAGATTTATAGAACAACAGCCAAACCAAGAAACAAGGAGATAAAAAGATGTTTTCGTTAGAAGATTTATTGGGACAAAAGCAGGGAAATCAGGCGGTCGAGCAAATCAGTCAGTCAATCAGCGCGAATCCCACGGTGACGAACAGCGCGATTCAAATGGCTTTGCCGATGATTCTAGGCGCGTTGGCGAAAAACGCTCAGCAACCGCAAGGTGCGGAACAGTTGTCAAACGCGTTGCAGAAAGATCATGACGGCGGAATTCTCGACAACCTCGGCGGATTTTTGGGCAATAATCAGCAGGCGAACCACGACGGTCTCGGCATTCTCGGACACATTTTCGGCAATAAGCAGGGTGCGGTCGCGCAACAGGTCAGCCAGAACAGCGGTCTCGACATCGGACAGGTCGCGCAGCTGATGATTACGCTCGCGCCGATTGTAATGGGATTTTTGGGCAAAAAGAAAGCCGAACAAAACCTCGACGCGGGCGGGCTGCAAAGTATGCTCGGCGAGCAGCAACAGCAGATGCAGGCGTCCGGCAATCCGATGATGGATATGATTTCCGGTTATATGGACCGCGACGGCGACGGCAGTTCAATGGACGATTTGGCTTCGATGGCGGCGAATTACTTCCAGCGACGTTAATGCGAAAATAATTTACACAAAATAAAAAAGAGCGTCTGTAATTGACGCTCTTTTTTATTGAAATGGTACACCCCGATGTGGGAGGCATTACGGCGCGCGATTTCGATTTGGCGAGAGAAATAGACGAACTGAGTTAGAATAAAAAGATGACAAAAAAACCAGGTATTTTTCCGACGTTTTTTATTTCCGGTTTTGAGTGTTCGACTTTTCTCTGGAAAGATAAAAAGCGCCGCAACCTCATCGCCGAAACGCAACACGACAAATGCGTTCGCGAAGATTACCGACATCTGCGCGAGCTCGGAATCGCCGTCGCGCGCGAGGGAATTCCGTGGGCTTTCGTTGATAGAAACGGTCAGTACGATTTTTCATCCATCGATCCGATGATTGCAGCAATGAACGAATCACAGATACTGCCGATCTGGGATTTGTGTCATTACGGTTACCCGGACGATTTAGATCCGTTTTCCGAAGAATTCACGATTCGTTTCGCTGATTATTGTCGCGCCGCTGCTGAATACGTCGTGCCGCGCATTCGCGGTCCGCATTTTTTTACGCCAATTAACGAAATGACTTTTTTTTCATTCATTGGCGGCGAATGGGCTTGGACGGCGCCTTATAAAAACACCAAAGAAGACCGTTATAAATTGCGCGTCGCTTTATGCAAAGCCGCGATTGCCGGCGTCAAGGTGATTCGCAAAATCGAGCCGGAAGCCCGAATGGTTAACATCGACCCGCTCGTGCAGATCGTCGCCCCTCGCGACCGCCCCGATTTGGTGGAAGCCGCCGAACACGAAACTTTCGTGGACACTTTTCTCGCGTGGGATGTTCTTTATGGAAAAGAACATCCGGAGCTCGGTGGGTCGCCGGAAATTTTAGATATTGTCGGCGCTAATAATTATTCTTTCGGACAAATGGAGTATCGAGAGCAAGGTCCACACGCCGCGCTTGACCCAAACGATGACCGAATCAAACCGCTTTGCGAATTGATGAAGCGCGTTTGGGAACGATACCGCCGACCGATGATTATCGGTGAAACTAGCGGTCTCGGCAGCGGACGCGCCGCGTGGCTCAAGGACGTGATGGAAGAATCGCTCGCTGCTGTCAATGAGGGAATGGATTTGCACGGCATCTGTCTGTTTCCTGCAATCGATATGCCCGACTGGCACACCGGTGAATGGCTACACAACGGAATCTGCGATTTGGAAGACTGCGATGGGCATCTGCGACGCATCCCTAGCGAAAATTATGTTAATGAATTGCGCCGCTGGCAAAAAGAACTGAACCGCGTCACGGCGCTCGACACAGACCCGTTTAGCGATCCGGTCGAATTGCAGGACGTAATTGACGCCGCACGAAGACTTCAGTTCAAGCCCGATCAAAACTGGCATTAAATCGTTTTTGAGTCGAAAAATAACAAAGCCTCATGAAGCAATGCAATAAAATTATCATAACAATCGTTTTTAATGTACGTTTGGTGCATCAAAATTAAAAATGATGTTCAAATGACGGGAAGATATAATAGAAATGAAAGTATTACCAATTGTTTTGCTGATGATATTAGGGCTTTTCACCCACGGTTCGGCACAGTCGGGAAGACGAGCCAAATCCGAAGCCGTGCCGACCGCGACGCCGGCGCAAGTTCAAATCACTCAAGACGTGCGCGAGACGCCGGAGTCGGTCGGTTATTCGGAATCGTCGCCGAACGCCCCGCGCTCGATTTCGGTTCGGACGCGCAATAATAAAAAGTCGAAAAAAGAAACAAAAAAGGAAACGCAATCGCCAACCCAAACAACCAGTGCGACAAACACAACTGCGGCGGCAAATTCTGACGAGGAAGAAGTAATCAAAGTTGAAACCAATTTGGTAACGATTCCCGTATCGGTTCATGACCGGAACGGACTCTACATTCCTGATTTAAGTCAAGCTAACTTTAAAATCTTTGAAGATGGGGTTGAGCAGGAAATCGCTTATTTCGGCACATCCGAAAAACCTTTCACGGTTGTTCTATTGATTGATGTCAGCCCTTCGACCGAATATAAAATCGAGGAAATACAACAAGCGGCAATCGCTTTCGTTGACCAGCTAAAGCCGCAGGATAATGTGATGGTCATTCAATTTGACCAGCAGGTGAGCGTTTTAGCTGAAGCGACTGGAGACCGACAGAAAATACACAAAGCGATACGGCGCTCTGGTTTCGGTGGTGGAACATCGCTTTATGAAGCAGTTGATTTTTCGCTTCGCAGAAGACTTGATAAAATTGAAGGACGCAAAGCGATTGTTCTATTTACTGACGGTGTTGACACAACTTCAAGCGGCGCGAGTTATGAAAGCACGGTACGCGATGCGGAAGAATCAGAAGCGATGATTTTTCCGATTTATTACAACACTTTTCTCAGCAGTCGCGGCATCGGCACGGGCGGCGTGATGAGTACGCCGCCGACTTTAGGCATTCCGCCGATGGGCGGCGGGCGAGCAACTGGCACCTCAAACGCCGAATACACGCGCGGCAGAGTTTACTTAACGGAATTGGCAGCGGCAACTGGCGGCAGAGTTTTTCGACCCGATTCAACTCCCGGCGGATTGAACGCTGCTTTTGAAGGCATCGCTGAAGAACTGCGTCGTCAATACAGTATCGGATATTACCCGCAAGCCGAAGGCGAAGCTGGGCAACGCAAGCAAATTAGAGTTCGCGTCAACCGCCCAAAACTGGTGATTCGTTCACGCGACAGTTACATTGTCGGGGCAAATGAAAATTAAGCGACAGTTACAAAACAAAAATTTAAATGAAGTAATTTTAAAAGAAAGAACAAATCTTGTTATAAGCAGTTGATAAAACAAAAATGGACGATAAAAAAATCGGGAAATGAAAAGGGGACTGGCAAGCGACAATTATTCGGCTGTAAGATAATGGCAGATATTATTGCCAAAATAATATTTTTAATTAAAAAAGGACGACAATCGAGTCATCCTTTTTCTTTTGACTATAGCTGAGAAATCTACCGCGGAACTTTTATCAATACAGTTTCGGTTTTAATTGTTTCGACGTTGCCCGCACGGTCAATTGAGCGATAACTGACGGTCGTTCTGCCGCGTTGAGAAATCGTGAAACTTCCAGTGTATAAAATCCAGGTTGCGCCGCCGTCCAGCGAATATTCGGTTTTTTCCACGCCGGTGCAATTGTCCGTTGCCGATAAGGTGACTCTGACACCGCCGTTCCGCAGACCGCCGCTTTGCAGAATTGTGCTCTGCGCGGCGGAAGTTACCGGCGCGATTGTTTCAACTTGTAAATCGGTGGTCTTGACCATCCCGGCGGTAACTTCGGCGACGCACGAATAAAGTGTTTCGTTATTCAAAACGGCTTTTATAAAATATTGTCCGGGTGTTAAATCAACCACGCCAAAAAATCCGCCGCCATCGGTTTCGGTCGTTCTTTGCGTGTTCGTGTTGAGATTCTTAACCGTCACAGTTGCCGTGTCGAGCGGCGTGTCGTCAGCGCGTTTAGCGAAACCTTTGACGTGTCCTCTTGTTGGCGCAGATTTCCAAGGCAGCACGGGAACAGTCGCGGGTTGCGCGAAAATCGGAGTCGGATTAGCGGTCTGATCTTCGTAAAGCGTTAATCCGTCGACCGATTTTCCGGTTGTCAAACCCGATGCGAATTCGGCGAACGGACGCCTTATCGTGTTTTGTCCCGCCGGAATTGAAAACGGATTTGCCGTCACCGCTTCGTTCGTGTTTGCCATCGAATAAAAAACCACGCCTTTCACTGATTGACCTGTTGACGACGGCGCGAGCGAACGGCGCGTTTGGCGCAAAGTTCCTTCAATTCCGTTCAGGTAAACTCCGAGTCCGAGCAACGATATTCGATTATATTGATGATTTTTCGTCCATTCGTTCCAAGTATCGAAAAGTGGAACATTTGACGGCGTGTGTTCGCGTTTGTAGTTCATCGGAATAGCGATGTCAAGTATTCCTTCTTCGGTCCACGCGCGCCAATCCTGATAAACGCGCCAGTAGGCTTCCGATGAAGTCCAAGCCGCTTCTGTTGTCGGACCGCCGCCGAAAGCGATTAACGCCGCGGAAATTTTCAATTGCGGTTTGGCAGCAATCGCGTTCAAATAAACGCGGCGCACGATGTTCGTTACTTGATTGCGCCGCCAGTTTGCCCACGCCGTATCGCCCGGTATCGGCGGCGTCGAGCCGACCGGAATATTATTGCGAATCTGAAAGCGCTCGATGTTTTTCGGGTTGTAGCCGATATTCGCGCCGGTCGTCGGCGTTTGTCCGGTCGCCGTCAGTTCCGGGTAACGGATGCGGTCGAGATGCAGACCGTCAATGTCGTAATTATTAACCAGGTGCATTAAAACATTGACCGTATATGCGGCGGCATCGGGATGACCGAAATCAATCCAGAAATCCGCGCCGAAACGATGTCCCTGAAACGTAATGCCGTTCGTCGCGTTGTCGGGAAGCAGTGTTCGCGTCAGCCAATTGTTCGGTCCCGCTTCGATTTGTCCGGTCGCCTGATTAAAACCGCCATGAGTTCTGAAAACGTGATTCGCGCTAATCGGCAAACCGCCCGCGACCGTCGGATTTTTGTTCCAGACCGCGCTCATAATCACAAATGCGTGAACTTCGATGCCCTCGGCGTGCGCCGTCGTAATCAAATCGGCGAGCGGGTCGAATCCGTCAGCGAACGTGATGCCGTCCGGTGTCGGCTCAAGCGAGTTCAAATACCACGAATCGCCGCGCCGCCGAACCTGCGCGAAAAGCGCGTTGGCTTTCGCCAGTTTCGCATTGTTCACAACCGTTACAATGTCGGCGTGATTATTCAAATTCGTATTAAAAGTATCAATCCAGAAGCCTCGATACTCGGCTGTGTTCTGAGCTTTTCCGGTGTTCGGCAGCAGCATCAAACCGAACAATAAAAGAAACGAATAAGCGACCAAAGGTTTTATCCGACGGCAATATTTCTCTCTCATAATTTTTTCAAGCAGGCAGCACAATCAGCCGCCAAACGGAGAAAACAAAAGTTAAATAATTTCTGCTATTGCTTTTTACAACGCAGGTTAAAGACCGATAGTAGAATTTTATATTAGAAAGGATTATTGTCAATAAAAAAAACACAAGAATAGTTTATTATTAATCAGGCGTAAACCCTTTTGGAAAGTTAGATAAAAATTAAGGCTCTAGGGAAGTTTAATCATTACAAAGCAGGGACAACTTATTGAATCAAGGAAATTTAATTTCATAAAAAGCGTTCCCGAATTTGATGAACTAAAGCAACGAATAAACGATTTGTTTATTCGCTGATTTTGATTAACGAAAACGTGTTATTTGCCATTAACAAACCTGATTTTCATTGCTGTGAACTTCTCTAGACCCTATTTTTTAATTGCAGTCGTTTTCTGACCGGCGAGAGATTTGACGAGTTTGTCCAAAAACTCCTGACCGTCGTAAAACTCTCGAACTCCGAGGCGTTCATCTCTGCCGTGCGCTCGGTTATCGTCAATATCGCTGAAAATCCCGGAAACGCCATACATCGGAATGCCGACCTGCCGAAAATAAAGGCTGTCGGTCGCGCCGGTTCCCATAATCGGGACAACCGGAACATCTTTCCACAGCGCCCGCGTTATTTCTTCTATCGGGCGCATAACTTCTGATGTAAGGGGCGAAGGCTGGCTCGGTTTCGGTTCTTTGATAAAGGTTATCGAAATGCGGTCGTCGGCGAGAACTTCAATCAATTTCCGCTGAACATCATTAGCATTTTCCTGCGGCAAAATGCGGCAATTAACCGTTGCGCGGGCGGTTTGCGGCAAAGCGTTTTCGGCGTGTCCGGCTTCAAGTTTGGTTGCGACGCAGGTCGTCCGCATCAGCGCATTGTAATAGGGCGCGACTGAGAGACGTTTAACCGCATTCGCATCAGTTGTATTCATTGCGGAAACAGCTTTCATATCTGCCGCGGTTGCTCCGGTTTCAATTGCCGACATTTTTTGAAAATAGCCGCGCGTAACTTCGTTGAGATTAACGGGGAAATCAAATTTCGAGAGCCGGTCAATTGCCGCCGCGAGTTGGTAAATGGCATTGTCTTTCGATGGCAGCGAACTATGCCCGCCTTTGTTTTTGACTTCGAGCAGAAAACTTTGATAAACCTTTTCGCTCGCCTGTACGCCGTTAAAAAGTTTGACGCCTTTACGATGTCTTCCGCCGCCGCCTTCGTTGATCCCGAACTCGGCTGAAACCAAATCGCGGTGATTATCAATCAGCCATTTCGCGCCGTTAAAATCGCCGCCTTCTTCGTCCGCCGTCAGCGCCAGAATAATATCGCGGTCGAACTGCGCGTTTTTCTGTTTGTAATCAATTAAATTGGCGACAAAAATCGCCGCCATCGCCTTGTCATCTGCTGTTCCGCGACCGTAAAAATAACCGTCGCGCTCGGTGAGCTTGAACGGGTCGAGGTTGTCCGACCAATCTTCTTTGCGGGCTTCGACGACATCAATGTGAGCAAGCAGTAAAAGCGGCTTGGCTTTGGGGTTTGGCGAACGATACCGAACGACCAAATTTCCTTTGCGATTGTTTCCGGGATGAACCAGAACGCGGACGTCCGTTTCGGAAAATCCCGCCGCCCGAAACCTGACAGCCATCGCTTCCGCAGCCTTCGTCGTGTCGCCGACCGAATCGGTCGTGTTTATTTCAATCAATTCCAGGTAAATACCGCGCAAAAACTGTTGGCGAGCGGTCACTTGCAAGGTTTCTGTTTTTACAACTTGCTGGGAGACGATGATGGAAACAAGCGATAAACTTAAAAAAAACAAAGCTGCAAATTGCCGTGTCGCGTTGAAAAACATAATATTTATCCTCTTGATCAGAAAACAAAATAATAAGCGGCGATAAAAAAGTATAACGACGATTTAATTTCAGCGACGCTTAAATCAGCGAGCGAACCCACCCGCCGTCAACCGGAATCGAGGTTCCCGTGATATAGCTCGCTCGTTCGGAGACGAGAAAAGCGGCGAGCGCGGCAAACTCGCGTGGTTCGCCTAAACGTTTCATCGGAATTTCCGCTTCCCATCTGGCGTTAGCTTCCGCCTCACTGATTCCTTCTCTCGCTGATGCCGCCCGCGCTAACTCTTCCATTCGTTCGGTGCGCGTGTAACCCGGCAAAATGTTATTAACGGTGATTCCGTCAGTCGCTACTTCGTTTGCCAGCGTCCGGGCAAATCCCGTTACCGCCGCGCGCAGGCTGTTCGATAACATCAAATTCTCTACCGGCTGTTTTACTGTAATTGAGGTGATATTTAAAATCCGTCCCCAACCGCGCTCTTTCATTCCGGGCAATACTGCTCTCGTTAATTCTAAAACGCTGTTGAATGTTAGGCGCGTTGTGGCTTCCCACATCTCACGGCTTAAATCCTCGAATCCACCGGCTGGCGGTCCGCCCGCGTTGGTTACCAGAATATCAATGCGCCCGAATTTTTCGATACCGGCTTTAACCGCCCTCGCCACGTCTTCGGCGTTTGAAACATCGGCGGCGACGGGCAAAACAGACACGCCCGATGATTCGACGATTTGCCCGGCGACAAGGTTGAGATTTTCGGCATTGCGCGCACACAGAACGAGCGACGCGCCTGCGGTGGCGAGTTCTTCGGCGACGGCGCGTCCGAGCCCTTTGCTCGCCGCCGCGACGAACGCGACTTTTCCTTTAATTCCCAAATCCATAACTATTTGTGCCTCAAATAATCGTCGGTTTTATCGAGCCAATCCTGCCGCGGCGGGCTGAAAATATCAACGTCGAGCGTGTCTTCGAGCGCTTCAGCTTTGTGCGGAACGTTTGACGGAATATGCAGAACTTCACCGGCGTGCACGTCAACGGTTTCCGATTCGTCTTCGCCGATCCAGAAACGCAGCGCGCCTTCGAGAATATAAGTTAACTGCTCGTTTTGGTGCGCGTGCCGCTGAACGATTGCGCCTTTTTTGAGATAGACGTGCGCCAGCATCATCCGGTCGCCGGTGATAAGCCGCCGGTCGAGCATTTCGGTTACGCTTTCTTTCGGCATATCATCCCACCGATACCATTTTACAGTTTCTTCTTGAGCCATTAAATCCTCCTGAATTTCCGACAATTACTTTGCCCGCATCTCCAGAATGCGGCGGGCTTCCGTAAAGCGTTTTTTCAAATTATCTACTTTCGCGCCCGTATAACCTTGTTCGAGGCGTTTCTCGGCAATTTCCATCCAGCGCAAAAGGTCTTGCGCGGATGCTTTTGCCACCGTTGCATCCGAACTTCCCGTCCGACCGAACCAGATTGGCGCGGTATGCGCGAATGGATAACTGTCCGACATCGGCGGTCGGGTCGCGCCGCCGTAAACTCTGGCGGCGATCCATCCGCCCGCCGGAGCGTTTACTTTACCGGCAAAAGTTTTTCTTCCCGCCTCGTTCAAGCCCTGACCGCTCCAGGCGACTTTTCCGTTGACGAGAATTTCAACTTTTTCAACCGGCGCGGATGACGCCGCTTCGAGTTTCCATTCGATTGGTTGATTTGCCGCCGCGCTGACGACTCCGCCCGCTTCTGCGCCGCCCGCGCTGAATTTTATTAACGGTCCGTTGGTTACGAAACTGCGCCCGCGCCGGACGGCTTCGAGGTAATTCGGCAGATTCATCGCGCCGTCGGGTTTGGCGTAGATGCGCGTCGCGCCGATTGCCATCGTGCGATAAAAATTGTGCATCGTATCGCTTCCGGCGGACGGCGCGATTGGAATTCCGAGATTGAGCAGGCGATACCACGCTTCGCTTGTGCCGAGTTCGTCGCTCCACAGACAGGTTACTTCGAGCGTGTCCACGTCGCCCAAAACAGCGTCCGGCACGAGTTCCAAAGGCAATCCGTTCGGAGCGGCATTTGCCGGAAACGGGTCTTTCGTCGAAACCGGATGCACGTAAGAATTGACGCCGCCGCTCTTTCGGGCAAATTGCAAGGCAGCCGAGTTCGGCAAATCAATATCGTCGTAAACCGGATAGCCGGGACCGAAATACCACGGATGAAAAAGCGAATCCGCGCCGACCACGCCGACGTGACCGAGAAAATGCGAGCGAACTTCCTGCGCGAAAACTATCATCGGCGATTGACTGCGCCGCCATCCCCACCATTCGGTATCAATAAACCTAGTGTGCAGATTGGCAAGCTGCGGCGTGGATAAATCGAGCGCTTCGCCCCGCATATCCAGAACGATGTCTTCCGGCGTTAAAAGATACGGTCCGCCGTAGTTGAGATGCGAATGCAAATCCGCCGAATACCAGCCGTCGGAAGCCGGATTCCAAAACGGCGCGGGCATTTCGATTTCAATCGTTTCCGTTTTGCCTTCGCGTATTTTGCGCGTCGCCGTCTGCGCGAGAACGCCGAAGCCGTGTGTCGCCAGCACGCGAGCGTCGCCCGTCGGTAACTCCAACTCGATTAAGCCCGGCGTATAAAAAAACGCGCTTCCGTTTTGTCCGTCGAACCGCACTTGCCCGGTGTCGGGCAGAACCGGGTGACCCTTGCCGTCAACGACCGTCAGACGCGCGGGCAAACTCACATCCGAACCGCTCATTCGCGTTTTGACGAGGACGCGCGCGGTCGGCTCCCCCCAATTCCAAGAAAGCGGCGAGATGTCTTCGGGCGCGCCGCCCGTCGGCGCGATCCGGTAAAGGCGAAAACGCTCCGTTGCGTCAGGCTCGGCGAAATAAATAAAAGAATTGTCGGGACTCCACGCCGGCATCTGCGGATATTCCGCATCTCGCGCAATCTGAATCGCCGGACTGCCCTTCATGTCCATCTGCCACAACTGCCAGCGATCCTGCACGGGCAGGTTGACGACGAAACTCCGCCCGTCGGGTTTGAGTGCGAAGCGCATTTGCGAAGCGATTCCCTCCGAATGCAAAACGCGTTTTGAGTTGTCGCGCAAATCAATGATTGAAACCGAATCAATCGAGCCGACTTTCGACACATACAAAAGCTGCTCGTCATTGGGCGCGGGCTGCGGCTGAAGTTCCTGCCCGCGGTCGCTAGTTAGGCGTTTGCGTGCGCCCGCTGCGATTTCAACGCGCCACAAATCTAAATCGCCGCTTTCCGCCGAACTGTAAAATACGTGGCGTCCGTCGCGCGAAAAAACCGGGTCGAGGTCGAGCGCGGGTGAATCAACCAGAACTTTTTCCCTGCCGCCAGCCGTGTCAATTAAAACAATGCTCGTGTCATTCGTATCGTCTCTGACAAAAGCGATTTGCCTGCCGTCAGGCGACCACGCGGGGCGTGAATCAACCGCGCCGCTTTTTGTCAGGCGTTTCGCTTCGCGCGTCGCCTGGTTCATCAGCCAAATCCAGCCGCGTGCGGCAATCGCTAGGGTTTTACCGTCAGGCGAAACAGCCGGATCAGTCGCGCCTTGATTGAGCGTCGGCAGATTGTAGCCTTCCAAGTAAACGTGGTGCGACACATTGGCGATTTTCGGGTAACGATTCGTCCATTGACCGCGGGCGCTGGCAGCGAAAGACAAAAGTAAAGACAAAAACAGCAAACAGCGAGAAAATTTCAACATCATATAACCTCTTCGATAAACGTCAGTTGTTTTAATTCTTTAGCCGAACCGTGTTAAAAAATTACTCATCAAAAATGTTGTTAAAACATTTTCTTCACAAAAACTACAAAACAAATTGCGCTTACAGTGCTTGCTCGCTTATATGATAATGCGTCGGTATCGCGCCAATACCAACATGTAAAGTCCGTAAGCGACTAAACCGAGCGCCACAATTCCTAACACCCATTGACCGTATGATTGCTGTTCCAATGCGCGAAGCGCGCCGCTCAATCCTCGCGCTTGGTTCGCATTTGAATTCAAGGCAGCTTGAATTAAAAAGACGCCGATTATTCCGAACACTAAGCCGCGCGCCGACAATCCCGCCTGACCGAAGCGCGTCGCAAAAGTTTGCGTCTTTTCACTCATCTCATTTGTCTTGAGCTTCTCGCGAAATTTTGCCGTATAAGCCTTGTAAAACTGCGAGACGGCGAAGGCGATAAAGCCCAGACCCACGGCGCCGACGAGCCATTGTCCGAACGGCTGCGCGAGCAGAGTCGCCGTCCATTCCTTGGATGCCGCGTCGCCGCGACTCGCGCCGCCGGAGCCGAAAATCAATTGCGCGGCGGAATACGCCAAACCGATATGAATCACGCCGATCGCCGCGTAACCGATGCGTCTGGCTATTCCTTTCGCGTCCGAACCTTTGTTTTCTGTGTCTTTGACCGCCTGAACAAAGCGCCAGACGGCATACGCCGCCATTCCGACGGCAACCGCGCCGAGCAGTAATTTGCCGTAGGACTGCGAAAGAATTTCCTCGAACGCCCCGCGCGAATCGGTGGTTCTGCCGCCGCCGGTAAAAGCTGCGAGAGCGGCAAGCCCGCCGATAATAAGATAGACGACTCCCTTTGCGGCGTAGCCGAATCTGGCGAGCGGAACGATCCAGCCGCGCGTCCGTTGCGAAATCCGTCCGGCTTCCTCTTTGACGATTCCCAGCGTTGAATTTCTATTTTGCATAAATTTTTCTCCTTCACTGAAAACAATATAATTGATGTGTTACGAGATGTTCTCACAATCGCGGCTTAAAGAAAATGCGTTGTCAAAATTAAATTACGCCGAATTGTTTTTGAAAAAACCGTTCCGCTTCTTGAGCGTAAAATCCGTCAGTATAACCGTTAAAATCCAAACTACAGCCGCCGCGAAACCGGCAATAATGTCGCTCGGGTAATGGACGCCGAGATAAACGCGCGAGAGACCAATCAGAAAAGCGAGCGAAACGGCAAGCGACCAGATTAAAATTCGTAACGATTTGTTTTGTATCCGCTCGCCGACGAGCCAAGCCAGCGCGCCGTAAAAGCACGCGGCGTAAAGCGCGTGTCCGCTCGGAAAGCTGTATGAATCGGGAAGCGGCGTGTCGAAAAACGGAACGGGTCTGAGGCGACCGAAACTCACTTTCAGCGCAAAATTAAGTATAACCGCCCCAACCGCCGTCGTCATCAACAAAACGGCGGCTCGTTTCCAATTTTTGATGATGAAAACCGCAAAAACGCTAAAGCACAAAACGCTGAGAAATAAAGTTGAGCCGAGCATTGTTACAAACCGCATCAACGTCGTGAGCGATTCGCTCGCAAATCCGTGAACGAAAACGCGCACCGCCTCGTCGAACGTATTAACGTCGCCTTCAAGAACTTCTCCTGCCAGCCATGCGAAGAAAAATGACGCGCCGACGGCGCTCGTCAAACCCAAAAACAAAATTGACCCGACAAGCGCTTGAAATCGGGCTGACAATGCTTTAAGGCGAGCTTTGGCGCGTTCGTGTTTTGTTTGATTAACTTCCATCGTTGTTTTACCAAGACCGGAAAATAACAAACCACCGAAAATATGATTAAATTACCACTCCGCGACGCGCGTCCAGCCGTTGCTCACTTGTTGAAAATTCTCAATCTGACCGCGGATAAATTTCGATGGCGCGGGCTGCCACTCGAATCGCTCGACGACGATGCTCGGATAATCAACGCGAATGACGTTAAACGAATTCGCTTCGCCTCTGCCGCGCGTCGAAGTGGCGGTTCCGGCTTGCACGACGAGCGCCGAATGGTCGCCGATTTTGTAGCGTTTCGCCGTATGTCCGGTGTGGCTGACGTGCAGGTGTCCCGAGAGAAAAACATCCGCGCCGCAATCGGCAAGCGTTTTCATCGCCATCTTTGCGCGTCCGACTAGCTCATCGTCATCAAAGCCTTCGGGCAAATCGAACGGGTGATGCGTGACGACGACCTTAACCACGTCTCTGCCGAGCGGACACAGCTTTTCACGCATCACGGCGACTTGCTCTTCGTTGACGCGCCCGCCTTTAAAGGTTAAAGAGCGCGCCGTATTAATGCCTAGAATGGCAATTTCTTCATCCGCGTAAAACGGCTCCAAATCGTTTGTAATAAAACGGCGGTATTTGTCGAGCGGCTGAAAAAACCTGGCAAAAACATTGTATAGCGGCACGTCGTGATTGCCCGGAACGACAATCTGCGGCTCGGGCAGCCGGTCGAGAAAAGCGCGGGCTTCCTGAAACTGCGCGCTGCGCGCGCGCTGCGTCAAATCCCCGGAAACCGCGACGACATCAGGTTTAAGATCAGCAATGAGCGCAACGAGCGGCTCAATAATCGCCGCGTCAACGCGCCCGAAATGAATATCGGACAAATGCACCAGCGTTCGCATCAAAAATTACTCCTTTTCAACAGTTTCTTCAGTTGCTTTTTCACCTGTTTCATCTACAGTTTTCGCCGGAACAATCACGCGCAGCGCGGCGGGGCGCACGCGGTAATGAAGCGGCGTTTCCAACATTAGAACTTCGCCGTCCATCGCCACGCGCAATTGTCTGTGCCGAGTTTCGATCCACACTTCATCGGTACATAAAGACACGAAATCCTTTGCTTGCCGAAGTTTTCCGAACAGCGCCCGCACCGCCATCTGCAGCAACGCGAATCGTCCGGCGCGCGGCGTCATATACAAACTCAAATGCCCGGCGTCCAAGCAGGTTCGCCCGCCGATATTGAAACTTTCCATTTCATACAAGTTATTGCCCACGAAGACGAACGGGGTGCGCGTGACGATTTCCTTGCCGTCGGCGTTCAAACGAATATCGAGAAATGGATAGCGGCGCAAAACTTTAAACGCCGAGCGGAGCAGCGAATTCCATTTTCCGAAGCCGAGGCGTTGTCGCTGCTCGCGCCGCCGCACAACGTCGGGGTAAAGTCCCAAACTCGAATTGTTAATAAATATCTGCCCGTTGACTTCCGCAACGTCAACTTTAGCGACGTGACCGGCGATAATCACGCGCGCCGCTTCTTCGAGGTCAAGGGGAATATTCAAGTCTTTGGCGAAATGATTGAGCGTGCCGAGCGGCAGAACGCCGAGATTTTTTTCAGTGCCGACCAGTCCCGCTGCGACTGCGCTGACCGTGCCGTCGCCACCGCCCGCGACAATCGTCTGACTGCCGCTTTTAACGGCGCGTTTTGCCATCTCGACAATCTCGGCTCCGCTTTCGGCAAGCTCAATACGGGCTTCGATGTCATTCGCCGAAAAAATGTCGGCAAGAATCCGCCGTTCATCCTCTTTGTCGCTCGTGCCGGAAGCGGCGTTAATAATGATATCTATTGGTAAAGGCATAACAGATTCTCCACAATTCAGCGTGCGCCAACAACTTTTGCGCGGGATTTTCCGGGAATTAATCGAAAATAAATCTTTCCCGCAGAAAGGCGAAGCGGTTATTTTACTTTGCCTCAAACCACCGGACGGATTCAAGAGCAATTTCGTGAGGAATCGTGTGCGCTCCGTCAAATTCTCTGTAAAGAACTTCGTAACCGCCGCGTTTTAATTGCGGCGCTATTCTGCGGCTGCATCGCTCGATTGGCAGCACGCGGTCGCCGGTGCCGTGTGAGATATAAATGCGAGGCACGCCCGTTTGTTCCGTCGGAGCCATAAAGCCCGGTGAAAATGCGATAACGTGGCTGAAAAGGTCGCCGTTAATTAATCCCAATGAAAGCGCGTAAGAGGCGCCGTCTGAGAATCCGCCGACGGCAAGGCGCGACTTATCAACGGCAAAACGCTCGAATGCGTATTCGAGCGCCAGGTCAATAAATTCGACATCAACGCCGTATGTGTCGGCGATCACGTCCCAGGTGGCGGCTTGCGAGGCGGGAGCCAGTAAAATAATGTTTGCATCGTCGGCAAATTGTCGCAGCAAACCGATTCCGTGTTCGGCGTTTCCGCCCGCGCCGTGCAGCATCAGCGCGAAGGCGGCGGGATTTTCCGCTTTATACTTTTTCGGCACATACAACAAAGCATCGCGTTTTTCGGCAAGCCGCAACTGATAAAGCCCAAGTGCGGCGGCTTCTTTGGTCAGAGTTAAAGGGCGTGTTTGCAATCGCCCTTTTTTTGACGCTTTTGAATCTTTTATTTGTAATCTGTTTTCGGTCATCGCATCTTCTGTTTTTTTTTAGTTAACATTCGGTAATAGGAGACATTATTTTATTTGCGACTGACAAGTTCGTTCAGACGATTAATCAAACGCGCTGCGATTCCGGCACGAGCGATTTGTGAATATGAATCGCCGCCATCGCGCCCTCGGCGGCGGCGACAACGGCGAGCTGCGAGCGCGGTGTCATATCGCCCGCCGCGTAAACGCCTTTGACGCTCGTTTGCTGTTCTTCGTCAATCCAAATCAGTCCGCTGTCTTCGTCAATCCGACAGCCGAGCTTTTCGTGTAAATTCGATGACGGTTCGGTTCCGAGATTGAAAAACAGCGCGTCGCATTCGAGCGATTCGCCGTTGTCGAGCCGAACGTATTGCAGCTGTTTTCGCCCAACATCGCCTTCGAGCTTGACGATGCTTTGATTGATTACCGGGATATTAAATTCGGCGAGCTTGGCGAAATGCTCGTCGGTCATATCGCTGCTGTCGCCGTCGGTGACGAGCGTCAGATTGTCCGTCCAGGTCAGCAAGTTCAAGGTAAAACCGACGGTTTTTTTATCTCTGCCGAGAACGACGACGCGCTTTCCGGTGTTTTCAAATCCGTCGCAGTCTGGGCAATGATGCACGGTCGCTCCGTAAAACTCTTGAAAGCCAGAGCAATCCGGCGTGAAATCGCGCAAACCCGTCGCTAATACCAGCCGCTTTGCCTCAAAACTCTGCGCGACGATTTTTTCGTCGCCCGTCGAAACCCGAAAATGTTCATCCGCGATTTGCTCGACGTGAGTCACGCAGCCTTCGATAATTAAGCCGCCGTGCTGGGTCACTTCCTGCCGCCCGCGCTCCAGCAGCTCGGTCGGCAAAATGCCGTGATGACCGAGAAAGCCGTGGACGCCGTGCGAGTAGATATTGCGCGGGCTGTTGTGGTGAAAAGTCAGAGAGCGCCGACGGTAACGAGCAAGAAAAAGCGCGGCGGACAATCCGGCTGGTCCTGCGCCGATCACAATGCAATCGTATAATTGTTCGGTCATCTTTTCTAAAATATAGATTTTTTATTTATCAAGATTAAGTTTTGTTCAGGGCGCTCGAAGAAAATGTAAAAAAGCCTTAATTATTTTCTTCGCACGGTAAATATTCGTTTCATTGCAACATACGCAAAAAATCTATTCTGTTTTCTATCCGACAGAACCGCCTTCTAACAGCAGTTAGGCTTAATTGAAATGAACGCAACAGATTGTTAAAAGCGGGAGTTTCAGTGTTTTAATGCACAAATCAAAAGATTTTATATTGTTCGTCTAAGTTATAAGTCATAAAAAATCTGCTGGAAAGGAGAACAATGATGATTAAAGTTTACGGTGCGGATTGGTGCGGCGATACAAAGCGCACGCTCAAATATTTAGACAGATTAAACGTTGATTACGATTATATTGATGTCGAACAGGACGAATCGGCTTCGGAATGGGTCAAATCCCAGAACGACGGAAAAGAGCGCAAACCGACATTGCTCGTCGGTTCACAGGTGCTTTCCGTTCCGAGTGAAGGCGAATTGGAGGCGGCTCTCGCGTCAGAGTTTGGAGCGGACAAATAACCGTGAGTATGAACGGAGACGATTATGATTAAACGGATTACTCTCAACTTTGTTCACATACTGCTTTTCGTTTCGTTGATCTGCAATGGTTGCTCGCTGCAAGATAACAGATACTTGCTCGGCAGTTCCGAAGCGGCTGAAACGACAACCGAAGAAGACGCACAGGCGGCGGCTCTGGTAAAGAAGTTCGCGCATCCGATTTCAGGCGATTCGCGCGATTATGACCCGCTTTTGAAAATGATCGGCGACGCCAGATTTGTTCTTCTCGGCGAAGCGACTCACGGCACGCACGAATTTTATCGAGAGCGAGCGGCGATAACCAGACGTTTAATCGAGGAAAAGGGATTTGACGCAGTGGTTTTGGAAGCCGATTGGACGGATGCGTATCGCGTCAATGAATTTGTCCGCGGGGCATCCAAAGACCAAACCGCCGAACAATCGCTGGCGGGTTTCACGCGATTTCCGCAGTGGATGTGGCGCAACACAGATTTTCGTGACCTTGTAACTTCGATTCGTTCGTATAACAATTCAGGCAAGCCCAACGCATCGCGGGCGGGCATTTACGGAATGGATCTTTACGGTCTTTCGGAGTCGGCAGACGCCGTTATTGAATATCTCAAACGTATTGATCCGAACGCCGGCAAACAAGCGGCGCAAAGATATTCCTGTTTCGACGGCTTTCGAGACGCGCTTGAACAATACGGTTTCATTGTCTCCGGAGATGAGAAAAAATCTTGTGAAAAACAGGCATCCGAGCAGTTTCAGGAAATGGAACGGCGTTTTAACGCTTGGTTGAATAATACAAATCGCGGGCGCGACGAAGACTTGTTCTCCGCTTACCAGAACGCGCGGGTCGTCAAAAACGGCGAGGCTTATTACCGGCTCAGTTATAAGAGAAACTTTTCGACCTGGAATCTTCGTGACACGCACATGGCGGAAACGCTGCAGGCGCTTGCCGAGTATTTAGATGCTTTAGGCGGGAAGAAATCTAAGGTGGTCGTCTGGGCGCATAATACGCACCAGGGCGACGCGCGAATGACCGAGATGGGCGAAACGGGCGAATTAAATGTCGGACATCTGATGCGCCAGGCAAACGATGGAGACTCAGTTCTGGTGGGTTTTACGACTTACATGGGTGAAGTTACGGCGGCGTCGGAATGGGGAGAAAAAGGCGAAAAAATGCGAGTGCGTCCGGCGCTAGCGGGAAGCTACGCAAGCCTTTTTCACGAAACCGGCGTGCCGAATTTCCTGTTAATCTTTCGCGGCAATGAACGGCTCATCAAAGAATTGGCTCACACGCGGCTGGAGAGAGCAATCGGCGTAGTTTATAAACCGGAGACCGAACGCCAGAGTCATTATTTTAAGGCGCGTATGTCAAAGCAATTCGATGCCGTTATTCATTTTGACGCAACGAGCGCTGTGAAGCCGCTTGATTGATTCGGTCATAATTTTGTCTTTTTACATCTTTTATCGAGAGACGCAAACCAGGCTGATGATAACTGAACAACTCCTCAACAAATATATTGAAACGATTGCTCAATGGATTATCGAAAGCAATCACGTCGTCGCTTTCACCGGCGCGGGCATCAGCACCGATTCGGGCATTCCCGATTTTCGCGGACCGAACGGCGTCTGGACGCGGCGCGACGCGGGTTTGCCGCCGCCTTCTTGGAAGATTTCTCCGAGAGGAATTCGACCGAATCCGTCGCATCTGGCGCTGGTTGAGCTTCAACGAATCGGCAAACTTCAGTTTCTCATCACGCAAAACACCGATAATCTGCACCGCGAATCCGGCATTGAACCGGAACTTCTCGCCGAACTTCACGGCAACGGAAAACTTGTCCGCTGTCTCGCGTGCGACCGGCAATATACGAGGCAGGAGGTCGGATGGGACGCTAATCGCTTCGGACCCGGCTACCGAACGCAAAAGCCGGTTGCCGATCAGCCAAATTGTCCGAACTGCGGCGGGCGGCTCATTTCATCGGTTGTAAATTTTGAAGACCCGATGCCGGAGAAAGAATTAAACACGGCAGCCTGGCACGCTCAAATCTGCGATTTGATGCTTGTTTTAGGTTCGTCATTAATGGTTAATCCGGCTGCTTCGCTGGTCGGCGTAGCGATTGAAGAGGGCGCGCGCGTAGTTTTAATCAATCAGGGCGAGACGCCTTATGATGATTTTGTAGCTTTGCGAATACTGACTGGTATCGGAGAGGTGCTGCCTCCAGCAGTTGAATTGGTAAAACTCTCCGAGCAGTAGTTTTAATAAATGAAATTTTGTGCCGTTGCTTACGGAAACCAAAGATTTGATTTTAACCCTTGTTTTGGTGATGTTATGAACAAGCAGTTTTTAGTCAACTTTGCTCATCGAGTGCTGATTTCGTGTCTGATTTTTTCGTTTAGCGTATTAGTCTGTTTTCCTCAACAAACGCCAAATAAAGCCAAAAATGCAAACACGCCGCCCTCTGAAGAAACTGAGGTTGTCGGTTTGGTGCGAGAGGCGGCTTATCCTTTAACAGGCGATGAACGCGATTACGATCCTTTGATGGAACTGATTGGAAATGCCCGTTTCGTTATGCTCGGCGAAGCCACGCACGGCACAAGCGAGTTTTACAGCGAGCGAGCGCGAATTACGCGCCGGCTCGTCGAAGAAAAGGGTTTTGACGCCGTTGTGATAGAGGCGGATTGGACACAAGTAAATCGCGTCAATCGTTACATACGAAGCGAAGGAAAAGATACGGGCGCGGAGAAAGCGTTATCGGATTTTGACCGCTTTCCTCGCTGGATGTGGCGTAACTCGGAGTTTCGAGATTTTGTTGATTCTTTGAGAACTATCAACGCGCGCTCGGACCTAACAAAACCGGTTTCCATTTACGGAATGGACTTGTACGGTTGGTCGGATTCAGCCGCAGCGACAATTGACTATTTCAATCGGGTTGACGCCGAGGCAGCCCGCCGCGCCCGCAAGCGTTACGGTTGTTTTAGCCGCTTTCGCAGTGCGTCGCAGCTTTATGGACTGGAGGTTTTAAACAAAACCGCTCGATCATGCCAGAAAGATGTACAGCAGCAATTCGACGAAATGCAGCAGTTAATGGCTAAGCCCGGCTCTAATAAAACCGACGAACTTTTTAATGCTTTACAAAATGCGCGAGTCGTAAAAAACGCCGAGGCTTACTACCGGGCAATTTATCAACGCAACATCTCTTCTTGGAATCTGCGCGACCAACATATGGCTGAAACGCTCGAAGCCGTCGCCAATCATCACGAAACAAAATCAGGCAAACCGGCAAAGATTGTCGTCTGGGCGCACAACTCGCATCAGGGCGACGCGCGAATGACCGAACGAGCGCGGGTCGGCGAACTCAACGTCGGTCAGTTAGTTCGCCAACGGTATGGTAAAGATTCAGTGCTTGTCGGTTTCACAACCCACACGGGGTATGTTCGGGCGGCAAGAGAATGGGGCGGATATGACGAACGAAGACGAGTGCGCCCGGCGCTTGAAGGCAGTTACTCGGCGCTGTTTCACAAAACCGGCGTCCCGAATTTTCTGCTGATTCTACGCCAAGGAGGTAAAATTTCCGAAGCGCTAAACAGCGACCGACTTGAGCGGGCAATCGGTGTTATTTACCTGCCGCAAACCGAGCGTCAGAGCCATTACTTTCACGCTCGATTGTCTAAACAATTCGACGCCGTAATTCATTTCGATGTAACTACTGCTGTGAAACAGCTAGACTGAAACTAATGTGAACGAAAGAGGAAATAAATCGGAATCCGCTTCAGTAGCCGTTTATGAGACGTTGCGCCTGCCGACGCTTGTTGGGCTGGTTGTTGCCAATATGATTGGAGCCGGAGTATTTACCACATCGGGTTTTGCTCTGGCTGATTTAGGTTCTGCAAACCGCGTGATGCTCGCCTGGGCGGTCGGCGGGGTAATTGCTATCTGCGGGGCGCTCAGCTACGGCGGGCTTGCGCGTCGCTTTACCGAATCGGGCGGCGAATATTTATTTCTATCGCGCGCCCTGCATCCGCTTGCCGGATTTATTGCGGGCTGGGTTTCGCTGCTCGCGGGATTTACCGGCGCAATCGCCTTCGCCGCGCTCGCCTTCGAGACTTATATTTCGCCGTTGCTTGCTTTTACTTTGCCGCCTAAAAGTCTTGCGATTGCTCTGATTGTGACGGCGGCTTTACTGCACGGAGCGCGAGTTCGCGCCGGGATCGGCGTGCAAAATGTCGTGGTTTTTCTAAAATTCGCTTTGCTCATTATTTTTATTGCGGCGGCTGTTTTCGCGGCAAAAGTAATCGGCGTCGGCTCACCTGCTCCTTCCGCGCCGGAATTCTCGTTAACGGCGTTTGCCGGAAGCCTGGTGTGGATTTCATTGAGCTACTCGGGCTTTAATGCGGCAGTTTATGTTGCCGGAGAAGCGCGCGACGCTCAAACGGTTGTGCCGCGAGCGATGTGGATCGGAACGCTCATTGTTACAATCCTCTACCTGATATTAAATTCAATCTTTGTTTATTTAGCGCCTTACGAAGCGGTAGTCGGACGCGAGGATGTGGCGGCAATCGCCGCGCAGTCAATCGGCGGTCAATCTCTGGCGTTATTGGTTCGTGCGATTATTGCTCTGTCTCTTTTAACCTCGGTTTTTGCAATGATTATGATTGGACCGCGCGTTTACGCAAAAATGGCTGAAGACAAAGTATTCCCCGCGCTTTTTCGCTTTCAGGGAGACGTGCCGCGGGCGGCGATTGCTTTCCAAGCGGTCGCGGGTGTTTTGGTCGTCGCTTTCAGCACTTTAAAGAACTTGCTTTCATATCTCGGCTTCACTTTATCGCTCAGCGCTGCCTTAACGGTTTTTTGCTTATTTCTGATTCCTCGGGCGGAAAGTCAATCGGTAAAGATTCCGGCTTATCCTTTCGCCCCGGTTCTGTTTGTCGGAGCAACCGTTTTTCTGGCAAGCCTCGCCGTCTGGCGAAACCCGGCGGAATTAATAGCGACGCTTCTGACTGTTCTGAGCGGTATTGTTCTTTATTTCATTCTAAAACGTCATCATAAAGTTGACAGCGATGATAAAATTGAACGTATAGTTTGAGTAATTCGATTCCGGTTTTATAGAGAGGTTTTATGAATAAGTTATTAATCCTGCTTCTGCTTTGCATCTGTTTGTCGCTTTTTTCCTGCTACAATTCCGTAAATTTGCAAAACTCCGCCGACGCGCAAACACAGGATGCGAAAAAGGTGAAAGATGAATACAAAAGGGAACGCCGCGAAATGGTCGAGCAGCAGATACAAGCCCGCGGTATAGAGAATACGTCCGTCCTAGAGGCGATGATGAAGGTTCCGCGTCACAAGTTCGTCCCCGAGACTCTGGCGAAACAATCTTACACGGATTCTCCGCTGCCCATCGGTCTTAATCAGACAATTTCTCAGCCATTTATCGTCGCTTATATGACGGAGGCTGCCGACATCTCTAAAAAAGATAAAGTTCTCGAAATCGGAACGGGTTCCGGTTACCAGGCGGCTATTCTCGGCGAGTTGGCGAAGGAAGTCTACACAATAGAAATCATCCCGGAATTAGCCGAACGGTCAACGCAGGTTTTACAACAATTAGGCTATAAAAACGTTTTCGTGAAAGCCGGCAACGGCTATCTCGGCATACCCGAGCAAGCCCCGTTTGACGCCATTGTCGTGACGGCAGCGCCGGACGAAATTCCGCAGGCTTTGGTTGATCAACTAGCGGTGGACGGGAAAATGGTAATTCCCATCGGGACCGAGAACCAAGAGATGCTCGTCATCAAAAAGACCAAGAAAGGCGTAACCGAGAGGCGGACGATGAAGGTGCGTTTTGTGCCGATGACGGGCAAGCCGACCGAATAGTTTGCGGCAGTTTAATTTGTATCTGGCTGGCAAGCGTCAAGAATGATGAAGGCTTTGTTTGGTAAAGCGACGAATCAAAAGCGGTGTTATTTAATGCCGCCGCTCGCGGAGATTTTATCAATTGTGATTTGTGTCCTGATTGTAGAATGGGCGGTTCCTCCTTTGTTCGGTAAAAATTTCCTCGTTGGACTAATTCCCGTTGGCGCCGCTTTTATCATTATGTTCCTCTCACACCGCGCACGGCGCGAGTCTCTGCGCGAATTGGGCTGGCGCATTGATAATTTGGGGAAATCTCTGTGGCTGCTCGCCGCGCCGATGCTTCTGGCGACACTGGCGCTAATTTTTATCGGATGGTTATCGGGAAGTCTGCGCCTCGGCGATGTGCGCTTCGGCTGGTCTCTGCTTTGGACGTATCTCGGGTTATTCGTTTGGGCGTTGATTCAGCAGTATCCGCTGCAGGGATTCATCAACCGCCGCGCGCAAATGATCTGGGGAAAAGGAGCCGGAAGCATACTTTTTACGGCTTCAATTTTCGCCTTGCTGCACTTGCCGAACTTTTGGCTGACGGCGGCAACTTTCGGCGGTGGTCTGCTCTGGGCTGCTGTCTATCAACGCGCGCCGAATCTTTTCGCAACGGCGCTTTCGCACAGTCTGATGACCGTCGTTCTCGTCACGACCGTTCCTTACTCGTCGCTTCACGGGCTGCGCGTCGGTTATAATTATTACTGGTAATCAGGAATCGAATATCCGCCCAGCCGAACGGGAACAGGTAATAAATTTTCATAATTTCCTTTATGCGTGATTTTGTCGAGAAGGGTTCAATCGTTCGCCGCATCTGGGCTGACCCAGACCTGATTCTGCTGGTATTTGCCGGTTCTGCGGCAGAATTCGCGCTCAACCGCGCGGTGGATTGGCTCTTTTTCACCGGAAAAATTCCCGACGATCCGATCGGGCGATTTTTCTCGACGGTCGCTTACGCCCAAAAAATCGTTTTCGCGGAAGAGAACGAGGCGCAAGTGATTATCCGCCGCATCAACGCGATTCACGCGGGAGTCGAACGAGCGCGCGAGCAGACGATTCCCGATTGGGCATACCGCGACGTGCTTTATATGCTCGTTGATTACTCGCGGCGCGCCTTTGAATTGCTTCATCGTCCGCTCACGGGCGGCGAGAAAACGGAACTGTATGCTACGTTCCGACGGTTGGGCGAAATGATGCATATTCCGGGATTGCCGACCGAATATGCCGAATGGCAGACAGACCGCCGCCGTCATCTTGAACGAGATCTTGAACATACCGTTTACACCAAAGATTTATACAACCGATATCGTCAGCATCTCGGCGAATGGCGGTATCGCCTCTTGCTCGACGTGCAGGCGCTCGTCGTGCCGCACCGGGTTCGCCGCCTGTTAAACTTGAGCGCCGAGAACCCGCTGTCTTACCTCATCTGGAGTTACAGTATTGTCAACGGACTCGGACTGCAAACGCTTGCGCGACGAGCGTTGCTGCCGCCGGAGCAGCGTGAGGCGGTCGAACGGTTAAATCGCAATCAGATTGCTTGATTGCGCAATTGAGCGCGAGCTTTGGTCGAAAATGACAGACAGAACCTGAAAGCTGTGGTTGCCAAATTGTCGGCTGAACTCGCTGCGCGCGTTTCGGCGCCTGGGCTACGGAATTTCGCGGAGGCGCTTGTCGCCCGCCCAAAAAAGTGTTGAATCCGGGCGGCGTGCCGCCGAAATCCTGCGGTCAAAATTTGATTGAAGTGGCGCGGCAAATTCTCGAAGAAGAGAAGTCGGACATATAAAATTTTCCGCCCGTTATTTCTGCAAACGGTCATATTCCTCTTTCTCTGTCCGGTAACAATCGCAGCTAAAATGTTTGAGTCCTTCGCAGTCGAGAATGGTAATTAAACCCCGCGAGTATTTGATATACCCGCCGCCTTGCAACGCAATCGCCGCGACCGGCACCGTCGCCCAGTTCGCGCCGAACATAATCGAGAGTAAATTCCTGCGTTAATTGCAGATCGTCCGTTGTCGAGCGGTCGTGACTGAGAGAAGTAGCCAGCGCGAAAGGCGCTCTTAGACCGTGTGCAGGCGATTGCACAATTATAACAAGGCAGATTATCGAGATCTATCGTGTGCGCAACATACAAAAGTTATTATTTCACAGCTAATTTTTAACAAACTGTCGAATTAGAAAAGTAAGATTTTTAACCGGAGCGTAAACCTAACCTGTAAACAGATTCGGTTTTTGATTGATAAACTTGCAGGTGCCTCAGGCGGGCTTTCAAACGACGCTTCGGTGATTGACACTTCGACGAATCAGGTTATAAAGACAATCAAAGTCGGCGACGAAGGTTGGAGAATTGCAATCCGCGCGTGTTATTAACCTTGTGAAGGCAACAGAACCGAAAGAGGTTTTTTGACGGCGTGTTAAATTGTAAATACGAACTGAAACGATAAAGATGGGATTAGAAATTTAATTTAATGATTGATATTCGGCGGCGATTAAGTTACATAACAGCGTTTTTTGCGATTTGGACATTGCTTGCGCTCGTTTTAATTTCGCTGTCTTTGGCGACGGCATTAAGCGGCGGCAATCAGCCGAATGTTCGTCTTTTATTTTTGATTCAGTTTACGCGCTTTTACACCTGGGCGGGTTTGTCGCCGTTTATCTATCGCTTTGTGCGCCGCTTTCCGGTTGAAATCCGACCGTTGCGATGGCGTAAATTACTTGTCCACGTCGCGGCTTTGCTGCTGTTTTGCACGATTCATCAAACCATCTTTGCCCTGATTACCTGGCAGCTCGATCCGGCGCTTCACACGCGTTTTGCTTCGATTTTTGATTATTATCTCGGTAATTTCTTTTCCGGCGTGTATCTCGGCGTGCTGGTTTATGCGCTCATCGTTTTCGCCATACAGGCTTTTCTTTTTTATCAGAACTTTCGCGCTGAAGAAGAGAAAAAACTGCGCGTTACGGCGCAGCTCGCCAAAGCCGAGCTTCACGCGCTGAAAATGCAGCTTCAGCCGCATTTTCTTTTTAACACGCTGCATTCGATTTCCTCGCTCGTTCTCGAAGATCCGCCGAAGGCGAACGGTATGATTGCCCGGCTCGGCGATTTTTTGCGATTGACGCTCGAACATTCCGAACGCCAGACCGTAACATTAAAAGAAGAAATCGAATTCGCCCGCTGTTATCTCGAAATTGAACAGGTGCGATTTTCCGACCGGCTTAAAATAGATTTCAACGTTGACCCGGCGAGTTTGACGGCGCAGGTGCCGCATCTGATTTTGCAGCCAATTGTCGAAAACGCCGTGCAGCACGCTATTGCGCCGCACGCCGCAAACGGTTTTATTAAAATCAATGCGAAAAGATTCGGAGATGCGATCCGCATCGAAGTCGCGGACAGCGGCGCAGGGATTAATCCTGACGACGATTCAAACGACGGGCGAGGCGTCGGGTTGACGAATGTTCGCAGCAGATTAAAGCAGCTTTACGGCTCGCATCATAAATTCGAGCTGACGAATAAATCGGCGGGCGGATTGATTGTTGTTTTAGAGATTCCGTTCGTCACGGATACGAACGAATCTCCGCTCACGGTTCAATAGATTTTGTGACGATGAAAGCGCGTGTTCACCGACGGCAAACGCACCGTCGAGCTTCACAGCATCGGTCCCACATCGCACGTCAACGAGATGACGATGTTTTATTTTCCGAAAGAGAAAATCCTGTTTCAAGGCGATATGTTTTCGCCGCTAGAGACGGGCGGAATTCCGCCGATTATCGAAATCAATCACGAATTGGTGAAAAAGGTTGACGAACTGAAACTCGATGTCGAAACGCTCGTCGGCGTTCATTCGGGCGCGCTTTCCTGGAAAGATTTTCGCGCGGCGGTTGATAATGCGGCACAGAAATAAATGCAATTCTGAAGTTATCAACCTTTCGCGGTAAAAAAACCATTTAATCTTATACTGCACTTATTCTTTTACTTTAAAGGTTTTACTGAACTTCAAAATACTTGATTCAGCGCCAATCAAAATTCTATTGAAAAATCTTCATTTCAGGAATATAAAAAGCCTGCGAAGCAGTTTTCAGAAGCTCGAATATCTGTCCGGCAGCAGCGGCATAAAATAATCGCGCATCTTTTTCGGCTGTTTCGATTGCGTCGTTGCCGGAACGACGTACAGTAAAACTGTTAAAATTAAAAATGCGAATTCTTTATTCATCATCAACTCCGCATATTGAAATCGGCTGACTGCCCAAAGTGTCAAAGCACATTCAAGCAGCGTTTTTTTTCGTTCTCGGATAAATTTTCCCTGACTTTGAATTGCGGAATCGAGATTTTTTCGGCTGCTTCGGGCAAATAAACGATTTTTCGGTTTTGTCCGTTTTCTTCAATCGTTAATTCGACGGGCTTGTTTGTGATGCCGAAGTAAACCGAAGCGCCGAGAACTTTTTGCCCATTGCGCAAGCCGGCTCGATAAGCCGCACTTGGTTCGACCAGTTGCGCGACGGTTTTGCTCTTGCGCGCCGTCTCGAAATCGAAACCGAGTTCAAATTTGCCCGAATGCACGGCGAACGACTCGACGCATTCGCCCAAAACTCCGCCGAAATCGCCGATTGTGTCGCCTTTTTCCACGTATTTTTCGACATCTCCGGCAAAATCGTAAGGCGCGTATTGCGACAAAACGGAAACGACGTAATCGGTCGAGATTTCTTTGATTTTCTTTTGTCGGGCGTCGCGCAAAATCTGGCGCATCGCGTCGTCGAGCGATTTCCCCTCGTTCGATTGCCGGCGGATAATGTCGTCCCATTTCGTCGCCAGTAGCATTCCGCGTCGATACGGCAGTTTGCCGACAGCCTGGTCGCTGAAAAAATCGCGCACAACGCGCCGGTTGTTTTCGTTGCGCACGGGCGACAGGTAATAATCCGATAAAAACTCGTTGTAGCGCGCCGCGAATCCTTCCAAATCAATCAGTCCGGCGCGCAGCAGCAAGCGATAAGTGTAATAATCCGTAAAGCCTTCACTAAACCAGTAAACGGCTTGTTCCGGCTGTTTCATTCCGCCGAAAGCGTTGGTGTTCCAATTATGAAAATACTCGTGCGCGATCAGCCAGACGACATCGTTGAGAGCCGCGTTCGTGGTAACGAAAGTGGCGAACGAGTTGATTAAACCGGTTCCACCGATTGATTTGCTTTGCGGATCGGACTCGATAGGCAAAAGCGTGACTAAAAAATACGGCTGCTCGAAATCGTTCCAAAATTCGCGCGTCGCCAGCACGATTTTTTCAATTAGTCCGGCGCATTCTTCATCTGTAAAATTCCATTTGCCGCGCGTCGCCAGCAGAAGCTGTTTGCCTTTGACGTTTTTGCGGGCGATTCTATAATCTCCGCCGACGTAAATCGAGGAGCCGAACGTTTCGACATCGGTCGTAAAACTTTGCGCGGTTTGGTTCGTTCCGAAACTGTTCGCCAGCGTGAAATTTTCCTTGACGTTTTTCCAATCCATCGAAACTTTCAGTTTTGAATCTTTCGGCAAATCGGGCAAAACCCACGCGCCGGAACCGAGGAAATGAAAATAACCGGGCTGCAAAATCGGGCGATAACCGCCGCCCGGCTTCGCGCTCGCGCCGCCCGCTTCCGGCGCTCCCGTCCAATCCTGAATCAGCTCGTATTCGAGCCGAATTGTTTCGCCGCCGCGATGTTTGATCGCTTTAATTTCCGGCTGGTCGGTATCAATCAATTCAGCGTCTGAAATTGTCAAACGCAAGTTTTTAATCGCCTGATAAAGCCGCGACTGTCCGGCGAATTCGAGCGGCAGACGAATTTTCGTCGAGCCTGATCGGTCGCCCTTAAACGACAAACCGATTTTGATTTTCGGCGCATCGCTCGCAACCATCGGCGTCACATCGTAATGAACTTTTACGGTCGGCGTTTTCGCAAACCCGCTCGCAAAACCGATGAGAAATAAAAGTCCGCTCAATAGAATTTTGAAAAATACCTGTGTCATTGCCTCGGCTCCTTTCGCGCAACGCTCGTCTATTCCGAGCGGCTGTAACAAGTTTCGTCTTTGCCCATCAAGCAAAGCTGCTTCTGACCGTAATCGGTTTTGAATTTAACTTGAAAAGATTCGGTTTCGGCGGGCAGCTTTTTCGTATAGTTTTTCGACGGGCTGCAGCTATCGTCGCGCGTGAAAGTCGCCGGCTGCCAATTGATCGTCAGAGTGCCGCCGCTTAAGTTCGCGCGTCCCTTCATCGTCTTGAAAATTTGCATATTGCAGCCGCCGGTCATCACGTTCATAATGCCGGTGTATTCGACCGCGCCGTTTGCCGCAAATTGGTAAGTGTGGCGCGAACCGTTGCTGCCGAGCATCGCGCCGCCCGCCGCGTAAGTCGTGCTGCCGGAACGTCCCCACGCCCATTTGCCGATTAAATCTGAAACGCCGCCGCTTGACGAATTTCCAGAATCGCTCGCATCCGTTGCGTCATTCGCTGCCGTTTCGCCGCCGTTATTGCCGCCCCGCGCCGCGTCATACACGCCAAGTAAAAACTGCGCTTCGGCGTCGTCCGTCGCTTTGCGAAGATTCGGAATGAAATTGTCGTTAAAAGCGTTGCGAACTCGCTCTTTTTCGCTCGGGCTGCTCGAATTGATTTGGGGCAAAAAACCTTTTACTTCGTCATTGCCTTTTTTGGCTTCAGCCGGATTGCGGCGAAATTCCGCCGCTTTTAATTGGCTGTATTGCGCGCGCTGCTCGCTCGTAAAACTGGTTTGAGACGCCCATTCGTAAAACTCGATCATCTGGTCAACATCCGATTGGTTGAGCGTTTTGCCGCCCGCCGCGACTAAAACTTTATCGCCGCCCGTTTGCGCCGAAACATTCATCATTCCGCCGATTAAATTGACGCATAAAACTAATAAGAAAAGAATTTTAATTTTGCTCATCATTGCTTTTGTTTCCTTTTATAAATTTCGTAAATTTTAAGCCGAATTTCGGCTCCATCATCAAGGCGAAAATTAATCAAAAAAGGTATCAACAAAATGAGCGTGAAATTATTTCTAATTTCACGCTCATTTTGAGTTTGATTTGAAGTGGATAGCAAAAAAAGATTTTGCCAGTCGAATTAGCCGCAACTGAAACGAAAAATAATTCCGGCAGAATTATTTGTTGACCATTCCGGCAGCGAATTTGCCGACGACGGGAAGTTGATACTCCTCGCCGCGATACGCTTTGACGAGGCACAAAACCCACGCCGCCAAGATTGCCACCGTGAAAGCGAGCCACACGACGAGCGAAACGAGCGCCGCGAGAACCGCCAGCGTTGACGAAACGGCGGCTAAAATTGCGCCGACGACGCCCATCACGATGCTTAATGCAATCGAAGCGGCGAAAACACCGAGTCCCAAAAATAAAGATTGAAAAGCGTGAAAGCGAACCGTGCGGTTTTGCTTTTCCGTAACTAAAACGAGAATGCTCGTCACGGGAATCCAAATGTAGCTGACGAGCGCGGCGACGTTCGGCGCGAGTCCGAAACTTGACTGCGTTTGATTATTTGCGAATTGATAAGACATAAAAATTGCTCCTTGAATGAAATGAAATAAATTAAGTTCTGTTAATAACGCGCAAAGCGGCGGAAAAAAGTATCACGAACATAAAGCCGTAAAAATTTTATCGGCGGAATTTAAGTGCGGGTGGTTCTTCACTCGCCGCTCGCCGTCCGAAAAATCTTGCCGGCGTCGTTCAAGTTCACCGAAACAGCACGCCGAACTGCTCATCAGCGACAAGAAAAAGGCGGGGCGAACAAAGTTTTTCATAATTCCTTAAAGTTACTCGATGCCGTATTTCAACCAAAGCGGCAGAATTTGCGGCATCGCTTGTTTAATGTCGAAATTTTCCCTCGGAAAGTCTTCTACGATTCGGCTGACTTCTCGAAAATAATTTTCAAAACCGGCGGGCGAATAAATGCACAGCCAGCGCGCCTGCGAATCGGTTTCGTTCCACCATTTAAACATCGCGCCTTTCGGCAAATAAAGGAATGCGCCGGTTTCGGCTGTAAAACGCCGCCCGCCGGAAAACTCGAAAACGAGCGCGCCCTCAAGAACGTAACCAGCCCACGCCTCAAGCGCGTTGGCGTGAAGCACGGGCGGCGCTTCAAAATTCGGCGCGACCGTGTATTCAATGACCGAAAAAGCGCCGCCCGATTGCTCGCCGGTTAATTTAAAAGCGATTTCATTTCCAGCAAGACGGACTTTTTCGCCTTCGTGCGGTCGGACGATAATGGGTTCGTGTGATGCATTCGTTAACATAAATTTATTCTCCTGTTTCTAACGCGCAAAGCAACCGGAAAACGGTTCACAACAAACGGCGCGGCGCGTAATGAAAAGGCGCGAGGCTTAATTCCTGCGCCTTTTTGAACGATTGTCGGCGCGCTATTTTTTGCTAATTTTGCGAGCGCCTGTTTTAGTCGCCGCCGTCGCGCCGATTGTAAATGCGGCGGCGGCAAATCTGGTTTGACCGTTTGTTTCGGCTCTGGCTTCAATCGAATAATCGCCGCTGCCGAGTTTTTCGGAAATCGCTCCATAAATTCCATCATTTGCCGCGCTGTCGGCGTGCCGTCCGTCGTCGTAGAAAAGGATTTCGGCGGCGTTGTTGATTCGCGCCGTGATTTTAGCGTTTAGAATCGGCGCGTCGTTGTTCAACAATTTGGCTTGTAGTGCGACTTGTCCCGCAGCGTTCGGTTTTCCGGCGGTCAACACGAATTGCGCCGAATTCGAGTTTGTCCAACCCGCAACTAAAACAGTCGTTTCCTCGCTGCCGGTGTTTTCGAGCTTCAATTTCCAGACGCCGCTTGCAACCGATTTTTCCGCAGCAATTGTTCGGAAAATGTCCGTCGCCGCGGTTGTTCCAGCCGCACTCGTGCCGACGACTGCGTTATTCGCATCAATCAGGCTCGCCGAAACAGTCGGCGCGGCAACTAAAGTCACTCCGGCGGCAGCGGCGTTTGAAACGGAAATTTCGATTTCCGTCGTTTGTTTTGCGGCGAGCCGAACGGCTTTACGCGCAATCAAGCCGGGAACTTCGTCTTCGCTCGTTTGCCCGGTTTCCGGTCGTTTATACGCAGTGTTGACAAAGTATTTGGCGAAACCGTAACGGTCGTTGACAGAATTGTCGTTTAATCCGGCAAAATCGCCGCTCGTCGTTTGTTCGAGCGCGGCGGTTTCGGTTTGCCCGCCGCCATTCGGTCCGACGGCGAGACGCGGTTTGACGAATGCGAAAAAGTCTTCTTTGCCGGTCAAGCTCGTGTGTTCGCGCGGGGCGAATCGGCGGTCGGCGACTTGCCATAACGCCGAGGGAATCGTCACCACGCCGTCGCCCCATTCTTTTGCCTGGCACACGCGCGGCACGGGAATTCCGGCGAGAATCGAAAACTTGACGTTTTTGCGATTCGTGATTTGGCGGTTGAATTCGGCGACGACCGACGGACGAAGCTGGCGCATCGCTTCGACCGGCTTCTCGAAGAAATCAAAGACTCCGCCCATCAAATCCGCGCACGGGCTGCCCATATTCGGTGTGCCGAGCATTACGAGATGCGCGGCTTCGGGCTTGCCGTCGAAAACCGGCTGCATAAACGAATGAATGTAAAAACGCGAAATAAGTCCGCCCATCGAGTGCGCCACGAGGTCAACGTGCCAAGCGTTCATTTCTTTGCGAACCTGCTTGATTTCCTTGCCGAGTTCCTGCGCGTTTTGAAAAATAGAGTTCGTCGGCTGGTAATTTCCCAAGCGGTCGCCGGTACTCATTTTCGCAATTTCCGGTCGCGCGCCGACCGGAAACGCCCGCCACGCAAAGCTGTGCGCTTCGTTGAGATAGCTTTGGTAATCGCTCCAACCGGCGGCGTTCGCCCACAAACCGTGAACTAAAATGATAGGTTTTGGCAGAACCGTGATGTCTTCGGTCAGCGACTCGCTCCCGATGTCGGCTTTAATCTGACGCCGCGATTTCGGTTTGCCGTCGTTGCTCCAAGCGAAACCGGAAGTGTCCCATTCGGATTCGATTTCGCGTTCTTCGCCCGGCTGCAGGGAAACCGAAACCGAACCGGGCAGTTCGATATTTTCTGCCGTTTCGGTGAATTTCACGGTCGCGTAACCCGGCGCGCTGCCGTCGTTCCGAACCTTCGCTTTGAGACGCACGAGATTGCCGTCAACTGTTTCCGAGCCGACCGCGTGCCAAGCGTTGGCATCGGGAAATTCGTGATGCTCCAAAGCCAAATCGCTCAATTTAATATCGGGTGCGGCGCAGCGCGAAAAGGTGTAACTGATTACCGTGTCGCCGTCTTTGCCGCTCTCTTTTTGAGTGCCGCGAATCACGTTCGGGTTTTTCGGATCAACCTGGGCTGTGATGCTGATCGGTCCGACGAGATATGAAGTCGGCTTTTCCTGAGTTTCGGAAACATCTTTATTCAGGTTGTCGCAGTCTCTTTTTCTAACCATCTGCACGGTTCTAACAGTTTTTCCGATTGCTTCGGGAATGCCGATGTCGGCGACAAGAGTTTCGCCGACAAGGTTCACGCCGTTTTTTGAAGTTGCCGTCGCTTCGGCGTTCGATTCGGTTTTCACAATGTCGGCGGATTTGAAGCCGCCATTGCGCGCGCAGCCTTTGAGCGAAATCATACAGCATTCTGAGCCTTCTTTAACGTCTTCGATTTCGCCCGAAACTTTGACCTTCGCGCTCGCGCTCGCCGAACCGTCCTCTCTAACCGTAACATTCGCCGTTGCTTGAAAACTCGAAGTGCTTTTGATGTAGCCGGTCGGTCGTTTTTCGTAATCGCTCTTGTTTTCGGTTTTCGTATATGTAATCGTGCCGCTCCAGCCGCCGTCGCATTTTTTCGCAGCAGTTTTCGGCTGATTAGCGGCGGTCTGCTGATTGTTCGGTTTCGCCGTGCGCCGCGTCTGCGCGGAAACCGGCAAATTGCCGAACGAAAAAACCAGAATTAAAAGAACCGCGACGGCTTCGGCTGTCAAACGCCGTTTCGACAAGATGATTTTCGTCGCCGCCAAATTCAATAAGCTGAAAACCGTTAAAACGATTCCGAAAAACTGTATCGGAATCAGCGGAACGGAAATCGCCAAAACCGTCCAACTCGCTCGCTGCGCTTCACGAACGCCGCTTTCGTCGTCGCCGTTTTTGAGCAGGAAAGCCGCGCGCAGAGAACGAACGCCTTCGAGAAAAAGAACCGCGCCGAGCAGAATCAACGAGTAAAGATGAAAGTCGCGGTTTTAGCCCGATGCGTCGCTGTTCGTTACTGGTTCGTGCGAAAGTAAGCCGCGTAGTGGTGCAAACCGAAGGCACGCAAAGTTCCCTGTCCGATTCATTGCTTTACGAACAAAAGGAGATGCCCGGCGTGCCGCTCGGAGACCTCAAAGAAGTGAGGCGGTCAAGAAAGCGGAGTAAGAAAGCTGATTGCAAAAAACTCCTTTAAATTCCTACTTATAAAGCCCGAAGCCGGTCCTGCCGTCTGAATCCAAACTTTGAAACTGCACGACGCTGTTTAATTGATTTCCGACTTCATAAAAAACTCTTTCGCCGTTTCTGGAAATCGCCAGCCTGAAAACCGCATCGTTTTCCCATTCGCGTATTCGTACGGGCTGGCTGCCATTTAGAGGAAGTTTCCAAAAACTTTGAGGCTTTCCCCTTCGCAGCACGACAAACAAATTTTCGCCGTCTTTTGACCAATCGAGAAAAGGAATATCGTCGTTTTGCGGAGTCGCTGGATACTTCAGGACTTCGCCCGTTTCGGCTGAGACAAGCGCGAGCATCATCGAATTAATTTCGGGATTTGAAATATAACAGGCAATCGTTTTCCCGTCAGGCGAAATGCGCGGCGAGCGAGTCATCCGGTCGGTTAGTTTCGTCGGATTTTCACCGTTAATTGAAACCCGCCAAAGCGTTTCAACCATACCTTCAGAATCCTGGGCAAGATAAAAAACCGTTTCACCGTCAGGCGAAATCACCGAGTCTTTAACGTTCCCGTTTGTTGTCAGTTGCTTTGTATTTGTTCCGTTCGCGTCCGCTCGCCAAACGTCCATCTGCCCGGTGCGATTCGACATAAATATCAAAAAGCGTCCGTCGGCGGAAAGTTTCGGCGAGATTTCCGCGCTCGCGTCCGAAGTCAATTGTTTTCGCTCGCTGCCGTCCTCGCTGATCGTGAAAATGTCCGCGTTCCCGTCGTCCGTTGCCGAATACACGATTCTTCCGTCATTTGTCCAATCTGCGCCGAACGGCAAAGGGCATTCATCTGAGATGGTGGTTAAAACGTGAGTGTTTTTAAATAGATTATTGACCGGAGCGGTCAGAAAACAGGCAAACTTATTCGATTCGACGGCGACAACCGAATTTGTCGCAGCATTCAGGCTGACCCCGTAATTTCCGTTGATGCCGTCGGCTATGAATCGGGATTTGCCTTCGGGATACGAGACAACCCAAAGCTCGTCATTCAAGCTCGGCGATTTTGCCGCGTAAGCGACCGCGAGAATTCCGCTGCCGTCTTTGAGCCAGAGGGTTTGACCTGCCGAAGTCCAATTTTCGTGCGAAACGATTTTTTGTTCGCCGGATTCGGCATTGACAACCGCCACCTGAGCGGATACACGGCTGTTTTCACGCTGAAAAACAGTCGCGGAAAGCAATTTTCCGTCGGGCGACCAGGCGCCGCCGCCGTTTGTAAATCCGCTTTCCGATTGGCGAACTGCCAGACTCCGTTCGTTTCTACCTTCCATATCCGTAACTATAAGGGCGGTTTCTTTACTCTCGGAGTTATGGCGAACGAATGCGAGACGGCTTTCGTCAGGCGAAATCGCCGCCGGACTATCAATGTTGTGCAGGATTTTTTGCGAAGCGCCGCCGAGAACGGAAACTTTGTAAAGCGTTGAGACGGCAGGTTTGTTTGGTTCGAGCGTTTCATTTACGGAATAATAAATTTGCTCACTCCGCGGCGAAAAAACCGCGCCGATAAATTTTCCGTTGATTCGCGGAACAGTTTCGACGGTATTGCCGTTTTCGATTTGCCGCAGATATAGAGATTGAATGCCGTTCTTCACTTGAACCACCGCGAGATACTTCCCATTCGGGGATATTGCCGAGTTTCGGATATCCGCATCAGCGACAATCGTATCCGTCCGAAAATTTCTAAATTGTGATTCCGCAAAACTCTGATTTCCCCTAAACCCGAAAGCCGCGAAATATCCAATTGTACAAGCCAGTAATGCCAGCAGCCCGGCAAAAATTGCGTTCCTCCGAGATGAAAAACCGTTTTTTAAAAATAACTGACGGAAATTTACCGTAATTTTGCCCGAATTTGTACTGCCCGAATTTGTATCCAAGGAATCGTGGATTTCGCGCTGCTCGGCGATGAGATGCGTTCGCGTGCGTTTTTCGACCACAAATATTTCTTCATCGCCCAAGATTTCCTGCACCTCGCCGGCAAACTGATACCCGCGACGCGGAACCGTGACGATAAATTCTTTGTCGTTCTTAAGACGGCTGAGAGTTTTTCGTAAGGTCAGGATATTTTGCGCCAGCGTTGATTCTTCGACAAAGGTATCCGCCCAAACTTCATTGAGGAAATATTCTTTCTCAACCACTTTTCCGTGATTACGCAGCAAGACGACCAGGGTTTGAAAAGCCTTCGGAGTGAGCGGAACGGGTTGCTCCTGAAACGTCAGACGCCGCTCGTCAATGTCCAAATAGAAATCGTCGAATTTGAAAAAGGTCAATGTTTTGTTGCTCATAAGCGTATTTCAAAAGTCTTTGATAAAAATTTCAAAAGAACTTTCACGTAACTTTCAAGACTTTCAAGCGGAAAGTTTCTTATCGTTAGTCGCGGATGAGGGAGACGATCTCAATTTGCGGTTTGTAAGCGTTTGCAAGACAGCAACAACGGCACTTTGGTTTTCCTCATTCAAAATATTCATAAGGTTTTTAGACAAATGCTTGCAACCGCCCTTCCGGGGAAAAAGGAACTCAATGGCAAAAATTCGGACGGAAATTTTTATTGAAACCAGCGAAACCTTCATCATTAAACGAAACCGAACTTTCGTTCGGACATGGTGCGAAGATTGCGGGCGGAAAGTCGGTATGGTCACGCTTCAGGAAGCGGCGCTGCTTACCGGTCACGACGTGAAAGCGATTCATTCGATGATGGAAAATCGCCACATTCATTATTGTTACCTGAAACCCGAAACACCGTCTGTTTGTCTAAGATCTTTATGCTTATTTTAGTATCAAAAAGGATGAGATGAATCAATAAATAGATGCCTTCAGGACAAAAAAGAGTTTAACAATTTATGAAGGTGAGCGTTTTAATTTCGTCCTAAAACCTAACATTAGTCAATAGTTCAAAACCTAAGGAGTA